>JAIXPW010000141.1 GCA_027485995.1 Verrucomicrobiaceae bacterium
CCGATGTCGCCCTTTTCGCCGTAGGCGCGTTCGGACTCGGCCTTCTGCTTGTCTTCCTCGAGCTGATAGAGCTTCGCCTTGAGGATCTCGTAGGCGAGCACGCGGTTCTGGCCCTGCGACCGCGCGGCGGTGGAGCGGATCAGGATACCGGTGGGAAGGTGGCGCAGCAACACGGCGGTCTCGACCTTGTTGACGTTCTGACCACCCTTGCCGCCGGAGCGGGTGGTGGTGATCTCGATGTCGTTCTCGTCGATCTCGATGTTGATCTCCTTTGAAATTTCCGGAGTGGCGTCGACCGAGGAGAACGAGGTGTGGCGTTTTCCAGCAGAGTCGAAGGGCGAAATGCGGACCAGACGATGCACGCCGCGTTCGCTCTTCAGATAGCCGTAGGCGTAGTCGCCGGTGATCTTGATGGTGGCGCTGCGCAGGCCCGCGCCGTCGCCGTCCTGCCAGTCGAGGGTTTCCACGGTGTAACCATGGCGCTCCGCCCAGCGGGTGTACATGCGGTGCAGCATCTGTGCCCAATCGCAGGCCTCGGTGCCGCCGGCTCCGGCCTGGATGATGAGGTAGCAGGGAGAAATGTCGCTCGGCTTGTCGAGCAGGGTGAGCAGCTCGTAGGACGCGAGGTCCTTGCCGACGGATTCGAACTCCGCCACGGCCTCTAGCGCCATTTCGCGGTCGTCGTATTCCTTCGCCAGGGAAATGCCTTCCTCCACGTCGCCGGCGCGCTTTTCGAGCTTCAGGAAGCCCTCCAGCTTCTTCTTCATCGCCGCCGCCTTCGAGCTGACGGTCTTGGCGTTGTCGGAGTCGTTCCAGAACTCGGGCGAGCCCATCGATTCCTCGAGGTTCGCGATTTCGTATTCGAGGGTCGGGACGTCAAAGATACCTCCTGAGCTTCGACAAACGGCTTTTCAAGCCATCGGTGTCGAGCGCCAGGAGGTCGGCGGTGAGGATTTCGGACATGCGCCGGAAGAAGAAAGAAGGACGGGCAGCGTGGCAAGAGCCAAAGGCCAGCGGCGGAAAGGATTTCCCCACCGCCTGCGGGCTGGCGACGGAGTCACAGTGGGGATTAAGCCCGCCCAGGGTCCTGAATTTCACGGCCGGAACCTGCGAAGAAGTCGCTGAGCCAGTGAAAGCAAAAGCGGCCCGCTCTGCGCCGACCACCAATAAAGGCCGAGTGGCAGCAGGTGAGAGACGAACAAAACACCAAAGCTCATCGAGAAGCCTCGAATTGATGGCGGAGCGCCCACTACCGCGGCGATCGAAACGAGCATCAGACAAAGCACGGCAAGGATCGCCACGCAGATCGGAATCTGAGCAAGAATCGGGAATGCGTGACGCTTGGCAAACCACTCTGCCAAAGCGGTGGAAGGTAAGAACAGCAGCAGGCTCGCGACGCTGGCCGCGAGGAAAAAGAACAGCAGGCCAGATGGATAGGCCAGCGGGCCACCGATGCCGCCGTTTGTGAAAACGGCCCAAAGCAGGAGCGCGAAGTAAACGATTGTCCAAATCACGCATGGAACGACGACCGTCACCAGCAGTGCGAGAAAATGACGCGCGCAAAATCCCCCGATGCGGCCTGCGGTCTGAATGGCTTGGCCTGCGTTCATGGGATGAGACGAGCCCGCCAACCAAGGCTTGGCAAAGACCTGATCGTGATGATTCGCGCGGCTTTCGCGTTCATGCAGACAGACTGACCGAAACGTCCTTCCATGCAATTTCCGAAACAGGGTCGCCTCCAGAAGGTGTCGGACTCCTTGAAAACACAAAGGGATGACGGCGAGCAGATGATGGGATCCGAAAAAATCCCCGCAAGCCGGGTGACCAGCTTGCGGGGTGGAGGGAGCATTCCGGGGAGAATCAACGCCTTCCGGGGCGGGGCTGGAAGGTGATCCGCACGGACTTCTGGCCGACGGTCGGCGTGGCGGTTCCGGTGGATTCGTCGAAGGTCGAGCGATGGGTGGGGATGACCTGGGTGCCGGTGCTGTTGGGATCGAAGGACGGATCACCGGTGGGGACCGCTATGTTGAAGACCGTGGTGCCGGTGGTGGTCAGTCCCAGGTCGTGGTCGATGAACTGGCCCCAACCGTAAACCCAGCTCGACATCAGCCGGGCGTTGGCGAAGGGCGTGGTCAGCTCGGAGACGGAGTTGCTGATGAGGCGTGGGCTTGGACGATCCTCGCCGCTCGGTGCGGAAACCCCGTCGGCATAGGCGGCGGGAGCGATGCGCAGCAGGTCGGCACCGGCGGCTCCCCAGGTGAAATGGAACGGATTGTTACCAGATCCATCGTAGCTGGCGGGTGGCATGCCGGAGTCCGGACCCTGATAGAGCACGGCGGGCAGCGAACCGGCCTTCGCAGTCAATCCTGCCAGCGTCTTGTCCGGATCGAAGAAGAACACGTTGTCCTGGAGCTTGGTGATGCTGGTGTTCCGCCGGATGATGTCGGACAGGCGGGTGGTGTTCAGCGCCGCGAGCTGGCGGCCGAAGAAGTTGCGCTCATACCAGTTGCTGTCGCCATCGCGGCTGCGCTCGAACTGATCGACGAGGATGCGTCGGAAAGTCGGGCCGACGCTGGATCCCGGCACATGATCCTCGGCGAGTCCGGCGACCCAGAGGTCCATGGATTTCACATCGCCATAGAGCGCGGTGAGGCTTGCCTGGAGCGTGGGGTTCTTCGTGATTTCGGAAATGCTTTTCACCGGCGGCAGGCCATAGGCGAGACGGACCGTATTGTAATCGGCGAGGCCGTGGTCACGACCGCGCTGGATGTTGAGCGAGGCGAGGTCGAGTCCACCGGCACCGGGAGGGCCGAAGAGGAAGTCACGCAGGCCGGGGACAATCTGGGTATCGACCTCCTGGGCGACATCGGTGGCGAGGTATTTCAAAGTCGAATCGGGTCCGAGTTGCTTGAGGGGTTGAGGATTGAAAAAGGCGAAGGCGAGCTCCAGTCCGTCGGCGATTTCCTCACCGTCGTTGTCGAGGAACTCGATGTCGTCATTCACCAGCGTATGTCCGATGCGGAAGGCCGCGGTGGTGAACTCGGTGGCCATGCCGGCGTTCACGTCCGGACGGTATCCGGTGTAGCGGCGGAGTGGATTCGGGCCGAGCAAGGCGGGCAGGAACTCGCGGTAGGTGATCACCTGGATCTCGGCGATGACGAGCCTGCGGGTGCGTTGATAGATCTGCTCATCTGTCAGGCGCGGATTGGCCGCGGAGATGGCGGCGGCGAGCTGGTTGTGCTCGCGCAGGAAGAGCGTCTGGATGGAGGCGAGCTCAGGGTTTTCATTCGCGCGGACATCCCCGGCGAGGAAGAGCTGGTCATCGGGAAAGAAGTGCGCGTCGTTGGCATTGGCGAGGCCCTCCGTGTTGAGCGGCAGCAGGTTTCCCGGGCTGGTTTTCAACTGGCCACCCTGGAAGGTCCGGAGCGCCCGGGCGCGGGCCTCATCGGAGCCGTAGACCATGGAGCCGTCGAGATAGGCCGAGATTTCGGTGATCTGCTGGCGGGGATTCGGCGTGCTGGCCTTGAGCGTGAAATCGTTGTTGCCCGGGCTGAGGCTCACGGGGACAGAGAAGTTCCCTCGTGGGTCGAGAAGCAAGGGTTTGCCGTTGAGGGTGGCCGTGATCTGGGACGACGCATAGATGTCGTGGCTGACCTTGCCTCGAAGAACGGTATGGGGCGTTCCAACGACCGTACCGTTGGAGGGATTCACGTTGCTGAACGAAGCCGTAGGTGCGGCATTCGCGAGGGTGGACACCAGCGGACTGGCGACAACAAGCGCTGTTTTGAGGATTGGGTTCATGGAATGTAGCCTTGTTGGGCTATGGTCCACATCCCATCGCGGGCGTGTTAAATCCGTGTGTTGGAAAGCACGGAGAATTGTGAAGGCAGGGTAAAAGTTCCCCCACCTCTCAGGGCGCTGCCGGTGGTGGCTCGGGTGCCTTTTCGCGCAGCGGCAGGACCTTCAGCGGCTGCCTCGGCTGCTCGCCATCGGCTCGGTAGACCATCAGTTCGCCACGCTCGCCCTGGTTCTGGACGATGGCGCTTGAGTAGATCCGCTTGGCGTTTCCGGAGGCATCGATCCACGCGATTTGCACCGGCACATCACGTCCCACGGGCAGCGATATCAGATGAACCTTTCCCGGAGTCAGTGCGATCTTTTCCTCGCCGATGATGAAGCGGATCTCGACCGGGGAAATGTTGGAGAGCCGGAGTTTTCCCGCGTTGAATTCCGGACCATCCGGTAGCAACAGCCAGCGCGGCTTGTCCCAGAGTTTGCCCGGCTCACGCCAGACCAGTGCCATCACGTTGCCGGTTTCGGGAAGGGTCAGGTTCATCCAAGGCTGGGCCGTCGGACTGTCCTCGGGCCGACGAACGGCGATCGGTTCGACCCCGTTCGGCAGGCCTACGGCCAGGGAAATCCGGCCGAGGGAAAGCTGCACCGATGGCACCGCGAGCTTGCCAACTGTTAGGCTGACCTCGCGCGGCGGAATGCTGCCGACGGGTGGCTCCAGTTCATAACGCACGCCATCGCGAATCTCCTGACGAAATGGTGGCGATTCTCCGAGCGGCAAAAACCGGATCGTTCGCGGATGCTTCTTTTCCTTCTCCTTTTCCGGCTCACCGTGAACAGGCAGCACGAGGGCCACGATCAGAAGCAGGTGACAAAGCAGAGGGGTGAGGGAAAAAGGCATGCACGGATGGTCTGTTAGATCTCCTCGCGCTTCAACCATCGGAAGGACTTCACGATGAAGCGACGTCCGAAATCACCCGACTTCCCTGCGTCGGCGGAGTTGAGCCCCGACTCATCCGGCTTGAGCGGCTCCGGTGTGCGCTGGACGATGGCCTCGCACCAGGCGCGGGCGCGGATGGTGCCGGAGGAATCCGCCGAATCTCCATAGGCGCGGATCACGAAGGTGTCCGAGCGCGCATTGAGCATCGGCCCGAGCACTTGCAACACATCTCCCTGGGTGAGATAGGCTGGGGCTCCCCAGGCCTTCGACGTTGGCTTCAGCGTCTGCTCCATTCGGGTGGCATCGCGGACCTTGTCGGGATGCGAGTAGTCAGGCAGGGACTTCGAATTGTCCAACGGATAGGCTGCATCAAAGGCCGAGTTCAGCCCAGCCGCATCAATGGCGGCCTGCAGCGGCCCCATGCGCCCGGTGGCATCATCGGCGAGGCGGCGATTCACGAAGTCCGCGAGCGAGAGGAAGGGCGCGCGCTTCCGAACCTCGACGACGATGGCTCTGGCCAGGCGATCGATCTCCCCGTCCGTGAGCACGCGCTCCCCATTCCAGGCAGAGCCGTCGTTGGGCGAATCTCCTGAAGTCCAGGAATTGCCCGGCGCGGAGAGCACCCGTGGAAACCTCACCTTCCCATCCGGCGAGGCGGCGCGGGCCCCGGAGAGCACAGCCTTCCAGGCTTCGACGCTGAGCGAGTTGACGTTGAAGGCACCGTCCAGGACCAATCGTGACGCAGCGAGATGAAGATCACGAAGATCCTCAGCGTCCGTCACCTTTCCCGAGGTGGAGTTCAGACGCAGCCTGCCATTTGGCAGCGGATTCTCGGCGGGATTTTTGACAAAAGCCTCCGCCTTTGCCTGGTCGGCACCCGAGAGGAAAAACGCGTCCCACAAACTACGGTTCACCTCGTAGGACAGATCGTAGACGAGATTGTCCGTGGCGGGATAGTCCTGGAAAATCGCCCGACCTTGTTGGGCCCAGGCGTCGCGAGTCGTGCCGCGCTGGACATCCGTCGAGCTGCCGATCGCGTCGGCCGAAAAGCCGCCGACCGCCGCTTCCGACGCATCCGAGAAAAGCGGCGCGGTCCTCGCGAGGCCGGTCGATTTCCCAGTCGGCCCGCGTGGATCGGCGAGCGATTGGCCGACGGCATACGAGGGATGCCAGACGAACTCGGAGAGCTTGGCGTGCTGGAACTGCCCGATCGAGATCACCCCGGTCCCACTGCGCGGCACGTCGAAGAGCACGATGGGCCCGGATGCCTCCTGCGGCGTGCCGAAGGGATTCCCGTGATAGCGCCCATCGCGATACACCGGCATCTGGTCCTGCCAGGAAACCGCCTGATCATAGAGGTCACGGGTGTAGGCTCCGAAAAACCAGGGGCCACCGGCCGAGCCCGATTTCGGGAGCGTCCCGGCAAGATTGTCCCATGGCGTCCGCGCGACATAGGAGGCACGTGCGTTCCAGTTGCCGAGCAGGGCATCCTCGAAATGCGGAGTGCCATTGAGCGAACCGGAGTTCACCAGATTGGATCGCGTCTCGGTGTGCCAGCGCAGCCGGATGCCTTCCCGCGTGCGAACGTTCGGAGCGAAAGTAGCCCTCGGATCGACGGTGGCAGTCTCCTCGACCGGCATCTTCTGGTTCGTGCTCCAGGCAATCCTCGGCTCGCGTCCGGCCCCATATTGCAGCGAAGCGGACACCACGGAGATCTGAGGCAGGGCATCGAAATCCTCAAAGGTGACATTGCTCGCGGTCCCGAGCTTTTTCAGGATCACGCGGGAGTCATCGCCCTGGTTGGCGATGCCTCCCGATTTCCAGGCAGTCGTCGGAGCAAACCAGTAGTTGATTGGGATGAAGCTGAAGCCGCCGTCCACCTCGTTATTGGACATGTAGTAGTTCTTCGATGGGTCCGGGCTGGTTTCGCAGCTCAGGACATTCTTCTCCAGGGCGTAGGATTCGCTGACTCCGGGGATCGGGCGGTCATACTCGGCGGCCTTTCCCGGACTGAAAACAAGGCACTCACCCGGCTTGAACTTGGTCTTTGGCAGGGAAAAATAGAAACATCCGATGTAGGGATCCTTGTAGCCTTCGCTTTCAAGGATCGACCCCCCGGCAGGTGTGAAGTTCGAGCTGCGTCCGCCTTCGAACCAGATCCACTGGGCAATGTATCTGAGATTCATGTTGGGAGGATAATAGATCTCCGTCCACATCTCCTGTCTCCCGTTTCCCTGGATCATCGCGATCGTGGGGTCGAGTTCGAGTTCCACGTTGTAGGGATTCCACAGAACGATCCTCGGATAAAGGTGAAGCCGGACCTGGTAAGGCCTGCTCGGTTGGAGGCCTCCCGGCTGCGCGCCGACCCGGTGCCAACTCATCGTGAACGAAAGCGTCCCCTCGACCAGGGTCGGCACCAGATTCGGGGCATCAAGCGAACCAATGGCCGCCGGAGTGAGATTGCTGAGGGCGAGCGCGTTCGACTGCGAGACACGCGGCGAGTCTTCGGATTTTGGCAGGACCGCTGCCACGTTGTTTCCGCTGAATGGCACGGCTTCGCGCGCCCATTTCCTCAGGAGTCCGAATTTCGGCGAAGTGAAACGGTGTCGAGTGGAGCCCCAGTCGAGTCCATCGCGCGTCGCCGCCGCCTCATTTGCCGGGCCGACGAGATTGTCACTGTCGGAGAGCCCGGGCAGTCCCTCGCGATCGGCGATCCTTCCCTCGCTGTTGAGAAAGGCTGTTAGATCGCGCTTAAGGCCGCCGGCTTCCATGTCCGCGAGCACTCCCACCGAGTGGACGGTGAAATCATGAAAGCGGGTGCGGTCCCAGTCCTTTACTGAGAGGCGACGGGTCGAGTCCGTGATGAGCTTGCGCTTTTCGTCGGCCTCGACTGGACCGCCGATGAGCGAGGTGTCCGCTTCCTGGGAGATCATCCGGCGGAACCATCCGCCATCGCCGGGCTTGTTGGCGTCCGCCAGCTTTCCTTCGAAGGCATCGGGCGTGGAAAGGTTCGCCTTCACTCCCAGATCTCCGACCCACCAGGCATAGCCGCCCGCTTCAGGCTTCCCGGTGTTCACGAGCATCCGCTTCGCCGCGACCCGACGGCCTGCCGGATCGTCGCGACTGCTGACCAGCTCGATCGCCTCCTCCGCCGCGATCTCGGAGCGCGGGGAAACGCCGCCGCTGGCGAGCCAGGTCAGGGCCGAGGTTTCGCGGTCCGGATTGGTCAGGCGGGAGTCAGTCAGTCCGCCGTTGCCATCGTCGCGCTTGAGCAGTGGTTTACCGTCGGTGGCGCGCGTGTTCCAGACACCGGTCCAGTGGGGATTCGGGATCGCCTCGTCCAGCAAAGCCGCCTCGGCGGTCGCACGCGTGTCGGGTCCGGCGTAGCGTTGCAGGTCGCCGATCGCCAGCATCAAGGATAGCCGCGCCTTGGCCCGGGCCTCCGCCTCGTAGTTCGTTCCGCTGGTGCGCCTCAGTTCGATCGTGGCCAGGGTCATCAACCCGATGCCGAGGACCATCAGCAGCGCCATCGCGAGCATCGACGCCACCAGCGCGAACCCGGTGGGGCGGTTGGCCATGCCCTTGCGGGGAATGGAGGAGCTGGAATTCATGAATCCACGGGAAAGGCGCGGACCTGCCACACAGCAAGCCGCAGTCCATTTGTGCACATGGGAATGGCATTTCGCAAGCAGTCGCTCCACATGGGCCTATTCTTCCAATCTCCGGTCCTCCCCTGCGGGTCAGCGTTTCGGCACGGCGAGCCGCTGGGACTTGTAGATTCCGGTGTGGCCGCTGCACGCGTAGGCCACGAAACAGGCGATCGCCAGGTAGCCCGCGTTGTGGGCACCGAAGAGCTCGATCCCCATCAGCGCGCAGGCCAGCGGGGTGTTTGCCGCCGCCGCGAAGACCGCCACGAAGCCCAGCGCGGCGAAGAGATCGTTCGGCGCGCCCATCAGCCCGGACAGCGCGCTGCCCAGCGCCGCGCCGATGAAGAACAGCGGCGTGACTTCCCCGCCCTTGAAGCCGCAGGACAGTGTGATGACCGTGAAAAGCAGCTTCCAGAACCAGGCCCATTGCACGCTGTTTCCCGGCTGGAAAAACGAGGAAATCGTCAGGTCGCCGGGATTCGGTGACCACACGCCGAGCCCGAGGAACTCGCGGGTGCCCAGCAGATGGACCAGCGCAAGGATCGCCACGCCGCCGATCACCGGCCGCAGCAGGGCGTTCGGACAGAGCTGTTTCATCACGCGGCCGAGCCAGTGCGAGGCACGGGCAAAGGTCGTCGCACAGAGACCGAAGGCCACCGAGGCCAGCACGACTTTCCCCAGCAACCAGGGATCGAAATGGAAGCCCTGGCTCGGAATGATCACGTCCCGCATGAAGGCGACGTCGTAGCGCGTGTGGACGATCCCCCAGGCCTCGCAGGTCCAGTTTCCCACCAGCGCCGCGAGCAGGCAGGGCAGCAGCGCGTCATACTGGATCCGCCCGATCACCAGCACCTCCAGCGCGAAGACCGCCCCCGCCAGCGGCGTGCCGAAGACCGCCCCGAAGCCCGCCGCCACGCCCGCCATCAGCAGGATCCGCAGCGCGGCGGGCGGCACGCGGAACGCCTTCGCAAACGCGCTGGCGATGCTCCCGCCCATCTGCACCGCCGTGCCCTCGCGTCCGGCCGAGCCGCCGCAGAGGTGCGTGAGGATCGTGCCCAACAGAATCAGCGGGGCCATCCGTCTCGGCACACCGCCTCCGGGCTCGTGGATCTCATCAATGAGGAGATTCGTTCCGCTCTCGGACTTGCCGCCGACCTTTTGATACATCAGAGCCACCAAGAAGCCTCCGAGCGGCAGCAGGTAAAGCAGCCACGGGTGCTCGAAGCGCAGCCGCGTGACGTGATCGAGACTCCACAGGAAAAACGCCGACGCCGAGCCGACCGCCATCGCCATCGGCAGCAGCCGCAGCAACCACCACAGCAGAAATCCCGCCCCCCGCCAGGCTGACCGCAGCTGGCGGATGACGAACGCGAACGACGTCCGGTCGCGGGTCTGGAAAAGCGTTTCTGACATGATTCTTCCGGGCGCCGGTAGGAATCATCAGCTCGTGGTGAGCGGTTCGACCAGCCTCGGTCAGGCAGAATCCATTGCCTCCGCAAGGCTTCCACGCCACGCCCGCCGCTGGCAAGTCGTGAATTTCGGGTTCGCCGAATGCAAAACGCCCGCTAAGCTCCGTCCATGGTGGACGGCGTCAGCGTTCCGAAAAACATCGTGCTCATTGGATTCATGGGCTGCGGGAAATCCACGGTCGGACGCGAGCTCCAGCAACGCCTCGGCTACCCGCTCGTCGACATGGACTCGCTGATCGAACAGCGCACCGGCAAGTCCATCGCCACCCTCTTTTCCGAACTCGGCGAGTCCGGCTTCCGCGACCTGGAAACGCAACTGCTCGAGGAACTCTACGCCCCCGAGGCCCCGCGACGCATCATTTCCACCGGCGGCGGCGTCATCGTCCGCCCCCAGAACCGCACGCTCCTCCGCCAGCTCGGCTACGTCGTCTGGCTCCAGGCGCCGGTCGGAACCATCCTCGACCGCACCAGCCGCAACCGCGACCGGCCGCTGCTTCATACCGATGACCCCCGCGCCCGCATCGAGGCCCTGCTCACCGAACGCACGCCCTGGTATCGGGAAACCGCCCACCTCGCCCTCGACACCCGCGGCCTCGACTCCGGGGAAATCTCCACCGGCATCCTGGAAAGCGCCCGCTACTTCTTCACCGGGCACGCTTGAGGGGGAGAAAACCCGAAATCCGAAATTTGAAATCCGAAATGGAAGAGGCTTCGCGGGCGGACACGATCAAGGCCATTGCCCGCGGACTTGGATTTGATGACTGCCGGATCGCGGTCGCCAAGGAGGCCACGCATGCCGAGGCCTTCCGCGAATGGATCGGCGAGGGCCTGCATGGCGACATGGCGTGGATGGAAAAGACTCCGCACCGCCGCTGTGATCCGCGCGAGGTCCTGGAGGGCTGCAGGTCGGTCATCTGCCTGGCCTTGAACTACTATCCGGGTCGTAGTTCGGGCGCGGACGGCTACCGAATCGCCCGCTATGCCTGGAACGAGGACTACCACGATCTCATCCTCGCAAAGCTGAAGGCCTTCGACGTCGAACTCGCGAAACTCGGCGGCACTCAGCGCTACTACGTCGACACCGGTCCGGTGCTCGAGCGCGACTTCGCCACCGACGCCGGCCTCGGCTGGAACGGCAAGTCCACCCTCCAGATCCACCGCCGCCTCGGCACCTGGTTCTTCCTCGCCGAGCTGCTCACCACCCTCGATTTGACCGCCGACGCTCCCTTCGGCGATCATTGCGGAAAGTGCACCCGCTGCCTCACCGCCTGCCCCACCGGCGCGATCACCGCACCGCACCGGGTCGATGCGCGACGCTGCATTTCCTACCTCACCATCGAGCACAAGGAGGCCATCCCCGAGGAGTTCCGCATCGCCATGGGCGACCGCATTTACGGCTGCGACGACTGCCTCGATGCCTGCCCCTGGAACAAGTTCGCCGAGGTTTCCCGCGAGGCCAGTTTCCATGCCCGTGAAAGCGTCTTCCGCCATCGTCTGCGGGATTTCCTGACCCTCGACGACGAGTCCTTCCGCGCCCTCTTCGCCAAGTCCCCGATCAAGCGCATCAAGCGCCCGCGTTTTCTCAGAAACGTCTGCGTCGCCCTCGGAAACACCGGCACCACTGAAGACCTCCCCGCCCTCGAAACCGCCGCCGCCGACCCCGATCCGCTCATTTCCGAGCACGCGGCTTGGGCGATTAGTGAAATTCACCGAAGAGGGGAACGGGCGGCTCGCCCGTTATAAACACCAACTCTCGGGCGAGCCGCCCAAGCCCCTCTTGGGGATCGAGGCCGAAGGCGGATGGATTCCGCTCCGTGCTGGTCAATCCGCTTGGCGGCTGAAAGTCTCCCGCCGTTGAAACGCGCGCTCTGGATTGTTTTGGGACTGTTGGTCATCGGCTTGACGGCCTGGCAGGTCATGCCTTTGGCGCGCGATTGGTTTCCTCAGGCGGCCCAGAAGATCAGTGGGCCGAAACCGGATCCGGCGACTTACCTGACGCTTTCCGCCGATCTGGAAAAACGTCGCGCGGCGATGGCGAAGCGCCACCGGGCGGCTCGGACCGAGAAGGATCGCGCTGTGATCGAGGACGAGGCGCGGGTCGATCTGGAAAAGACCCTGCCTGCGATGATGCGCTGCTGGCTGGGAACGCCCTGGGACTTCAACGGCACCGCGCCCGGACCGGGTCAGGGGAAAATCGCCTGCGGCTATTTCGTGTCCACCGTCCTGCGCGATGCCGGATTCCGGGTCGATCGCTACAAGCTGGCCCAGCAGGCGTCGGAGCACATCCTCCAGACCTTCGTCGATCGCAAGGCCTTCCACCTGAGCGCCGGAAAGCCTTACGAGACCTTCGTTTCCTCGGTCAGCAAGGTGGAGCCGGGCATCTGTCTCGTGGGCCTCGACAGCCATGTGGGCTTTCTCATCAACGATGCGCAAGGCTTCCGCATGGTCCACTCCTCCGGTTCGGCGCCGTGGTGTGTGGTCGATGAAAGCCGCAATGAAGCCGGGGTGCTGCAACGCTCCAGCTACCGTCTGGTCGGGAATCTAACAGCCGATCGCGCGCTGATCCGGAAGTGGCTGCGGGCGGAGCCGTTGAAGGTGCAGACCCAGCCGGTCAAACCCGGCCCAGCATCGCCTGCACGCGCTGGTCGATGACCTCGGCGAGGGCACTGTCGCCATCGGCGCGGAGGAAGTCGCAGTAGTTCGCGGACACGGCTTCCAGATCCTCGCAGTATTGGGTGCCGAGGGATTCAAAGGCGGTGAGCGACTTTTCAAAGTGCCGCTTTGCCCAGGAGCGATCGCCGGTCAGCAACAGGGCCAAGGCCAGATTGTTGTGGGACTGCGCGGTGTCGGGATGGCTGTCGCCGAAGAGCGCGCGGCGCACCTCGAGGGCCATCATGTGCATTTCGCGGGCCTGCTCGCCAAAGCCAGCGGCAAGGTAGAGCGCGCCGAGATTGTTGGAAACGGCGGCGGTTTCCTCGTGATCCTTGCCGAGCTGGGTGTGCAGGATCTCCAGGGCGCGAAGATAATAGTTTTCCGCCGCATCGAGGTCGCCGGCGGCCTTGCGCAGGGCTCCGAGATTGTTCGCCATGGAGGCCACATCGAGCTGAAGCGGAGGATCGTGGCGCTCGAAGCTGTCGAGCGACTTTTTCCAAGCGGATTCGGCGCGCTCGGTGATTCCAAGGCTGTCGTAAGCCGAGCCGAGACCCGCGTAGAGGCGGCCAAGCTGATCCAGCCGGTCGAGCCGACCATCGAGCTGATCGATCCCGTGGCGGTAGTCATCACGGGCGAGTTCGTATTGTCCGAGCTCCCGATAAATCACAGCCCGCTGCTCAAGGCTGGAGACGAACTCATCGATGCTCTCATACTCGGAACTCAGCGTCTGCTGGGCCTTTTCCACCGCAGCCGTGGCGGCGTGAAGGGCTTCGTTGAGGTCTCCTTTCTCGCGCAGGGATTCCGAGCGATCGCGTAGGATTCCAATCAGGGTGGCTGTAGGTGAGTCCATGATGTGTTTACACGGTTAACACCAATTAGTGATTTGACGAGTCCAAATCCCCGGGGCCCGAGAGTCTTTCGACGAGGTCGCGTCGGATGCCCGGGAGCTCCCCCACCGCATCGCGAAGGGCCAGTTCGGCGGAGCGTCGATCATGGGAAACTCCGAGCATTCTGGCCAGCTCCCGCTCGAAGTGCTGAAGGCCGCGCAGGCTGGGGCCGGCGGTGTCGACATGGTCCAAAGCACGGCGCAGGAGATCATAGAGCAAGGGGTCCGGATGCCCGGGCTCGACCGCTTGTTCGAGGAGCCGGCAGAAATAGCCCGCCAGCAGGGTGGCGACGTAGCTTTTCCGCAGGCCCATGTGCCAGTTGGAAACGACGACCTCCTTGAGCGGATGGAGTTCGCCGCGCTTCGCCGGGGTCCAGACGATCTCGGCGGTGAAAAAGAGATCGAGCTTTCCAGCGAAGGGGCTGGCGGGACGCCGTGCGCCATTCGCCACCGTCTTGACCAGCCCGGCCCCCTCCGTGAACCAATGGATGATCAGGCTGCTGTCGGTCAGCTTCGTCAGCCGGATCAGGATGCCGTGGGTCTGTTCCATAGAGGGAAGAAATGACGAATTCCGAATTTCCGAATGACGAAGGCACTCATCTTCCGGTCGTCATTCGGGAATTCGTCATTCGTCATTCGTCATTCGCGCTGAAAGCGTCCCAGCGGTTCGACCAGGTTCGCAGGCAGTGGGAACTGCTTTTCGTAAATGCCTTCCGCCAGCTCGTTGGCGCGGCCGTAGGCGTCGTGGATCATTTCGAGTTTCGCGTCGAGGTTGTCGATATGATGCAGCGCGAAGGCTTCCGGCGTGCGCGGCAGCGTGGGCGAGCCGAACTGGAACTCGCCGTGGTGGCTGGCGATGAGGTGCAGCAGGTGCAGGCGGACCATTTCGCTGGCTGGCTCCAGCGTGACCCAGCCCGAGGCAACCGGGGAATCGCTGACATCCCGCCACAGCTTGTTGACCAGCTCGATGCCCAGCGGGATGTGGCCGAGCATTTCGCCGTGCAGCGAGTGCCCCTGGGCGAACCCGCGCTCGGCATACTGGTTTTCCCAAAGCTTCCCGCAGTCGTGAAACAGGACGCCGATGAGCAGAAGATCGCGGTTGAGCTGGGGGTAAGCTCCGCAGACGGCATCGGCGGAGCGCATCATCTGGGCGACGTGCTCGACCAGCCCGCCGCGACGGGCGTGGTGGTTCCTCCGCGCGGCGGCTGCACGACGGAACTTTGCGCCCATGCTGGTCAGAAACAGATCCGCCAGCGCGTGGAGGCGGGGGTCGGTGACGGATTGGCAGAAGCCGGTGATCGTCTCCCAATCGCGTCGCTGCTTTTCCGCCGTGGCGGCGTCTCCGGCGTAAAAGGCCTCCAGGTCGTCCCCACTGAGGCGCTCCCAGGCGAGGTTGGTGGCGTTGAGCCCGTAGCTGTTCTGGGTCCACTCGGCATCGAGCCGCAGCACCGTGCCGTCGGTGAAGCTGGAGGCTGCGTCGAACAAGGGAGCGTCCGACCAGGCATTCAGCGCGAAGCTGCCGGTGGCGTCGGCGAAGGTGAGCACGAGATACGGCTTTCCGGCCTTCGTCTGGCGCGGGCTTTTCGACTGGAGTTCGGCGTCCAGCACCGCCGCCAGCGAGGATTCGCCGGCCTGCTCCTTCAATGCAGCGATCGTCAGGAAATTCACCCTGTCAGCATCCCCAATCCCGCGCGGCTGTCACGAACGGATCAAGTTGCCCGGTGGATTGATGGCTCATGACTCAACTTGACCGTTGGAAATTCCCGTTCACCCGCCATAGTCCTGCCGTGCCCGATCTCGTCCGCGTCGAACCCATCGCCCTGCTGCCCACCCAGGCCGGGTGCGCGGTGTTTCTCGGCGATGGGAAAAAGGCGATCGTCTTTTACATCGATCCCGCCGTGGGCGCCTCGATCAATGCCTCCTTGGCCGGACAGCAGCCGCCGCGACCGCTCACACACGACCTCTTTCTCCAGGCAATGGACACCTTCGGCGCGAAGGTCAGCCGCGTGGTCATCGTCCGGGTGGAGAACGATATTTACTACGCCCGCCTGATCCTGGAGGCCCAGAACGAGATCATGGAGCGGAAAATCGTCGAGCTCGACGCGCGGCCCAGCGACTGCCTCGCCCTCGCCGTCCGCTGTGGCGCGCCGGTGTATGTGCTCAGATCGCTGTGGGAAACGCTCCAGGACATGTCCGGGGTGCTCGACGAAATGCGGGAGAAAGGCATGGATTTCGGGGATCTCGGGCAGGCCTGAACTTTTTGCGGGCGTCCGCTTGCGCGATATCGTTTCGCTTTTAGGATGGCGGCATGTCCTCCACCGCCACATTGCCCGCCTACCTTCGCGAGGAGGTCCTCCTTCATCCCGAGACCCGCGAGTTTCCGGCATTCGATCTGACCCGCCTGCTCGGCACGGTTTTCGCCCCAACGAAGGGCTGCAAGGTCTGCATTCTTCTCGATTTCGACGATCCGGCTCCGCTGATCAAGGATCTCGCCTTCCTCCAGCAGCCCGGCTTTCCGATCCAGAAAAAGGCCCACGAGGCCTTCTACCTCGGCCTTCAGAACGGCAGCCTCGACGCCCTCGGCATGTCCGGCGGCGAGCTCTTCGCCTACAAGATGACCTACGGATCGAACCTCGATCTGGCCGATGACGTCTGGGACACCGCCGGCAAGCACCTCTCGCTCGATCGCGACATTTACCCGAACTACGACATCATCCTCTGTGTCTCCACCTACTCCGCCACCGCGCCGCTGACGGCCAAGTGCAAGGAATACGGCTTCCGGGGTGCCACGCTTCACGGGGTCAACGACATCATTCTCAACTCCGGCCTCGCCGTGGATTACCACGAGGTCTCGAAGGACGCCGAAAAGCTCCGCAGCGCCCTGACGAATGCCGATGACATCGAGATCGACTTCGCCCTCGAAGATGGTCGCGTGCTGACCGCTTGGCTCGGCCTCGGCGGCCAGGAGGCCCAGAAGTCCCACGGCCTCTGCCTCGGCGAAAAGCCGGACATCGCCAACCTTCCAGCCGGAGAAGTTTACTTCGTTCCGCAGGATGCCCGCGGTCAGTTCCCGATGAAGTATGAGGACGGCACTCTTGGCGTGCTCGATGTGGTCGACCGCTGCATCATCCGCTCCACCCTCATTTCCGGGAAGCAGTCGACCATCGACGCCCACAATGCCCGCCTGGCGGACGACCCGATGACTGGCACACTCGGAGAACTCGGCTTCGGCACCCAGGTGCTTCCCGTTTCCGGCGCGGACATCCAGGATGAAAAGGTTCTCGGCACCTGTCACCTCGCCACCGGTCGCGACGATCATCTTGGCGGCGACATCATCCCGGAGATGTTCAAGAAGCACGAGAACTCGACCCACGACGACATCCTCTTCGCGCCGCACAAGACCCCGAACTTCAACATCAGCCAGGTCCGCATGCGCCGTGGTGACCAACACGAGGTCCTCATCGAGAACTTCCGCCCCGCCCGCTACCTCATGGACGCCCTCGCGAGTCACTGACCGTGGCTTGAAGCATTCTGCTCAAGTCCGCCTCTGGAGCGTCCCGCTCCAAGTCTATATCTGCTGATGTCCAACCTCTACGAAACGCGGAAGCTGTTGGGCGAATACCTGCTCTTCCACTACGGTCGCGCCGACGAGATCCTCCCTGAACACGCGCCAGCCGCGATGCGCGAGGCACTGGATTTCGCGGTGCGCACCCCCGGGCACTTCGAGGTTCACGAGGTCGATCGCGGGCTCGATCTCGGCTGCGCGGTCGGGCGCTCGAGTTTCGAAATGTCGCGCACCTGCCGCGAGGTGATCGGCATCGACTTTTCCCGTTCGTTCATCGAAGCCGCCGAGAACCTGCGGGCGGGAATGTCCCTCCCCTACCAGCGACTGGAAGAAGCTCACGTCTCCACTGACCTCGAAGCCCGATTGCCCGAGGGCTATGAAACCGATCGCCTCCACTTTGAAACCGGAGATGCCATGAGCCTCCGCGCCGATCTCCGTGCCTTCGATCGCGTCCACGCCGCCAATCTCCTCTGCCGCCTGCCGGAGCCGCAGCGCCTGCTCGACCGTCTTCCCTCTCTCGTCAAATCCGGTGGCGAACTCATACTCGCCACCCCCTGCACCTGGCTGGCGGAATTCACGCCCCCGGAAAACTGGCCGACCGTTACCACCTTCGACTGGCTCAAGGAAACCCTGTCACCCGACTTCGAACTCGTCCACCAGACCAACGAGCCCTTCCTGATCCGCGAGACGGCCAGAAAGTTCCAGTTCACCTTCTCCCTCGTCACCTTCTGGCGGCGGCGGTGAGGACTTCCTGCGGGAGCGGCAAGAATCCTGGCGGTCCCTCGATCATCCCTTCCGGCCGTTCCGTTTCAGAGGTTGCGGTTCTCATACTCAGGAACCTGGCTCAATCGATTGGATTGCATGCTTCCATTCATTTCCCACCCTGCCATCGTTGGCGCGTGAAATTCCGAATGTTGCTGATGCTTTGCTCGTCCATGGTGGTGTGGGCCGAACCTCCGATCGTCGATGACGCCGGCCTGGTGCGGACCTTTCAGGAAAAGCTGGGCGCGTTGGCCGACCAGAAGGCGGCTGCGTCCGGAGAAACCCTGGCCGGAGCGCTGCCGGGCGTGCCGAAGTCGATCTTGATCAATCAAGGAAAGACCCGGCCGGCCGCCGACTACGAGGCCCTTTCAAAAAGCGTCTTCCTGCTGGGTTCGGTCTACAAATGCGGCAAATGCGAGCACTGGCACACCTCCGGAACCGCCACCGCGTGGTGTGTCAACTCGGACGGGCTGATGGTGACCAACTACCACGTGTTCAAGGCCGCCAAGGGCGAGGCCTGGGGGGTCTGTGATTTCAACGGCCAGGTGCATCCGGTGAAGGAAATCTTGGCCGGCAACGAAGCCGAGGACATCGCCTTGTTCCGGGTCGGAGCCAAGGACCTCCCCGCCCTGCCGGTCGGGCCTGATGCACAGGTCGGTGCCGACATCCACATTGTCAGCCATCCGGCCGGCCACTGCTTTGTGGAAACCTTTGGCCAGGTTTCCCGCTATTTCCGCAAGCCTCTGCCCGACATGACGCCCGGACCGGTGATGATGGCCGTGACGGCGGACTATGCCCGCGGATCCTCCGGCGCTCCAGTGGTCAACAAGGCCGGGCTCGTCGTTGGCATGGTCTCCAATACCCAGACGATCACCTATGGCGAGAAGGGCAAGCAGGACGAAGGACCGGTGCAGATGGTCATCAGGAACTGCGTCTCGGGTGCCGCGATCCGGTCCCTCATTTCGTCACCGGCCAAGTCCGCTTCGACTCCGTGATGTGCGGCGGCCTCAGGTAGTGCGGCTGAGGCACTTCCTGCGCCCAGGCCTCCCTCGAATCAGCGCTCGCCGCGTTCCAGGCATTCCAGAGCAAGCGCGCCGACGGAAGTTCGAACCTCACCTCCCGCTCGGTGGGAAAACGGGTCCGCGTTCCATCCTCGAAGCTCACCAGGCAGCCACTGTTCTCCACCACCTCTCGAAATCCAGCCTCGTCGGTCAAGGTGGGCGGTAACCGAACTTCTCCGCCCGTCACCCACGAGGTCCAGTAGCTCCCTCGTCTGGCATCGCCGATCACCAGGCAGGGCCCGTCCACCGCCGACGGCGCGGCGATCACCGAGGGCACCGCCACCACCGGGCAGCCTGCCACAAGGGCCACTCCCTGCGCCGCTGCCAGGCCGACTCTCGTGCCGCTGTAACTTCCCGGCCCGCTGCCCACGAGAATGAGCCCGATCTCCTGCGGCGAAATCCCGGCCAGGACCTCGGAAAGCGGCCCGAACAGCACCGCATTGTGGCTGCGGTCGCTGGTAAAGGCACGCTCGGCGATCACCCCCTCTGGCCCAGCCAGAAGAAGGGAAGCGGTCGGGGAAGAGGTTTCGAAGACAAGAGTCATCCAAGCGGGCACGCCGCAAGCTTATGGGGAGGAAAGTCAGAATTCTAAGCACGAAATTCGAAACTCGTTCGGACGATCTCCTGCCCTGGACCTTCCATCGGACTCGACAGGCAGTTCCTCAAAATCCGCATTCTGCAAACCCCAATCCGCAATCCGCGCTCCCTCATGGCTTTCCCCTTGCACGGTCCGACTCGAACCGCTTAGTTCCGGGCGCTTCCGAGAACCATTTTCACCTATCCATTCATGACCACTTACGCCAAAGGCCTTGAAGGCGTCATCGCCAACGAATCCGCTCTCAGCAACGTGGAAGGCGAGGAAGGCCGCCTCAGTTATCTCGGCTACTCGATCGATTCCCTCGTCAACAACTGCTCCTTCGAGGAAGTCGTCTTCCTCCTCCACCGCGGCCATCTTCCAAAGCAGTCGGAACTTGACGCCCTCCAGACCCGCCTCCGCACCGACCGCAACCTTCCTGCCGGGGTCATTGATTTCCTCAAGGCTGCACCGAAGGACGCCGCTCCGATGGACGTGCTCCGCACCGCCGTCTCGATGCTCGGGCTTTACGATCACCGCGCTGCCGTCGGCGAGCCGAACCTGGAAAAGGACGCCGAGGTTGCCCTGTCGATCGTCGCGCAGACTCCGGTCATCGTGGCCGCCTACCATCGCTTCCGCCAAGGGCTCGAACTGCCTCCAATCCGCGAGGACCTCTCCGAAGCCGCCCATTTCCTCTATCTGGTGAATGGCGAGGTCCCCTCCGAGGCCGCCACCCGCACCCTCGACGTGGCCTACACCCTCCACGCCGACCATGGCATGAACGCCTCCACGTTCTCCGCCCGCGTGACCATCGCCACCCTTTCCGACTTCTACTCCGCCATCACCTCCGCCATCGGCACGCTCAAGGGCCCGCTCCACGGTGGGGCCAACGAAGGGGTCATCCACATGCTCCAGGAAATCGGTGAGCTCGACAAGGTGGACGCCTGGGTCGAGGCCAAGATGGCCCGCAAGGAAAAGATCATGGGCATCGGCCACCGCGTTTACAAGGTGCTCGATCCCCGCGCCCCGCACCTCCGCGAGCTGGCGATCCAGCTCACCGAGGAACTCGGCGAGCCGAAATGGATCCAGATGTCCGAGCGCATCGCCACCATCATGCGCGAGAAGAAGAACCTGAACGCCAACGTCGATTTCTACTCGGCCACCGTTTACTACTCGCTCGGTATCCCGACCGACCTCTTCACGCCGATCTTCGCCATCGCCCGCGCCGCCGGCTGGACCGCCCAGGTGCTGGAGCAGCTTCGCGACAGCCGCCTCTATCGTCCGCTCACCCTCTACACCGGTCCCACCGAGCTGATGCCGGTGCCGCCGATTTCGGAGCGCTGAGTTTCGTCGCGGAGCCAAGTTCCAACTTGTAAGATGGGTCAGTTTGGGTAAGATCGTCTTACCTTGAAAACGCGGCTTTCCAGCAAGGGACAGATCGTTTTACCCGGTGCCCTGCGCAAGCAAATGGGCTTCGAATCCGGTGACACATTCGATGTCACCATCGAGAATGACCGGGTGGTTCTCACCCGATCATCGAAGCCGTCCTCGCCCATCCGCATCATCACGGACCCAAAGACCGGGCTACCTGTTTTGTCGTCCGGGGCGGCTAATTCATCTTTGACCAGCGCCCAGATTGCGGAACTCCTTCATGATTTCCCGTGACCTACCTGCTTGATGTCAATGCCCTGCTCGCCCTAGGATTGCAGGATCATGAGTTTCACGCGAGAGTAGCAGACTGGGTGGCTGGACTGGAAGCATCCGACACACTCGTGACGTGCCCTATCACCGAACTTGGATTTGTGAGGGTCTTGCATCAGGCTCCTCAATACCGGGTTCCTCTTTCCGAAAGCAAAAAGCTCCTCAGTCTGCTACGCAGGAACTCCAAGCGCGTGATCGGCTTCATTCCCGATGATCACGGCGTCGAGATTCTCCCCGCTTGGGTGAACACCGGCCGACAAAGCACCGACGGTTATCTCTCCGCTCTTGCCGGTCAGCACAATGCGGTGCTTGCCACGATGGATGAAGGCATCAATGGAGCCTTCTTGATTCCTGAAATCTGAGGCTCACATCGGAAAAAACCTGCGCAGCGCCTCCACCGCGCCGTCACCGTGGCCGAGCTGGCAGACGTGGCCGCCGTGACGGGCCACCTGCTCCCGGACTTCCTCGACCGCATTCGCCGGACAGGCCAGCAGGCCGGCGACTTCCGGCGTCAGCATTGCCAGGTCATTGTGCCCGTCGCCGGTAGCGAAGCAGTTCTCCGCCTTCACACCGTAGCGCCGCGCCACCTCGGCCAAACTACTACCTTTCTGGTAGTTCCGGTGGCCGAAGCGCAGCCAGATCGAGTTCCGCTGCCAGCCGAGATCCGGGGCCTCGGCAGCGAGTGCGATGACCCGCGGCTCGATCCATTCCATGTCCTCGACCCGCCGCGCCACCAATCCAGCCGGCTCGCCTTCCATTTCGATCCACTCGGCCCCGGTGTGCGCCAGCACCTCGTCGCGGATCTTTTTCAGCAGCTTGCGGTGTTTCTTGAAAAGACGATGGATGTCCTTCTCGCAGCGCTGGTTCCAGGTCTCATCCGGGACCCACCGACCGAAGCGGTTCGGGAAATAGATCTCCCTTTCCCGCGCCACCACCCAGTCCGGAAGAAACGGAGCCTTCGACTCCAACAGTCCCTCGACCACGTGCGGCATCGACCGACCCGTATTGATCCCCCAGGCGACCCCGTGCCGCTCGCGGAGGACCCGGATCAGCTCGAAAAACTCCACCGGAACCGAGGGACCAGCCGCAGGGTCGTGGAGGGTGCCATCGAAATCAAACGACAGCACCTTGGAAACCTTTTCAACCGGATCGAGCCTCTGCATGCGGGCTTCTAACCACGGAAGGGCGCGCGGGCAACCCCAGGCAGGTCATTCTTCAACTGCTTCGGCGCGGGGCACTGCAACCGGCGGCGGAGCTACCTCCTCGACCGGCTGAGCGCGCGGCGGCACGACCGGAGCAGGAGGATCCTCCACCACAGGCAGGGCCCTCAGCGGCTTCACAAGCACCGCTTTCGGCGGGGCAGGAGGCTCGGCAGCGGCGACCGGTTCGGCTTTCGGAGGTGGAGCGGAAACGATCCTCTCGACCACCGGCGGCGGAGTCTTGCGCATCTTGATCTCCACCCGACGATTCGCAGCCTGCTGGTCGATCGACCCGGAAGGCACCTTCGGTTGCTGCTTGCCAAGCCCGCGGGCGAAAATGCGCTTGGCTTCGATGCCCAGCGACGTGGTGAGATACTTCTTCACCGACTCCGCCCGGCGCTCGGAAAGCGAGTAGTTGAACTCATCGCCCCCGAAGAGGTCCGTATAGCCGTCGATCCAGCAGACCAATCCGGGATTCGAATCGATCAGGGTGCCGAGCTTCATCAGTCCCACGCGAGCGCTTTCCCGCAGTTCCGCGCTGTTGTATTCGAAGAGCAGATCACCGGGCAGGGTGGTGGTTTTCCCTACCAGCACGTTCGCAGGCAGTCCCAACACGTCATCGATGGCCCCCTCCAGGCTGCCCTTCTCGACCTTGCCCCCGCCGCCCTTTTTCAGAAGGTCGTCGACGAGCTTGTTGCTGTCGAATTCATCCGACTTCAGAGCACCTGGATCGATCACGATCTGCCCATCCGCCGCCGCATTCAGGCTGGTTTCCGCGCGGCCGAAGTCCTTCAAGTCCGAATCGACGATGAAGCCCTTGGCGGAAATTTCGGTGGCACCCTCCGGATTGCCCGACTGCACCGGGTTCTGGATCTTCACGTCGAACACCGCCCGGTCGAGGTCCGCCACCATGTCGATGTCCTGGTCCTTCGGCAACTTGTCGAGAATGTCCACCTCATCCAATAGCGGTGCCAAGTCCTTCGGCGGCATCACGACCTCGTCCTGGGCGGGGAGTTCCTCAATGTCCGGCGGGCTGATTTCCACCGGCTTGATGTCGACCGGCCCGGTCACCAGTTCCTGGGAATTCGGGAAACCGAGAACGATCTTCACCTGGTCCAATGCGAAAAACGCCACCACATGAAGCAGCACTGAAAGCAACAGGGCCGCGATCACCCACCAGCCGAAATGATCATGACTCGGCTCGCGGTAAACCGCACTGCCGCCCGATTTCCGCCATGAAGGGTCATTTGTCACAGGCGCATTATACGGCTTCACAACCCGCTTGCAATCATGCGATATGGGTGGTGCCCGGCAAACTGGCACCGTCCCTGCTGGCCCTTCCCCAACCCCTTGTCCTCATGGCTGCGAAGAAAACTGCCAAGAAAGCGGCGAAAAAGGCTGCGAATCCCAAGGTCGGCACAGAGCCCAAGACAGCGAAAAAGGCTGCTGCCAAAAAGGCTGCCGCCCCAGCTCCGAAGCCGCGCCCGGGTACTGACGAGATCGCCAAGGCCGCCTACCTGAACTACCGCAGGCGCATCGAAAACGACCTCCCCGGCAGCCACGAGAGCGACTGGCTGGAGGCCGAGCGACAGCTTTCCGAGGGGAAATAATCGCCTCAGGAACCATTTCGCACTCTCCGCTCTTGGCGTGCCGCCGGTCCGCTCCCACACTCGGTGCGTGACCTGCACCACCCTCGGCATCGGCCTCGCTGGATTCGGAACCGTCGGTTCCGGCGTCTGGAACACCCTGCAACGCAACGGCGGACTCATCACCGACCGCACCGGCGGCTCGGTCGAACTCGCCATTCGCAGCATCCTCGTCCGCGATCCCGCCAAAACCCGCGCCACCGCCTCGGACGTGCCGCAGGAACTCCTCACCACCGACTGGCGCACGCTGGTGGAAAATCCAGCCGTCGATCTGGTCGTCGAGCTCATCGGAGGCACCACCGACGCCTTTGAGATCGTCGCCGCCGCCCTGCGCGCGAAAAAGCCCGTCGTCACCGGCAACAAGGCCCTGCTTGCCGAACGCGGCTCCGAGCTCTTCGCCCTTTCCAGGGAATTCGACACCCCGATCCACTTCGAGGCCGCTGTCGCCGGGGGCATCCCGATCATCAAGTCCGTCCAGGAGTCCTTCGTCGGCAACCGCCTCGACTCCATCGTCGGCATCATCAACGGCACCAGCAACTACATCCTCCAGCGCATGACCGAGGCCGGGCTCGACTACCCGCCCGCCCTCGGCGAGGCCCAGGCCCTCGGCTACGCGGAGTCCGATCCCACCCTCGACGTCAACGGCTGGGACGCCGCCCACAAGGCCATCCTCCTCGCCACCCTCGCCTACGGATTTCCCATCGACCCCGCGAAAATCCACGTCGCCGGCATCGAGCAGGTCCGCCCGATCGACATCGCCTTCGCCAAGCAGCTCGGCTACGTGGTGAAACTTCTCGCCGTCATCCGCGAGCATGCCTCGGGCGACATCGAACTGCGCGTCCAGCCTTCCTTCATCGGACAAAAACACATTCTTGCCTCCGTCAACGGCGTCTTCAACGCCATCGCCGTCCATGGCGACGCCGTCGGCGATGCCCTTTTCTACGGCCGCGGCGCAGGCCAGGACCCCACCGCTTCCTCGGTCGTCGCCGACCTTGTCGAGGCCGCCCGCTCCCTCGCCCAGCCGAACGGCCACCGTGGTTTCCTCCCCTATCGCGACTCTGGAAATCTTCTCCCCGTCGAGGAAACCGAGACCGCCTATTATGTCCGCTTCGATGTGACCGACCGCCCCGGCGTGGTCGCGGAAATCGCCCGCGTGCTGGCCGATCACCGCATCGGCATCTCCGGCACCCATTCCCCGGTCAACCCCGAGAATCCCGACGCCGACTTCGTGGACATGGTTTTCCTCCTTCACACCTGCAGGTTCGGCACCCTCAAGACCGCACTGGCCCAAATCGAATCCCTCGACTGCATCAACAGCGCCCCGGTGGTGTTCCGGATCGAGAAGATTTGATCAGAGTTTTCAGGTTCGAGTTTTCAGTTTTCAGGAAAGAGGGGAAAATGTGCCTGCTCGGTTCTTCGCCTTTCAGGGAGAATCGCGTGCGCTTGACAACATTGCTCATTGCGGGATGCCACAAAAAATGGCATTTCCATTGGCATGGAGGTTACCATCACTCTTGGTAAAGCAGGGCGCTTGGTCGTGCCGAAGGCCATCCGCGACAGCCTCGGGCTTCACGAGGGCAGCCGTCTGAAACTGGAGGTCCAGGGTGGCAAGCTCCACGCGGCCCCTGAGCCGGATCCGGTGAGCATCAAGCTCAAGGGCGGATTCCCCGTGATCCAGGGTGGCCCACCACTCAAGCGCGGCAGCATCGTGCAGGCGCTCAAGGCGGATCGCGATTCCCGCGACGAGCGGGCGACCCCAAGCACGAAACGGAAATGAAATCCGCACTCGACTCCTCGGTCCTCATCTCTGCGCTCTGCGCGGGTGATCCTGACCATGCTACTTGTCGGAAAGTGCTGCTCACCCGCAAGCCCGCCATTTTCGACCACGCCTACTCGGAGACCTTCAGCACCCTGACCGGCGGTCGACTCGGCTTTCGAGTCGCTCCGTCGGATGCCGCCGCCCTGCTGCGGCAGCAGGTTTCCCCCAAGCTCGCCGCCACGTCACTGAGCCCGGCAGAACTTCTCAGCGCCTTCGAAGAAGCGGAATCCCGCGGAGTCCGTGGCGGCGCGATCCATGACTACCTGCACCTAGTCGCCGCCCGCAAGGCCGGGGCAAAGCGCCTCTATACCCTGAATCTCAACGATTTCCTCTCCTTTCACCGCCCAGGTGATCCGGAAATCCTCGCACCCTGACTCCGCCCACCTTCGGCCAAATCGAATCCCTTGACTGCATCAACAGCGCCCCGCTGATGTTCCGGATTGGGGAGATTTGAAGAGAGTGTTCAGGTTCGAGTTTTCAGTTTTCAGGGAGGACAGGCAGGGCCCTGGCGGGCCTTTGCGGGGCTCACCTACTTTTTCGCGTCGAAGAATATTCCGGCAACTCCCCAAGCGAGATCCTCGCGGGGAATCATGCCGTCGCCGCCGATGAAGTAGCGGCTGGCGACAAGGTAGTTGTCGCGTTTGATGCCACCCTTTCCTCCGGAGAAAAGATCCGCCACGGCCAGGCCTAGCGATCCAGCGATGCCCTGCTTTTGCCGGACATGCTCGCGGAAATCCGCCTCGCTCGGATTCGTGAACGCAAACACGGCCACGACAATGGCCAGCAGTAGGAGGAGTTTCTTCATGGGCGCAAAGGTAGTGCCTCATGATCTGAACGGCAAGCGGCGTCCGGGACGGAAAGACTTTGCCCTCGCGTCCCGGCTTTCCGGCCGCTAGCCTGCGGCCTCCCATGCCTGTTCCCCGCAAAGGTGCCAAGCGCCTCAACCACCGCGATTCCTATTACATGTGGATCATGCAGAACACCAAAGGCTCGAACGAGCTGCTGGTGGAACTGGCGGCGGCGGTGAACGGCCAGATGCTGGTCGTTTCCCTTGGCCGGATCGTGGACTATGCGATGGTCACGCTGGCGATCGACTTCGCGCTGGCCAACGGTTGGAAACCGCAGGAGTTGCTGCCGCCCTTCCGCTGCACCTACGAACGGCGGGCGTTCCATTTGCCGGAGGCCTGAAGAGGAAGGGAAACAGGGCCCTCAACCGAGGCCGGAGTCCCTGATCCTTCCGGTTTCGACCGGGTCACTGCTTGCAGGTTTTGCAATCTGCCGGGCACTTGGCGGCGGACTTTTCACACTTGGAACCGTCGGCCGCGCAGCACTTGGCGCACTTGGCCGACAGGGTGCCAGCGCAGGAGGCGAGGAACAGGGTGCCGAGGGCCACGGGAATGAGGAGCAGGGATTTCATGGTGTTGGTCGAACCGTCTCTGGTTCGTGGGATGCCATAAGTGGATTTGGATTTTATTTCGATCCCGAAGTTGAGAATTCTCCGATTCCGCCAATGCTGGCGCATCCACGGGACCGGGTTTCAATTCTGATAAGACGCCGAAACCGATGCCGTAGAATGCGCTCGCGCGTCGAATCATTCAACTGTTGCGCTTTTTCGCCGAAACCCATGAAACGTTTCCTCTCCTCTCCTCGCCTCGCCTCCGTGCTGGGTCTTGCCGTTCTCACGCTGCCTCTGAACGCGGTGCCCCAGTGGATCTGGGCCGGGAAATCCGCCAAGGACGGAGACAAGGTGACCTTCCGGAAGTCCTTCAAGCTCACCGACGCGGTCCTCAGCGCCCAGCTTTCGTTCACCTGTGACAACGGAGCGACCGCCTATCTCAATGGCACCAAGATCGGAGAAAATCCCGACTGGGGCCAGCCAACCAAGGTGGATCTCGGCAAGCTGCTGAAGACGGGCGACAACGAGCTGAGCTTCGACGCGCGGAATGAAGGCGGCACGGCCGGGTTTGTGGCGACGCTGAAGATCGAGACGATGGACGGGAAAAAGTCCGTGATCGAGTCCGGGGCCGACTGGTCCGCCGCGCCGACTGGAACCAAGGATTTCAAGCCCGCATTCGAACTGGCCGCCTATGGTGCGGCCCCCTGGGGCAAGGCGCTTTCAGGAGAGGGTGCCGGTGCCTCCGTCCTCGAGGGCTCCGATATCCTGACGGTCCCGGGTTTCTCCGTGGAGCTTCTCTACACGGTCCCGAAGGCCCAGGAGGGCTCCTGGGTCGCCATCACCGAGGACGACAAGGGCCGCCTGATCGCCGCCGACCAGTACGGCGGGATCTATCGCATCACGGTGCCGGCCATTGGGAAAAAGGAGGAGGTCAAGGTCGAGCCACTCACGCTGCCCAACGGCAAGAGCGGCAAGCCACTCGGCGGCGCCCACGGGCTGCTTTACGCTTTCGGCAGCCTTTACCTGATGAACAACGAGATGGCCGACAAGGGCCTGTGGCGCCTGACGGACACCAACCGCGACGACCAGTTCGACAAGGCCGAATTCATCCGCAAATGCGATGGCGGCGGCGAGCACGGCACCCACGGCATCGTGCTGGGACCGGATGGCAAGTCGCTCTACTTCGCCAATGGCAACCACACCAAGCTGCCGGACGATCTGGATTACACGAGGCCGGTCGCGATCGGTGAGGACCACCTGATCACCCGTCTTTGGGACGCCAACGGCCATGCCCGCGGCATCCTTGCGCCCGGCGGATACGTTTGCAAAACCGACCCGGACGGCAAGCGCGTCGAGCTCTTCGCCGGCGGCTTCCGCAACCAGTATGACATCGCTTTCGATGCCAATGGCGAGCTTTTCACCTACGACTCCGACATGGAGTGGGACATGGGCTCACCCTGGTATGTGCCGACCCGCATCAACCACATCGTCAGCGCGGGCGACTATGGCTGGCGCTCCGGCGCGGGCCGTTGGCCGAACTACTATGCCGACTCGCTTCCGGCTGCCGTGGACATCGGACCGGGCTCACCGACCGGCACCGTCTTCGGCACCGGCGCGAAGTTTCCTGCGAAATACCAACGCGCCATGTATGCGCTCGACTGGACCTACGGCACGATGTGGGCGATCCACTTCAAGCCGGACGGCGCCAGCTTCAAGGCCGAGAAGGAGGAGTTCGTCGCCGGAAAGCCGATGCCCTTCACCGATGCGATCATCCGTCGTGAGGATGGGGCGATGTATTTCACCACCGGCGGCCGCAAGAGCCAGTCGGCCCTCTACCGCCTGACCTACACCGGCAAGGAAAGCACCGCGCCCGCCCCGAAGGTCGCCCCGACACAGGAAACCCTCCTCCGTCAGAAACTGGAGACCCTGCACCTCGAAGGCACCGGACCGGAGGCAGTCGCCAAGGCCTGGTCCTCCCTTTCCCACAAGGACCGCTTCGTCCGCTTCGCCGCCCGTGAAGCGATCGAACGCCAGCCAGCCGCCGCCTGGGCTGAGAAAGCTCTCGCTGAGACCGATCCCCAGGCCGCGATCGAGGCCCTCATCGCCCTCGCCCGGGTCGGCGACAAGGCCCTTCAACCGAAGCTCTTCGTCGCTCTTGGAAAGCTCGACTTCGCCAAGCTCCCCGTCGACCTCCATCTGCCCTACCTCCGCGCCTGGCAGCTCGTCTTCACCCGCATGGGCAAGCCCGCTCCGGAGATTGCCGAGAAGATCGCCGAGCGTCTCGATCCGCTTTTCCCGAACGCCGATCCCCTCGCAAACCGTGAGCTCGTTTCCCTGCTAGTGTTCCTCGATTCGAAGAGCATCGTCGCCAAGACCGTGCCGATGATGGACACCGCGAAGGACACCGACATCACTATCGCCAGCGATGCCGTGCTTTCCCGCAACGACAACTACTCGAACGCGGTCGCCGGCATGCACGACAGCCATCCGAACCGTCAGGCCATCGCCTATGCCTACGCCCTGCGCGAGGCCAAGGTCGGCTGGACTCCCGAACTTCGGAAAACCTTCTTCGGCTGGTTCCCACGCACTTCGAAATGGCGCGGTGGCAACAGCTTCAAGGGCTTCCTCAACAACATCCGCAACGAGGCCCTCGCCAACTCCACTCCCGACGCCACCGAACGCGGCGCGCTCGACCAACTCTCGAAGCAACCCGCGCCAACTCCACCCGCCAACGTCGTCCAGCCGAAGGGCCCCGGAAAGGATTACACGGTCGATGAAGTCGTCGCGCTGGCGAAGGATGGCCTCAAGGGCCGCAACTTCGAGCAGGGCAAGGCGATGTTCACCTCCCAACTCTGCATCAACTGCCACCACTTCGGCGGGGAAGGCGGCAACAGCGGCCCGGACATCACCGGGGCTGGCAGCCGATACACCATCCGCGACCTCGCCGAGAACATCATCGAGCCCTCCAAGGTCATCAGCGACCAGTATCCGACCGAGCAGCTGACCCTCAAGGACGGTGGCGTGGTCGTCGGCCGCGTGGTCGTTCAGGAAAACGGCAAGCTCTTCGTGATGACCAGCGCCCTCGCTCCCGATGCGCTGACCACCGTCGATGAAACCAACCTCAAGGGCCGCCAGCCGTTCAATGTTTCGATGATGCCACCCGGCATGATCAACGCACTGAGCAAGGACGAGCTGCTCGACCTCTTCGCCTACATCCTTTCCGGAGGAAATCCGAAGGACGCGAGGTTCTGATTTGGGCTGGAACTTCAGTTCCGGATTGCGGTTTCATGGTCACGCATGAAACCGCTCCTCCTCGTCTCTGTCGGTCTGGCAATTTCCCTGGTCAGCCAGGCGCAGCAAGCCCCAACGGGTGCCGCCCGGCAGTTCCAGCAGATTGATCAGAATCACGACGGAAAGATCAGTCGCGAAGAGCTGCCGGAGGCCTTGCGGCCAAATTTCGACCGAGCCGACACCAACCACGACGGCGGCATTTCCCCGGAAGAGCATCTCGCCGTGATCGGCGCTGCCAGGGGAGCTGCGGGAAACAGGGCCGATCCGGCGGACCTTTCGGGCATCGAGGTCCTGCGCGATCTGCCCTATGCGGAGACCGAAAACCCGCGCCAACGGCTCGACGTCTATCTACCGAAGGCCCGCAAGTCGGAGGCTCCCCTCCCAATCGTTGTCTTCATCCACGGCGGTGGCTGGCTCGCGGGAAACAAGGGCTCCGGCCAGGGGAACCTGTTGCGCTTCGTGGAAAGTGGTGATTACGCGGGCATTTCAATCGGCTACCGGCTCACCACCGAAGCCCAGTGGCCGGCTCAGATCCACGATTGCAAGGCCGCCATCCGCTGGATCAAGGCGCATGCCAAGGAACGGGGACTCGATCCCACCAAGATCGCGGTCTGGGGAACCTCAGCCGGAGGTCATCTCGTCTCGATGCTCGGCACCAGTGGTGACGTGAAAGGACTCGAAGGCACGCTCGGCAAGCACCTCGATCAGGACAGCAAGGTCACCTGCGTGGTGAACTACTTCGGCCCGGAAGATTTCCTCACGATGGTGAGGCAGCCGAGCACCATCGACCGCTCACAAGGAAACGAATACCCCGAAGCCAAGCTGCTGGGCGGTCCGGTGCCGGAGCGCGAGGCCGTCGCGAAGGAAGCCTCGCCCGTGACCCACATCTCGAAGGGCGACGCACCCTTTTTCACCGCCCATGGCACCAAGGACCCGCTGGTTCCCTTCGCCCAGGCCGAGGAACTCCACGCCGCGCTTCAGAAGGCAGGAGTCCCGTCTTTGCTCCAGGAAATGACCAACGGCGGCCATGGCTTCCAGAGCCCGGTGCTCGATGAACGCGTCAAACAGTTCCTCGATCTCCACCTTCGCAAGATCATCACCGAGATCCAATCGACTCCGATCAATGTGACCGCCAGGCCTTGAGCCGGGGCGGATCAGACGGCGGACGCTGTATTGAGCAAGGAACGCGAAGCACCTCGGCAGTTTCCAGCCAGCCACTCAGATCTCCAAACGCCCGAGATCACCGGTTGCAGCGGAGGGGAGGATCGCGCATGTTTGTCGCATTTCCGGCCTGAACCGCCCTCTCCCATTTCACCATGTCCGTTGAGTTCAAAGACTACTACACCACCCTCGGCGTCGCCCGCGATGCCAGCGAGGCCGAGATCAAGAAGGCCTTCCGCAAACTTGCGCGGAAGCACCACCCGGACGTCGCCACCGACAAGAAGGCGGCGGAGGAGAAGTTCAAGGAGATCAACGAGGCCCACGAGGTGCTGAGCGACCCCGAGAAGCGGAAAAAATACGACCAGCTCGGAGCCGATTGGCAAAACGCCGGAGCCTACCCGCGCGGCGGACATGGCGGCGGTGGGCCCGACTTCCAGTTCGGCGGCACTGGCTTCAGCGATTTCTTCGAGCAGTTCTTCAGCGGCGGCAGTCGTCAGGGCTTTTCCGGTCGCGGACCTGCCACTCGCTCGCGTCGCGGTGGAGATGTGGAAGGCGATCTGCTCGTCACCCTGGAGGAGGCGATGAACGGCACCATCCGCCCCATCACCCTGCAATCGACCAACCCGCAAACCGGGGCGACCGAGAAGCAAACCTTCAAGGTCAAGATCCCCGCCGGAGTCACCGATGGTACCCGCATCCGAGTCGCCGGCCAGGGCCAGGCCGGACTCGGCGGTGGCGCTTCAGGCGACCTCTTCCTCAACGTCCGCCACGCCGCACATCCGGAGTTCACCACCGATGGCGCCGACCTCATTCACGAGCTGGACATCGCGCCATGGGAGGGGGTGCTCGGTGGTCAGGTTTCGGTGCCTTCACTCGATGGCCCGATCAAACTCAAGATTCCCGCCGGTGCCGAAAGCGGCCAGCAGCTCCGCGTCCGGAGCCGTGGCCTGCCGAATGGGAAAGACTCGCGTGGGGATTTCTACGTGACACTCAATCTCGTCCTGCCCGATTCCATCAGCGACGATGAGCGTGCACTTTGGGAAAAGTTGAGGGACATTTCCAGCTTCAAGCCGCGCTCCAATTGATGACCGCCATGATCCGTCCTCTCCTGCTACTCGGCTGCCTTCTGCTTCCGCTTCGGGCGGAAACTTCGCCGCTCAAGCTCGTCGAAGCCGCACGGAAACAAGTCGGCGTCACGACGTTGTATGACCCGGCCTACGTGAGCCTCGCCTTTCCGAATGGGGACGTCCCGATCGAACGCGGCGTCTGCACCGACGTCGTCATCCGCGCCTTCCGCAGCGGGCTTTCTCAGGATCTCCAGAAGCTGGTCAACGAGGACATGCGCGGAAATTTCTCCGCCTACCCGAAACAATGGGGCCTTTCGAAGCCGGACAAGAACATCGACCACCGCCGCGTTCCGAACCTTCAGACCTTCTTCAAGCGCAAGGGCTGGTCGCTCGCCGTCACCAAATCCGCCGCCGACTATCTGCCTGGCGACATCGTTACCTGCACCGTCCCACCGAACCTCCCGCATGTGATGATCGTCAGCGACAAGAAGGCCGCCGATCAAACACCGCTGGTCCTCCACAACATCGGTCGCGGAGCCCAGGAAGAAGAATGCCTCTTCACTTACCCGCTCACCGGGCATTACCGGGTGAAGTAGGCCCAGCAACCTTGCCAGACGCCTTGTTTCCGCCTACGTTGAGTCATGGGCATCACCATTACCCTCCCCGAAGAAGTGGCCAGCGTCCTCGGGAGCGGACGAGAGGAGCGCGAGCAGCGCGCCTGCGAGAGCATCGCCTTGGAACTGTATCGAGAGGGGAAGATTTCCCTGCGGACGATGGGTCGTCTGGCCGGTGTGGGAGATGATTACTGGGCGGCGGACGCCTTCCGCGCGCGTTTCGGACTCCCGGTGAACACCGAGGCGGAGGATGGAGAAAATGAGCAGGCCTCGATCAATCTCCTGCTTGGATCATGATCCTGATCGTGGCCGACACCGGGCCTCTTAATTATCTGATCCAGATCGGCTGTGTGGATCTGCTCTTTGAGTTGGTTGAAACCGTTGTACTTCCCGATTCAGTATTGCGGGAGCTGAAATCAGAGAATGCTCCGTTGAACGTCAGGGAATGGGCGAAAAACCTGCCAGCGTGGGTGGAGGTCAGGGCGGCGTGTTCCATGATGACTGTGAAGCCAGAGCTTTCCTATGCGGATTGCGAAGCGATTTCCCTGGCAAAGGAGTTGAATGCCCTGCTGCTCATGGACGACCGAAGAGCAAGACGGGCCGCCACCGATCAGTCGGTCCGCACCCTCGGTACACTGGGTCTCCTTGAAGCCGCATCGGCCAAAGGATTGATCCAGCTTTCCGTTGCAGTAGAGCGTCTGCGGGCGACCAACATGTTCATTTCCGATGAACTGATTGCCCAGGCGCTTCGACGCGATTCAGACAGGCGTGGAGCCTAGAGATACCGCCCCCTTCTGGAGGAGCATCAGTTCGTCAAACAAACGGCCCGGCAGCGAAAGCCGAAACACATTCAGGAGCCCGCGATCTCGTGTTTTCGGATGTGGTTGAGGATTTCCAGCTCGCGGAAGCCGAGGGCGTGGTGATGGGTGAAAAAGGAATCGAGGACCGTGAAGGCGGATTCGGCCAGGGCGAGGCGGGCGTCGAAGACTGATTGGTCAGCGTTCAGTAGATCAGCCATGGTCATGGCTTCGACGAGCTGGCGCTTCTGCCAGACCTTGGTTTGGATGAAGCCCACCAGATCGCCGAGGCAGTCGAGGGCGTAGCGATGCTCGTCGCTCGGCTGGTTTCTGACGATGAGCCCGCAGACAAAGGCGTGGCAAAGCGGCGGGCGCCCGGTGGTGAGCTTGCAGCCGGTGCTGCCAAGGTAACCGGACTTCGGATCGAAGGTCTGTCCGGCCCCGTGCACGGCCAGTAGAAAAGGACTATCGAAGGCTTCTCGGCAGATTCCCACGCGACAGCAGGGCGTCTTGCAAACCCCGCAATACGGGGCGCAGATTCCCTGCATCAGCCCGCTGACCTTCAACTCGAATGAGCGGTAGGTTTCCAGCGTCGAGTTGAATTCGCAGGCAGTGATGGCGTTGGAGGTTGGAGCTGGGAGCACTCCGGCAAGGAGCGGCAGGCCATGACGACTGCTTTCCTTGGGATTCAAAGGCGAAAAGTCGTGAAAGGGTAGCGGCCAATCAAGTTTGCTGCCTAGGCGCCTTTGCCGATCTCCCCCCAGGTATCCCAAACGTCGCGAAACCTTTCCTTCTCCTCTCCTTCATCGCTTCGCCGCTCACCGCCGGAAGCCAGACGATCGAGAACGCCTCCCACTCCACCCTCAGCTGCGCGAAGGGCGTCCCCCGGAAATGGGCGGCGGTGAAGTTTTTTTTCTGAAGTTCAATTGAAGGCCCGTCGCGCCTCACGAGACCGCAGCCGCAGGCTTTGTTTGAAACGAAAGCGCCCCGTGACCGGTGAGGGCCACGGGGCGAGGGTTTCTTGGTTGAAAGGCATCCCGGGTGACAGTCCGGGACGACTTGAAGGCTCAGGATTCGCTTTTCCCGAGGACCTCCAGCTTGACCGGGGCGACGCCGCGCGAGGCAAAGCCAAGGCGTTCGGCGACTCCGATGGTCACATCAATGACGCGCCCCTTGATGAAGGGACCGCGGTCGGTGATGGTGACGACTTCCGATTTGCCGTTGGCCATGTTGACCACTCGGACCTTGCTGCCCATCGGAAGGGTCTTGTGAGCAGCGGTCGCGGCGTTGTTGTTGAGGCGGGCCCCACTGGCGGTGCGGCTGCCTCCATTGGTACGGACCGAGTACCAGGATGCTTTCCCATGCTGCACCCCCGAGATCCTCCACGATTCCGTGGAGGCTGAGGTGGCTGCGCTGGTCGAGGCGCAGCTTGGGATCGTAATGACTCCAGCGATTGCCAGGGCCACGGACTTGAATTTCCGGGTCATGTTCATCGTTAGTTGCCCTTCGCGGGCCCGGTTGGTGTAAGTGTCACAGAATCATCGGGCAAGGAAAAAGGGCCTACGTGGATTCCGTCATTTTTGTCGAAACCATGGGGGATATCGGGGATCTATTTCGGAAATCCTTACCATTTTCTCGCCCTTTCGGCCCGGCGTTTGCTGTTTCGGACCGCTATGAGGGGATCATGGATGCCTTCGAGCCGGGATCGGTTCTGCCAAGCGGATTTTGCCCTTTTGACCGAGGTGCTCGCGCCGGGTGACCAGCGTCGACACCTCGTCCGACTTTGGGACGATCCGGAAGCCCTGCGGGAAATCCTCGACCTGAAGGAGGTGCTGCGGGCGGTGCTGGATTCGCCCTCGGCCCTTCAGGTTTCCGCCGCGTTCTATTTCTACGTCGTCGTGCGCCATGCCTTCCTTCAGGCGGGTCTGGAGGACGCGGACCTCGCCGACTACGTGGCCGGGGTGCTGGCGGGTCGGGTCGGCGCCGAGCCGGGCGATGCCTTTCTCGACGCCGCCCGAGGCATCACGCACGCCGCCGATTTCCTCTCGATCCTCGAAACCGCCCAGGGTCGGATGCGCTTTCATCTCCAGCTCGCAGCAGGAAACCAGTTTCTCGTCCTCACCGGCCTGTATCCCGGCTTCCTGAAACAGCGGGCGGAACGACGTGGCGCGCCCGACGTGGAATTTTATGAAGCGTTTGCGGGTCGGGCCTTCCGTGGGGCCGCCGACAACCCCGAAGCCCCAACCGGGACCCCACGTCGTCTGCTCGGAAGCCTGGCCGATGCCATGCCACTCGCCCGCCGGACGCTGAACCGGATGACGGAGGAGTTCGTGTTTCTGGGGGATTGAGGCAAGGGCGAGCTTGGAGATTGTGAACGCACCCGGATTGCGGAAACGTCCGCCCATGGAGCCACCTGCTGACACCTGCCGACGTTGGGATCTTTTTGGGACCGTATTGACTTCCGTGATCCTCGCGGCGGGCGCGTCGATCGCCTTGTTCGGCACTCAGGTCCTGGGACACGCCAAGGAGATGTATGGTGAACTGGGGGATTCCGAGCTGCCACTTGTCTCAAATTTCGCCATGAAGCTCCAGCAGGCTCAACTGCCTGCAGCGTTCATCATTTCGCTTCTGTTCCTCGGGATTTTCATCCTCGTGAAAATCCCCGACCGCCAACGTGCGAATCTTTACGCGGGGCTGACCGGCATGCTGCTCGGTCTGACCGGCGGCGGGCTGATTGCCGTCGCCCTGCTGCCGATGATCAAAATCATCAGCACGATGGGAACGTCGATCTGAGCGGAAAACTCGGAGCGATCGGTGCCCGCGTCCGGCGGCACCCCAGAGGCCGGAATTGCCCTCAATCTACTTGTTTTCATCAGCCTGGAAAGCTCCAGGCGACTTGCTTCACTTGAGAAGGATTTCACCTGAACAACGACTCCACCCCCATCGCCGACTTCCGCAGGAACTTCGGGATCTTTTTCGGGAAGCGCTTCTGGAAAAATCGGAAGGCGATGCCGAGCAGATTCAGCGTGAACAGGTGATCGACGAAGCGGTAGCCGCGCTTGTTCCGGAGCAGCAGGGCGGTGGTCCATTTCAGGGTGCGGCGCTTGACGTGGAAGTCGCTGAAATCCGTCTTGATGCGGTAGCGGCGGCTCTTCGGCCAGCGGGCCTTGTAGGCCTTCTTGGCGGCGAGAATGTCCTGTTGGATCGTGCTTTCCTCGTCTGAAAAGTAGAAGCGGCGGGCCAGCAGGATGAGGTGGAAGAGATCGCGCATGTGCTCGAGGTCCTCAATGGGAAGCTTTGCCGTTTCCGCCAGTTCCAGCATCCGTGGAAACAGGGCGAAGGCGGCTTCTCCAGCACGCAGGGCCTGCCCGCGATCCTCGACGAAGTGCCTCAAGGCCGCGCGAACGGCTTGGTTGATGAACAGGCTGTCCCAGTAAACGTGCAGCAGCGGCGGGATGCGGACGCGGCGGAAGAATAGCTTCTGCTTGGCAAAATCCCCGACGTAAAGCAGCTCGCGGATGAGCGTGTCGGCATGCCGCAGCAACTCCAGGGTCGCTGCGGATCGGGCTTCTCCGACGATGCCGGTGATGGCTTGCTCGACGGAGTGGTGATCCTTGAAAATCCGCAGGGCTGCCAGAGTGTTGAAGCGGATCCAGACATCGCGTTGCTCGGGTTCCAGGAAGGCCCGACGCTGGAAGCGATGCCAGCCACCGGTCTGGCACCAGATGGAAAGACCGACGACGTTTTCCGCCTTTTCCAGTTCACGGGCCATGCGTTCGCAGTCCCAGCCGGTGAACGAGGGATACTCGCCCGCGCCCTCGTATTCGCGACGGGCCTGGAGTTCGAGGAGCTTCGGCTGCTTGACCGAAAAGAAGGCCGGGTTGACCGGGAGGTAGCGGAAAAAGTCGCTCTCGCCGTGTTTCATCGAGACAATGAAGTTCGGTGAGTCGATCCCGTCGAGCGTACGGGCCAGGGTTTTCCGGTGCCAGATCAGGTCGCCGATCGGATGGGCCCCGACGGTCCAGGTGCGGAGGATCAGCGTGCGGTCGCGCTGCTCGAATTCCGGCAGCAGCTGCCTGATGAGCCGCTTGGCATCGCCCGGCGTTTTCAGATGAAGGTGAGTGCGGAGCGGGTCGGTGACGTCGAGTCCGTCGCTTTCGCCGATGCGGAGGATGAGCCCGGAGAGCTGGGGGAAATCGTCGAGCACGCCCCGAATCAGCTCGCGATAGTAGGCGTTGAGAACGGAGGGGGATTCACCGATTGCATTCAGCACGCCGGGGGTGGTGGGCAGGACGTCCGAGGTCAGGAAAATCCCGAGGCCGAACTCGTGTTTCAGGAGGTCGAAGAGGGTGGTGAACTCCTCCCGAAAAACCGTGATTCCGGCGGCGACCTCCGGCTCATGCGCGTGATGTGGGGCCAGGTGGGCGAGGTCATCCATCGACAGGGCGTTGAATCCGGCCGCGAGCGCCTCAGCGGCGAGACGGCGCAGATCCTCGGCAACAAGATTCCAGTTGGCACGCCGCTCGGGACCGCTCAGGGTTAAACGGTTGAACGGAATTTTTGACCAGTTGATACGACGCGTTTCGTAGCCACGAAAGAACGGACCCATGCCATCGAGAAGGAACCATTTCATGTCGAATCTGCCTGAGTCTGGAGGCGGATTGCGGATTGACCAAAGGGACTTTATGACGAGATCGTCACTCGGGCCCGTTTGCGGCGGGTCGCGTGCAAAGCGAGTCTTCTGTGTGTTTACTAGGTGTTGGCACGGCCCCTGCACTCATTTCCCCCGGATTTACGCGCTGTGACCCGAATTTCGACATCCCCCCCGCCTTTCAAAAGGGCCGCATTTTCGTTGATCGAACTGCTGGCGGTGATGGCTGTGATCACGATCCTGCTGGCCGTTGGCATCAAGATTCTCGGTGGAACCTCCTCCCAGGCGCGGAAAACTGCCACCGATGCGCTCGCGGCATCGATCGAGCAGGCCCGTTCCAAGGCAATCACCTCCCGCTCCACGGTCATCCTGGCCCTGGCCGAGCCTGGCGACCTGCCCACCGTTGATGATCGATGCCGTCTGGGCCTTTTCCAGGTCACCAACTGGCCGGCCTCCGCCACCACGGTGGACGCGACCCTGCTCCAGCGCTGGCAACCGCTGCCGACAGGCGCGATTCCCTACGGCGGCGATTACCAGGGCATCCGCAATCCCTATGACCTTCCCGAGTTGACCGTCCGCTACACCTCGGCCGGCAAGCAGTTGCAAATCAACGTGCATGCCATCGCCTTCACCCCCCGCGGAGGGCTCCAGTGGCCGACAGGCTCTGATCCCTTGGTGATGCGTATTGCAGAAGGCGGCTACCGCAGTGGAAAGGCAATGCCTGACCTCCGTGGCGAGTCGAAGGGGGTTTCGGAAAACAGGCTACAAATCGGTCGCGTCGTCGCGCGGCCCTGGAGGATCGACTGATGACCCACAAACAACCCATTTCAGCCCAACGCGGCTTCTCCCTGATCGAGGCGATCGTCTCGGTCGGCATTCTGGCCCTGGCCATTCCCCTGGTCCTCGGAGCCCTGGTGGAATCCGGCAACAGCGGCACCTCAGCGGCGGCGGAGACCCGTTGCGGCTGGATTGTGCCTACCTGCCTGGACGAGCTGAAGGCCGCGTCGGATGGAAAAAGCGTCCTGCTCCCCAAAACTCCACTCGGCACCGCCTTTCCGGCTGCCGGACAGGTTTACGGCATCGCCTTCGGCGCGGCTGGCAATTCCCTCGGGGCGGTGGACAAAGCCGCCTACGAAGCCGGCGTCAAGCGGATGGCGGATCAGGACGTGCGCTACATCGCCGTGATCGAGGGCGAAGTGCTGCCCGCCAAGGCAGGCTCGGTCCCGATGCGCTCAATCCGGGTCGGCCTCGAATATCCGGCGGCCGTTCCCGCCAAGAAACGCACGAAACTGGATTTTTTCACCAAGTCGCCATGAGCCGCTCCAGCCAACGGACTTCAGGGTTCACGCTGATCGAGCTGCTGGCCTCGATGGCGATCGGCACCATCGTGCTCCTGCTGGCGGTGGGCGTGCTGGGCCGCACGGGAGAAGGCTACGACCGCGTCGGTGGCGGGGTTTCCGCCGAGCGTGAGGCCAGGGCCGTGCTCAGCCAGATCGCGGCGGATTTTTCCAATGCACGTTACCAGGCGGATCAGATTTTCGAGGTCAATGGCACCGGTTGGGCGAAAGATCGGATCGGATTCCTCGCCCTTCAGCCCGCAGACGCCCAATCGACCGCCGGCCGCATCGGAGATGTCTGCGCGATCCACTATTACATCAAGGATATGGTCACTGGGGGACGCACCGTCCGCTGCCTGATGCGCGGCTTCCGCGAAAGCTCGGACACCTTCGATGCGCTCAAGGCCGGCAGCATCACCCCGCTTTTCGCCCAGCGCAGCGTCGATGAGCCGATTGCCTTCGGCGTGGTCTCCTTCGAAGCCCGACCCAAGACCCGCGATGCATCGGGAAACTGGCAGAACTGGGTGAAAAGTTCGGGACTCTCGCCTCAGGCGGTCGAACTCAAACTGGTGGTGGCGCGACGCGATCTTTCCTCGAAGTTTTCGAACAGCAGCGACTGGGACGGTCAGGGAGCGGCATCCAAACTGCTCGGAAAGCCTGAGGACGCCGCCAGGAACAAGAGCCTTGAAACCTTCTCGAGTCTGATACGATTTGGAAATGATGAAGTCCGTTGACCGATACCGCTCCGCCGCCCGAGCGGGCTTCACGCTGCCGGTGGTCCTCGTGATCGCTTCGGCCCTGCTGATCCTGGCCATCGGCCTGCTGTTGCTGGTGGGCATCGAGCGCAAGACCGCGCGCTCCTACCTCGACCGTGAACGCGCGGAGCTGACGGCCCGGGCCGGTCTTCAAGATGTGATCTCGGTGCTGCGGACGGAGACGGCCAATGATGATTTCCTGGTCGTGCAATCGGCGCTCAAGACCCCCATCGAAACAGGCAAGACCCCGGCCCCGAACCTCTTTCTCGCCCGCGGCAAATCCGCTTCCGGCGGGCTTTCCTTCCGCTACCTCCCGCTGTTCAGCACCGCTTCCGCGCCTGCTGACAACACGCGTCTCGCCGCCCCAGCCGTGGAAACTCTGGTCCCCACCACCGGCGGCGCGTCGGTCGACGTGACCACCCTCCCCTATCTCGACAAGGCCCGGCTTTCCTGGGTTCAGGTCAAGGACAAGAAGGGCCAGCTCATCGGTCGATATGCCTTCTGGGTCGAGGACCTCCAGAGCCGGGTCGATGCCGGAACCGCAGGAAACACCGAGGACAGCGGCGGGGCCCACAAGCGCTTCGGCTGGACCGCCGGGGATGTCTCGACCTACGCGAGATTTCCTGCTCCAGGCCTGAATCCCCTTCCCGCCGATCCAGATGCCGCCACCGGGAGGGACAAGGCTCCCGGATTGAATCAGGTGGCGCTCTTTGCCCTCGACCCCGCCTCCACCGCCAAGGACACCAGCGCGCTCGACAAGACCATCATCGACTCCCGGAAAGCCCTCATTTCTCCTGACTCCACCCTCGCCGTGGCGGGCGTCCGTCCTCCGCTGACACGCGACGCCACCGGTCGTCTCGTCGACACCAAATCCCGTTCGGTAGAGGAAAACCTCACCGCCTCAGTGCAACCCTACGACGAACAGCCCCTGGTCCCCTTCGCCAATGGCATTGCCTCCGCTGCGGTCGGCAAGCCGAAGCTGAACCTCAATGCCCTGATCGCCAAAAATCCGGACACGGCGGTCAATGAAATGGCCTCGTGGATCGACACCGCCCTGCCGACCTTCAAGGAGCGAAAAGGCGGCTTGCGTGAGGATTACCTGAAGACCCTCGCCGCCAGCGCCATCGGCTACGCGGCTCCAGGCAACAAGCCGATCGTGAAGATGGGCAGCTATCGCGGCCTCGGTGCCAGTCCGATGATCAGCGAGATCGTAATGGATATCAGTTATCTGGGAAATACCGTCATCGGCACCAACCGCCGCATGAACTACGAGTTCATCCTCTTCGCAGAGATGCTGAACCACACCAACCTGCCGATCAATGGTCAGGCGGCGCTCAGTTATGAAGTGGGACTCGAACTCCCGGCGATCGGGCCGGCTCCAGCCGGTACCCGCTTCGATGACCCCGGTCTCCTCAGGGATGCCAGCCAATCGAGCCACGATCTTTCCCAGCAGAACGGCCGCTTCTGGTCCCGCCCGCAGACCGTCAACCTGAAGCCCGGTGAATACCGCTTCGTGAAGTTCGCGACGGTGCGATACACCATCAACGTCGGGTCAGGTTCGATTGGAAGTCAGTTCGTCCTGAGCGAGGATCTCGGTGCCGCCGGGCTGAGCATGCGGTGGAACGATGAGGAGGTGGAACGCATTCCAGCTATCACCCGCGAAAGCACCGGACTGACCTTTCTCACGGCGTTCAGAAAGTATTTCGGCAAGGCCGCCATTCCTGGCCACAGCTATGGCCCCTTCGGAGAATTCATCAACAACATGGGAGATCCCCGCATCGCCCATTACATCCCTTTCTCAGGGGGTGCTGCGAGTCCCACCAACGGCATTCCACTGGGAGAAAACTCTTTTCCAAACAACATCAGCCCCAACCGCCGGAACATCCGTTTCCAGACCATCTACTCCAGCGACAGCGCCACCAAACCGAAAACCTATGGCCGCGTCATCCCCTCGGAGTGGCCGGACGGCGGACATGATGTCGAGGTTCCCAGTTGGAACAACGGATGGAGCTCGGCCCGCCAGGGAGACACCAGTCCTGCGACCAACGGCACCGGCCCCCCGTTCGACCCCACCACCATCACCAACAACTCGGTTCCCCAGCCGGGAGAATCGTTGACCTATCTTTCGGATCGCGGTCGCTACTTCAGCGCAACCGAACTCGGCCGCCTCTATGATCCGATCATGTGGGTGCCAACCTTTGATCCGGCCTCAGGCCTGGATTCCAAGATCCTCAGCAACAACGGTGTTCCCACCGGTTCCTCCGGAATCATGCCATCCGCAGGAGCCCAGTGGCCTTCGGTGCAGGTCGGAAATGCCCCCAGCATTTACATGGGTGGCGGCAACACCCTGCGCATCGGCCGACCGGAGCATCCCTTGTTCGACATGCCGTCGCTCCACGTGCCCCAACTCATGCCCGGGAACCATGCCGCCCGATTGCTCGACCTCTTCCACGCGGGAAAATCTCGCTCGAATGACAAGACCCTTCGGGAAGGACCGGTGGCCAGGATCGAGGGCCACATCAATCTCAACACCGCCTCCCGAGACTCCCTCCGGGCCATGGCTGCCGGCCTGCTGGTAATGGACCCCAAGTTGTCAAAGCGGACCTCCGATTCCTTCGACGGGCGCATGGCTCCAGCCATCCAGCCGCTGACCACCCTATCCGCCCCGAGCAATTCGAACGAAGCCGACCTTCTTGCTGACGCCATCATTCTCGGCAGGCCCTACACCTCCCCTTCCGAACTCGCCAGCCTCAACGCGGCCGATGGCAAGCCGGTCTTCGGAAGCGCGGATCGCTACGCGGACAAGAACAAGGTCCAGTGGACCGATTCCGCTGCCGAGGAGGTTTTTGGTCGCGTCTATGAAGCCGCCACGGTCCGTTCCCGCAACTTCCGCGTCTGGGTCATTGGTCAGGCCATCGCCCCGACCGCCGTCACCAACACCTCGCCTGAAATCCTCGCCGAGGTCCGGAAAGCCTTCACCGTCTTCGCCGATCCCGGTGTCCGCAAGAACGACGGATCGATCGATTCCACCAAGTTCAAAGTCACCATTCTCAATGAAAACGACTTCTAATCTCCCCCATGGCCTTTTCCTCAAGGCGTTCCACCTGATCGCGGCCCTCGTGGTTCTCTTGATCCCATCGCTCTCCGCTCAGGAGAAGAAGGACGGCCCGCCCCCCACCTGCTTCATCCGCATCGCCAACACCGTCGCCCCGGGTACCGGAAACGTGAAGGTCCAGGTCGATGGCAAGGATGTCTATGAGCCTGGTTACAAGTTCGGAATCGTCACCGGCGGCATCGGATTGTCACCTGGTAGCCATACCGTGACGATCCTCCGGGAAGGCGTGAAGGAGGGCACCAGCAAGGTCAGCATTGAAAAGGACCAGACCGTCACCCTGATCCCCTTCGCGGAAAAGGTCCCCGCGACCGATCAGGAGCCCGCCCATTTCGCGATCCGCATTCTCCGCCTCAAGCAGAAGCAGACCGAAAGCGGTCGCAGCGCCTCCTTCATCTCCGTCTCCGGCCAGCCAGAGGTCATGGCGGAACTCCGGGATCCCGCAGGAAAATGGGAGAAGGTCTTCGTGAAAAGGCTCATGATCGGCGATGCCACCATCCACTACCCCGAGGGCTACGCGCCCGTCCGGGTCAACGGCAAGGACATGAAGCCGATCCCGATCTCGGATGTCGGCAACTACGTCGTCGTGCTTTACGATGATCCCGAGGGGAACATCCGGACGATGAATTTCCGCGACTTCAAGTATCTGAGCGCGGATTGATTGGCGGGATGCCAGCAGATGGGAGCCATCTGCGGCATCCGGACCGAAAGCAGCGATTCCAGATCAGGTCGGCTGCTCGCCTCGGGCCATCACGACCTTGCCGGTGCGGACGGTTTCGATGATCTTGAATTGTGAGAACATCGCGATGGCGGCATCAATCTTGGTCGAGTTGCCGGAAACGAGGGCAATCATCGACGTCGGCGTGAGGTCCACGGTTTTTCCACCGAAGTGCTCGATGATCTGAAGGGCCTGGGTGCGCTGGGTGTCATCGGCGAGGAATTTCACCATGATGAGTTCCTTCACGACCGAGTCCTCGGTGTCGTGCTCCGAGCAGTGGATGACGTCGATGAGCTTGTTCACCTGCATGATGATCTGCTCCAGCCCCTTGGGGTCACCGGAGATGCCGATGGTCATGCGGGAGAAGTTCTTGTTCCGGCCTTCGGAGACGACGAGCGAGTCGATGTTGAAGCCGCGGCGCGAGAAGACCTGACAGATGCGCATCAGGACGCCCGGCTCGTTGTTGACGAGAATGGAAAGCGTGTGGGTCGGGCCGCGCGGCACGACTGGAGCCGGGACCGGAGTGTCGGTGGTGATGATCGTATTCACGAAAAGTGTTCAGTTTGAAGGTTGAAGTGTTCAGGAAGAGAAGAGGAGCGGTGAAGTGCCCAGTCCGAGGCTCTGCACCTTGAAACTGAGCACTGAACCCTTGAAACTTCTCTTCACGTGGACCCGACAGGCTTGGCCATCTTGGTCTTTGGCGCTTCGGTGATCATGTCCTCGAGGGCGGCCCCGGCGGGGATCATCGGGAAGACGTTGTCGGTCTTCACGCACTCGGCGTGGATGAGGATCGGGCCGTCCTTGTAGGCCATGGCTTTCTTGAGCATGCGCGTGACATCGGCCGGGCGCTTGATGTGCACGGAGGGGATGCCGTAGGCCGCGGCGAGCTTGCAGAAGTCGGGATTCCCAATGAGGTCCACGCCGGAGGTGCGGTCCTCGTAGAAGAGTTCCTGCCACTGGCGGACCATGCCGAGGTAGTGGTTGTTCAGCACCACGATCTTGATCGGCAGCTTGTGGATCTGCGCGGTGGCGAGTTCGAACAGGGTCATTTGGAAGCCACCGTCGCC
>JAIXPW010000025.1 GCA_027485995.1 Verrucomicrobiaceae bacterium
ACGACCGACTTCTTTTTGACGATTCCGCCGAGCTTGGCTTGTTCGGACTTACGCTTGAGGTAGTCCTGACGGCGGCGGCGCTTGATGACCTTGTTGGATTGTTGTCCCATGGTTGCTGGACAGGGCTTTAACCCGCGTCCGACCCGGCGATCAAGGGGAAATCCGCACTTTCTCATTGGACATCGCTCCCGGGCGGGTCAGTCATCCCCTTCGACATGCCCGGACTCATCATCGCCCCACGCGCCAGAATCTTCCACGGACACGAATGGGTTTACGCCACCGAGGTCAAAAAGACCTTCGGCGATCCGCAGCCGGGCGATGTGATCACGCTCAAGGATTTCCGCGACCGACCAATGGGCACGGCCATTTACAACCCGAATTCCCAGATCGTCGCGCGACGCTTTTCCCGCCGTCGCCAGGACCTCGACCTCGACTTTTTCACCCGCCGGATCAGCCAGGCGCTGGAACTCCGGCAGCGTCACGGGGTCGATGAAACGCTCTGCCGCGTTGTGTGGAGCGAGTCGGACGGCCTTCCGGGCCTGATCGTCGACCGCTACGGCGACCATCTCGTCGTCCAGACCCTGACGCTCGCCTTTGACCAGCGGAAGGAACTCATCCGTGATGCGCTCGTCGCCGTGTTTTCTCCGAAATCGATCCTCCTCCGCAACGACTCGCCCGTCCGCAAGGCCGAGGGTCTGGAGACGCTCATCGAGATCATCCACGGCGAAAACCCGGGCCCGTTCACCGTCCGGGCAAACGATCTGGACTTCGAGGTCGACCTCTTCGACGGCCAGAAGACCGGCCTTTACCTCGACCAGCTTCAATCCCACGCCGAGGTCGCGAAATTCGCCGCCGGCAAGCGGGTGCTCGATTGCTTCACCAACCAGGGCGGCTTTGCCCTCGCCTGTGCCAAGGCCGGGGCCACCAAGGTCACGGCGGTGGACATCTCCGCCAGTGCCTGTGAGGCCACCCGTCGAAATGCCGCGCTCAACGGACTCGAAATCGAAGTTCTCGAGCACAACGTCTTCGATTTCCTCAAACACGCCGAGCCCGAGTATGACCTGATCATCCTCGATCCACCGAGCTTCACGCGAAACAAGAAGACCCTCATGGACGCCATGCGCGGCTACAAGGAGATCCACCTCCGCTCGCTGAAGCTCCTCGACAAGGGCGGCATGCTTTCGACCTTTTGCTGCTCCCACCACGCCAGCCGCGAGCTGTTCGTGGACAACCTGATCGATGCCGCCGTGGACGCGAAGAAGACCCTGCGTCTCGTCGCCAACCACGGCCAGCGCGCCGATCATCCGGTGGTGCTCTCGATTCCCGAGACCGAGTATCTCAAGGGCGTGACGGTCGAAACGATGGCCGGACGCTGAAGCTCAGTCGCGGAGTTTCATGCTTCGAAGACGCAGCGCGTTCGAGATCACCGACACTGACGACAGCGACATTGCCGCACCGGCGATCATCGGGCTGAGCAGCATGCCCGTGAAGGGATACAGGATGCCGGCCGCGATCGGGATGCCAACGAGGTTGTAGGCGAAGGCGAAAAACAAGTTCTGGTGGATGTTCCGCATCACCGCCCGACTCGAAAGGACGGCGCGGACAATGCCGGAAAGATCGCCCTTTACCAGGGTGATGGGCGCGCTTTCGATTGCCACGTCGGTGCCGGTGCCCATGGCGATGCCAACCTCCGCCTCGGCCAAGGCTGGTGCGTCATTGATGCCATCGCCCGCCATTGCGACGCGTCGGCCACTGGCCTTGAGGTCGCGGATGAGCTGGATCTTGTCAGCCGGTGAGAGGCCTGCGTGGATCTCGTCGATCTTCAACTCGCGCCCGACCGCCTGCGCGGTGGCATCGTTGTCGCCGGTGGCCATCACCAGTCGGATGCCCAGCCGATGAAGTTCGGCGATGGCGGCCGGAGTGCTTTCCTTGATCGGATCGGAGATGGAAAAAATCGCGACGGCGGCTTTCCCATGGGCGACCCAGACCACGGTCCGGGCCTGACGCTCACCTTCCTCAGCGGATTTGAGAAGCTCTTCAGGAATTGCCGCTCCCTCGGCCTCGATGAACGACCGCTTTCCGACGTGCCAGCTTTCATCCCCGATTTCCCCCGAAATACCTCCGCCCGTGGTGGATCGAAATCCGCAGACCGAGGGAAAACTCACCGCCTCCCCGCGAGCCCGTTCCAGAATGGCCTTCGAAAGTGGATGTTCGCTCAGGCTTTCCAGGGCCGCAGCCGCTGACAGCACGTCCGCCGCTTCGGTTCCGGATGAAACCGTGAAGCCGGTGATTGTCGGTCTGCGGGCTGTTAGAGTCCCGGTCTTGTCCATGACCAGTGTGTCAATTTTCCCGGCCGTCTCGATGGCCTCGGCATCGCGGATGAGAATCCCCTCCCGCGCCGCACGACCGATCCCCACCATGATGGAAACCGGAGTCGCGAGCCCCAGCGCACAGGGGCAGGCAATGATCAGCACCGCCACCGCATTGATCAGACCGAGGGCCATCGTAGGCGCTGGGCCCCAGATCGACCAGACGATGAAGGTGGTCAGCGAAACGGCCATCACCGCAGGCACGAAGTAACCGGCCACCTTGTCGGCGACTTTCTGGATCGGTGCTCGGCTGCGCTGCGCCGTCGAAACCATCTGGATGATCTGCGCGAGCAGCGTGTCCGCCCCGACCTTTCCAACGCTCATCACAAACGAGCCGGTCTGATTGATCGTGGCTCCGACCACCGGATCACCAGTCTGTTTCGCAACCGCCAGTGGTTCGCCGGTGATCATCGACTCGTCGATCGTGCTGCTGCCTTCGAGAATCGTGCCATCGACGGGAATTTTCTCACCCGGACGCACCCGCAGCCGGTCGCCGATGACCAGACGATCGATCGCGACCTCCTCCTCACCCGTTTCTGTTAGACGCTTTGACGACTTCGCCGAAAGATCCAGAAGCGAGCGGATCGCCTCCCCGGTCCGACCCCGCGCCCGGGCCTCCAGAAGTTGGCCTAACAGCACCAGCACGATGATCACCGCCGCCGCTTCGAAATAGAGCTCCACCGTTCCATGATGCCGGAAGGACTCCGGGAACAGGCCCGGGAAAAGCACGGCGACCACGCTGTAGAGGTAGGCGGCTCCCACCCCGAGGGTGATCAGGGTGAACATGTTGAGGTTCCAGCCCTTGAGGGATCGCCAGCCTTTGACAAAGAAGCTCCAGCCGCACCAGAACACCACGGGGGTCGTCAGCGCGAACTGGATCCACTTCGAGATCGGAGAACCAACGAGTTTCTCTAACAGATGCCCCGGAACCATCGGCAGCATCGCCAACAGAAACACCGGAACGGTCAGCACAAGACCCGCCCAGAATCTAACAGAAAGGTCGCGGATCTCGCGCTTCGCATGCTCATCCGCGACATTCGACACCGCCTTTGCTTCCAGCGGCATGCCACAGAGCGGACAATCGCCGGGCGTTTCCTGCTCGATCTCCGGATGCATCGGGCAGGTAAAGGTCGCGCGCCCTGGCAGGGGTGTCACCTGCTCCAGCGCCATCCCACAGACCGGACAGTCCCCCGGCAGATCCGAAATCACCTCGGGATCCATCGGGCAGGTGAACTGCCCTGGCTTCGCGGCGGAGGCGACCGCAGACTTTCCATGCCCCCCACAGCAACAAGGCTTCGGAGGATGTACGACAGGCGGTTTGCAGCAATTCATGGGCGAGGACGGGCCTACACCCTCGCACGTCCCGAGAGCGCAATCAAGGTCGCCAGTTTGTCCGAAGCCGCATGGAGCGTTTGGTCCGAAAGGGAGCCCGATGGTGCCCAAGGCAGGCGCAATCGCCAGTTCTCGCCGCCGACGGTGCCGGGGAGATTGAATCGGTCGGGCATGCCCGTCAGATCGGTGATCAGCAGGGCGGCGTAGCGGGAGCGGGAGGAAAGCAGGTTCTTGATCAGACGCCACTGATGGACATCCGAATACGCTGGCCAGGGATGGGTTTCCGGGATGCCCGCGAACTCAGCCAGCAGCTTGAGATTGAACTCCGCCTTGCGAACCTCTTCGGGATCGGACTGGGGATTCGAAATATCGGCCCGATAGCTGTTCCACATTCCCGAGAGGGTATCGTGGTCATGCGTGGCGTAGGTCGCGAAGCTGCACTCGGGCAGTTCGGTCGGTGGCACGACATGCCCCTCGTCATCGAAATCCCAATGCGGAATCCGGAACCCGGCGATACCCAGCGACTCGAGATGCGGTCGCACGTATTCCGGCACACAGCCCAGATCCTCGCCAACCACCTCCGCCCCGCCTGCGGCCTCGATCACCATCTTCAATCGACGATCGCCTTCGTCGCGGTTCGCGGACATGTTCTCTGCCGTGTCATCCGGTCGCCACGCCCAACCGGGCAGCAGGCCACCGGTTTTCTCCGCCGCTTCTTCGGGCGTGAGATTGAGGAACTCGGCATTGCGCTGTGGTCTCCACGGGAAGGCGTAGATGCGATAGAATCCAAGGATGTGGTCGATGCGGAAGATATGGAAAATCTCCGTGAGCTTTGAAATCCGCTGCCGCCACCAGGGAAAGCCCTCGGCCTCCATCTTGTCCCAGCGATACAGCGGGATCCCCCAGTTCTGGCCCCACTTGCGGATGAAGGGGTCATACTTGAACATCAGTTCGGGCGGCGCGCCTCCGCACCAGCCGAGGTCGAAGTCCTCCTGGTTGAAGAACACATCGGCCGAGTACCAGCTCACCCCGATCGGGATGTCGCCCATGAGTTTCACACCACGCTCATCGGCATGCATTCTAACAGCCCGCCACTGCCGGAAGCAAAGCCACTGGACCCAGGCGAAAAAGGAAAGCCGCTCCTCGACCGCAGCCGGATGGGCTTCGCGCTCGGAGGCCAGCAAGGCCCGGGCCTTTTCAGGGGTGTTGCAGTCATCCGACCAAAGATCCCACGTTTCCCTGCCCCCATTGCGCTCCATCAACCAACGATAAACGCAGTAGTCCGCCAACCAGGAGGCTTCTTCGGCCCGAAAGGCATCAAACTCCGCCTTCAGCGAAACATCCGTCGCCGCGAAACGGGGCCATGCGAGTTCCAACAGCGCACGCTTCGATTTCCGCACCACCGCGTAATCCACGAGCCGGTCCTGAAGGGCGGGCCCCATCGAAAATCGAACCTCCGACACCTCCTCGGCCGTGATGCCCGGCAGGTCCTGTGGATCGCAGCTCAGGTAAACCGGTTCGAGCGCGATCGCTGAAATCGCGTTGTAGGGGCTGTTGTCGTCGCCGGTTTCCTGGATTGGCAGAAGTTGAAGAAAGCCCACCTGATGGGCGGCCGCCCAGTCGATCCACTCGCGGAACGAGCGGGTATCGCCGATTCCCAGATCGCCGGAGCGTCGTGGAGAAAAGGCGGGAAGCAGGATACCGGCGGACCGTCCGTGGGGTGATTTCATTCGTGAAAAGCGGCGTGAGGACGTGATCGTGACCCAACCAGCCTTGCAGGCAAGCGGTTTAGCCCCCTCCCGCCTCCAAGAATCGTACACCGTTCATCGCTTGATTCTTGGCGATCCTCCCGGGAAGGGCCATGGTTCCGCCGTGACCCCGATCCTCGCACTTGGCAGGCTCAGCCTTGAATTCCTCCAGTATCTGGGGGAGGTCGCCCTGCTCATCAAAGAGGTCTTCATTTCGATCACGAAGGGAAAGATCCGCACCCGCATGGTGATCGCCCAAGTGGCGGAGACCGGTTTCCGCTCACAACCGGTGGTGATTCTAACAGGAGCCTTCACCGGAGCGGTGCTCTCCGCCCAGGCCCTGTTCCAGTTCAAGCCGCTCGGCATGGAAACCGGGGCCGGTGCCCTGGTCAGCGTGGCCATGCTCCGCGAACTCGGGCCGTCCATCACCGCCCTGATGCTGGCCGGACGAGTGGGAGCGGCCATGGCCGCCGAGATCGGCACGATGAAGGTCACCGAGCAGGTCGATGCCCTGCGTTCGATGAACGTCCATCCGATCGACTACCTCGTCACCCCGCGCATCCTCGCCATGTTCATCGCCATGCCCCTGCTGATCGCCGAGTCCGCCGCCTTTGGGATCGTGGCCTCGGTGGTTGTCGGCACCGGTCCCTTCGGCGTGAATTTCTACTACTGGGTCAACCAGATGGGGCGCTACACCGACCTGACCGACATCACCATCGCCATGGTCAAGGGCCTCGTCTTCGGCCTGCTCATCGTGATCATTTCCTGCCACCAGGGACTCAAGGCGAATCAAGGCGCGGTCGGGGTCGGTCGCGGCACCACCCAGGCGATGGTCAACTCCGCCCTCGCGATCCTGATCGTGAACTTCTTCCTGACCCTCCTCATGAACCTCATCTTCCCCTCCGGCGCGGCGTCGAAGTGAAGCTCGTGGCGGCGCTTTTCAAGCGCCTGGCCCCCATTATTCGGCTTGGCGGATGGAATCCGCCGCCACGGTGCGCCGGCCCTTCAAGGCACGATACCCGGTGAGCTGGCGGTTTTCCTCGTCCCAGAGCCGGAACGAGATCGACTTGAAGCTTTTCCGCAGGGTCAATGGTTCGACCTGCTGGAACATCGGTTCCGACTCATGGGCGCGGGCAAGCTGGTAGTTCGGAATGCGCGGGCTGAGGTGATGGATGTGGTGGAAGCCGATGTTACCGGAAAACCACTGGAGGATCTTCGGCAGCTTGTAGAACGAACTGCCCGCCAGCGCGGCCTGGGCGAAGTCCCACTGCGGCTTCCGTTCCCAATAGACGTCCTCATACTGATGCTGGACATAAAACAGCCACACTCCGCCGATGCTGGCCACTGAGATGATGATGAGCTGAATGATCAGATAGTTCACCACGCCAAAGATCATCGAAAGCCCCACCGCCAGGGCGAGGACGGTGAGATTGGTCACCATCAGCCAGTTCCTCACGCTGCGGTTTGCTTCCTTGACCGGGATGCGGTTGACCACCAGGAACAGCAGCAGAGGCGCGATTCCGAACAGCACGAAGGGATTCCGGAAAATGCGGTACGAAACGCGCCGCCAGCGGGAGGATTCCAGGTACTCCTGCACGGTCAGCGTCCAGACATCGCCGATCCCCCGTCGATCCAGATCACCGGCTGCCGAGTGATGGACCGTGTGCTCCATGCGCCATTGGTGAAAGGGCGTCATCGCCAATACGCCTGTTAGAAAGCCGGTGATTTCGTTGGCGCGCTTCGACTTGAAGAACGAGCCATGGGTGCAGTCGTGAAAGATCACGAAAGTGCGGATCAAGAAGGCCCCGGCCAGCATCGCGAGTGGAACCACCAGCCACCAGGAAACCGTCAGCGCGAAATGCATCGCCACCCACAGCAAGGCGTAAGGCACAAGCGTGTTGGCGAGCTGCCAGGCGCTCTTGCGCTTCGACGGAAGCTGATACCTGCGGACAATGTCCTTCCAACCCGTGGTCTCCGGGGGCTTCTTGCCGATTTCCGGCACGGGTGCATGCCGTTCATTCATGGCGCGGGGACCATTGTCCCGAGCGGGCAAAAGGCAATGTGAAATCCGCAACAAATCTCACGACCTGATGAAATCCCAGCCTTCCAGGTTCCGATTCGGTTGCAATCCTGGCACCGCCCCAGCCCCAAAAGTCCCACCACTCCGCCTTTCCCCCCTAAGCCCGGATGAAGCGCGCCACGCAACTGTTGCCTTGCACGGAGCGGGTCATCTCGTGCAACAAGACCGGAGCCGCTTTTAAAAACCCTCTGGAGGAACCACGAGCGCCTGCCCACGAGCCGATGAAAACCCGTCGCAAGATCGCCCTTGGCTGCCTCATCGCCGTTTCTCTTGGCATCGCGACCCTCGTCGTGGCGGCCTGGAAAGGCGTCAGCTTTGTCAGCAATCTCTTCTCCAACGCCAGCTTCACCACCGGGCCGCCATCGAGCCCACCAACCATCCCCGATGGCTACCAGGTGGAAGGCAACGTCGTGTACTACACCAGCAACCAGAACCTCTTCGGCAACTGGGTGCCTAACAGAAAGCAGCTCGAAGGCGTGGACGTGAGTACCTTCACAACCCTCGATTCCTACCTGCGCGCCAAGGACGCCACCCACGTTTACTACGAAGGCGTCGCGATCCCCGGTGCGGACCCGATCACCTTCAGGGTATCGGATACCCGCTATTCGGGAGATGCCGCACGCACCTACTACGACGGAAAGGTGGTCGAAGGCGCCAAGGGACAGGATGCCACCACCCACCTCGAAGGCCTGGATGGCAGCAAGGCACGTGACAAGAACCACGTTTATTCAAACGGCCTCATCATCAAGGGCGCGGACCCGGCCAGCTTCGAACTGATCGGCAGCGGCAGGGTGGCTCGCGACAAAAATGACTACTATGTCATTCTCACCGAAGTCGAGGGCAGCCCGATGGTGCCGCTGAATGTCGATCTGCCATCATTCAAACTGCTGATCTCCTCCAAGCTCATCACCACTGGCGGCGAAGATCCCTGGAACACCTTCGACGAGCAGATGTGGGCCCACGACAAGCTGCGCTACTACGTCGGCGAGAAAGCCTGCCCCATCGCGGATCCAGCTTCCTTCACGGTCCTTCCCTTCGGATACGCGAAGGACAGCAAGCAGGCCTATTTCCTTGGGAACATCATCGCCGGGGCCGACCTCGCGACCTTTGAAGTGGTCTCCCCCGATCACGAAAAGAACTGGGCCACCAGCTTCGCCCGCTATGCGAAGGACGCAAAACGCGTTTACTACCACGAAAAGGTGCTCGATGGAGCCGACGCGGCAAGCTTCCAACGGCAAAACGAACGGGTCTTCAAGGACCGCAATCGCCGATACCAGCAAGGCATCGCGAGGGATGATCTGTGATCAAACGTTCGTAGTCACGCCTTCAGGCTGCTCTTCCTCCAGCGACCCTCGTTCGAACTCCTTGCCCCTCACCTTCCTCCCGACTCGCTCAGAAAGATATCTCCATCATTGGCATTGAGTGCATGCTCAATGTTGTTGATCCCCGTCGCCCGACTCCGGCGTGGTTTGTCGAAGCGAATCTTGATGCCAGGATTTCCTGCCGGGTTGTAAACGACGGTGCCCGCCGTCAATTCACGCTCCCAGGCTCCATCGGCGCGTTTCACGCCCGACTTCAATGGACGCCCCAGACCCTTGTCCCAGAAGGGATACCAGTCGTGCAGATGATCCGGAGTCGGCAGATCATTCGGATCGCCGAAGAGGCAGTAGCCATCGGACTGGGTGAGCGAAAGCGTGGTCACCGCGCGCATCCGATGTAGGTCCTTTCGTGATTCATGGCTCCAGCTTTCCAGGCAGTTGATCCGTGGCGTGCGCAGCGTCTGCTCGGCCCATCGCAGGGTCTCGGAAATGCGCTTCCAGTCTTCCGGCGATTCGGTGCGATAGCATTCCATGTAGAGGCCGTTCACCAGCGCGGCGGTGCGGGGAATGGACTTGTCGTTCGAGTTCACCAGCACCAGCGCGTCCTTGCCAATCGTCTCACGAATGCGGCGGATCAGGTTCACCCGATCCTCGTCGTCGGTCCACCAATCGAGCATCACGCCGTCAAACACGCCGCTGTCCATCACCGCCTTCGCCCGCTTCGCGACCTGGGCCTGCCAATCGGCATGCGCCACATCGAGCAGCCGATAGCCTCCTTCTGCCCAGCCCATGACGTACTTGCCATCGGCATCGCGCTTCCACCATGGGGACTCTTCCGGGATGAAGCCCTTCGGCGCATCGCGGTAACGGATCTCCGCGATCAGGATCAGATGGGAGTTCTTCTCCAACAAGGCCGCCCGTCTGGCCTTTGCCTTGGCGAGATCCGCAGGGGAAAATTCAAAGGTCGTGCCCTCGAAGGTTGGCGACTGGAGACCGACCATCGACGGATGCACAAACACCAAATCATGCCGCGCCTGCATCGTCACCACATCCGCCCCGTCGACGGGAGCCGCGTCGTTCCAGGCTTGGAAGATGGAGGGAAGGTCGCGGTTTGAAATGCGTTCGGGGAGAGAAGGCTCTGCCGCTGAGGCGAGGCAGGCGGTGAGGAGGATGGAGTGGAGGATGCGGAGGGGCATGATTGGCAGGTGAAGATTACGACGTTAAAGCGCATCTGAGGGATGGATGCTCGAATCTAATTTGCGGGTTTGTCGCCGTCGGTTGGCGCGGCATGTTCGGTCTGTGCTTCATCCTTGATGGGCCATCTGCTGCCGGAGCCAAAATCGCCCTGCTGCATCATTTTTCGATGTTCCTCTTCAAGCTCTTTCCAAATCGGACTACTTTCCGTAACTGTATCCTTCGCGTCGCGAAATTCCTGAAGGCTTGCGACATTTATCTCGCCGCCGATCACCGAATCCTCACCCTTCCTTGAAGATATCGAACAATCAAACTCCAATTCGTAATGAGACAGATCCGTTGATGGCACCTCGAATCTGATCTCGAATTCTGAATCGCCGTAATTCAGTCTTCCATAGTCTACTGTAACACCTTTAAAATCCTTCGTATTGTTGGCACGAAGTGTGATACGAGCTTGTCCTCGGCTCGCGGGGAAGGCGTGCTTAAAATGCGAGAGAAAAGCCCTCGGATCTACCGTGATGTGAAAGCTGGTCATCCCCGTCTTATCGTCTTTGTACACTATTACATGATTGAACCCTCGCTCCTTGTCGAATGTCCGAAGTGGAATAGTTGGGCATATTCCAAAAGAAGAAATTGCGGTCAAGAGGAAGACTAAGAATGAGAACAGTTGGGGAAATTTCATAATTTCGAGACCAAACATTTCTATTGAACGACCGAGCTGATGATGGGGATAACCACCGACCGGTCGGTGAGCATCGGCAAAGACGACTCGGCCGCGTGGATTTTGGAGATCTCGTTCATGACGGGCTTTTAGATTCGTAATGAATAAGGGCCAAGATCGAAATCCATGGAGGTTACACAGCAGTTCGATTCTTGATCTCGGCAGGGATCGAAACCAGCAGCTTGTCCTCCGAAGCCTCGGCGAAGGAGGAGGCCGTATCCCGGCCGACCACCCGGGGAGCGTTGGAACAAGAAGGATTCGCCCCCGGCAGTGGGTCGCAGCGGCGAGCGAGGGTCGGTGATTTCCGGCACTTCTGGCACGCCTTTCAGGGTGCGATTTTTTGAGATCGGACTAGCCGGGGTGGTCGTCGCGATCGCTCCTCGACCCCGGGCTATTGGCTGTCATCCCTTCAGGATATGGATGGGTCCCCTCGCCTCTTCGGCGCAGGGCAAATCGTCAGTCGTCTTCGTCGCAGAGCGACTGGATGAACCTAGCCGTGGGTTTCAACCCACGGACCAACCGACCAACAGGAATGGAGTCGCGTCGCGACGATTGAATCAGCGGGATTGGATCCGGATGTCCGTTTACAAAAGCAGCAGGAAGAACCGCTCCGCCGCTCAAGCGTCGCGATGCGACGCGAATCCTTCGAACGAAGGGTCCGTGGGTTAAAACCCACGGCTACGGTCGGATGTCACGATGTGACAATGAAGAGCCCCCTGAAGGGCGGAACTACGAACGAAGAGGAAGACCCGGAGCGAGACGAGCCGGGGACGGACTGGAGCGGGACGCTCGCAGCCACGATTCTCTCAACTCTCAACTCTAAACTCTTCCTGACCCCTGAATCCTGGCCACTGGCCCCTCTCTTCGACAAAAAAGCCGCACGGACGAGAGGGCTCATCCATGCGGCTTTGGGGAATTTCAATCGATCAGCGCAGGAAGGCTTCGTGCAGGCCGCCGTCGACGGTGACGATCTGTCCGGTGGTCTTGCTAAGGCGCTGGGAGATCAGGAGGAAGTAGGCTTCCGCCTGGTCGGCCGGGGTGATCGGGGCCTTGGTAAGGGTGCGGTCGGCATAGAACTGCGCGAGCTTCGAGACCAGCGATTCCGTGGCTTCGTCATCCGTGTAGGGGATGGCGTATTTCGCGAGCGAGCCAATGACTCGATCGCGCGGGAACATGGCGGAACCCTGAACCACGGTGGCCGGAGCAACTCCGTTCACGCGGACCAGCGGAGCGAGCTCCATGGCAAGTTCGCGGACGAGGTGGTTCGCGGCGGCCTTCGAGGTGTCGTAAGCGAGCGAGCCCTTTTTCGCGACGGCGGCGTTGGCGGAGGTGGTGAGGACGAGGTTGCCCTTGAGGCCCTGTTCCTTCCAGCTCTTGAACGCTTCGTCGGCGACGAGGTAGCTGCCGGTGACGTTGATGTTGAAGGTCAGCGCCCACTTGTCGTCCGGGATGTGGCCGGAGGTGTCGCTCGGCACGAAGAT
>JAIXPW010000269.1 GCA_027485995.1 Verrucomicrobiaceae bacterium
AGCTTCCGCGCACCCCGAACGGGCGGCTCTGGAGCGGTAGCTCAGTTGGTTAGAGCGCCAGCCTGTCACGTTGGAGGTCGCGGGTTCGAGCCCCGTCCGCTCCGCCAGTCCGTTCGAGTTAGGTAGGCCCGCCAGCAATGGCGGGCCTCTTTGTTTTCAGGCGTTCTGACTCAAGCGAGCAGGCCTCCAAGCTGCGCAAGGTCGGTGATCACCGCGTCGGCCTGATCGGGTGGAAAGTCGGGCTCAGCGGTCAGGAGCACGGTTCTCATGCCGATGGCCTTGGCGGGGGCGATGTCGTGCAGCGGATCATTTCCGACCAGTACAGCGGCTGATGGCGGGATGCCGCGCATGGCGAGTCGGGCGACGAGGATCTCGAACAGGCGTGCGGCGGGCTTGGCGATCCCATGTTGATAGGAGAGCACGCAGAGGTCGTCCTCGAATGGATTTCCACCGAGCTCCCGGCAGAGGACCGGCAGCGTGTCGGCCTGGGCGTTCGAAAGCAGGCCGAGAGGGAAATGACGTGAGGAAAGGTCGGCGAGCGCCTCACGGGCGGACGGCATCAGGCGGAGGGGTTGGCGGGCGTCTTCGAGGTCGGTCAACCACTCGGTGGTGACGGCCTCAACGTCGAGAAGATCGGCCCACAGGGTACGGAGATCGATTTCAGGAAACGCATGCTTCGCCTGCTGGTGATGACGGGCAACGGCTTCTTCCAGAGAACGGGTCGGGCTTCCTTCCACGCAGTGACCGTTTCGGCGCAGCCGTTCCAGAATCCGGAGATCGGCCTCGGGATGATAGCGCATCGGACCTCCGCCTGAGAGGAGCGTGCCATGCACGTCGAAGATCACCGCGCGAAGGGTTGGATCGGAAAGGGCCATGTCAGGTCAGCAGGAAATGGAAGTTCTCTGCCCCGAGGTATTGCTCAAGCACACGGCGCTTCTCAAGGAAGGCGGGCGCTTGCGGCTCGGTGGCGAGAAGTTCGTTGTGAAGGCTGGTGAGGCGGGCCAGATGAGCAGTGGGAGAGTAGTGGTCGAGCTGACTGGCTGTGACGGAAGGAGTGCGCCACTCCAGGGTTTGCTCCAGCCAAGCCGAGGCAGGAACACGTCGGCCGTCCACCTCGACCAGCACTTCATCCGAAGGGGCGCCGTTCAGCAATCGATGGATGGCCATCCGCTGGAGCTCCTCGGGAAGATTTCCGAAATCGAAATGGCCATCGACATGCATCGCCTCTCGCATCTCCTCGACGCGATCGTGATCGAAATCGCCGCCATAGGCCTCGAAACGGGCCTGAAGTGCGTCGGTCAGACGTTGGTTCAGGAGTCCGCAGTCGATCCAAGCGCAGGGCACCAGGAGGCGTTGATAGAGCCGGCCGGGCTTGATTCCCTGATTTTTCAGATCGGGGGTGACCGTGGGCAGATCCCGGCCAAGCAGGGGCTTCCCAATTGCTGCAGCTTCCAGGAAGGCGAGGCCGAAGCCTTCCGCCACCGAGGTGCTGAGGAAATGTGTGGCCTGGGCTTGCCAGGATTCGAACGAGGAATCGCCATCTTCTGCCGGGAGCCTGCCAACCACGGCCAGGTCCACCGGCAGGCCTGAGCTTTCTGAAAACATCCGCCACTCCTCAAAGTACGGCAGCCATCGTAACTGGGTTGGCGCGAGGGTGGTGGCGTATCGCGTTCCCTCCGGCGAAAGGGCTGCGAGCAGGAAGACCTCGCCGAGATTCTTCCGCCTGATGCCACGCACTGGGTAGAGCACACGGGCCGGGCTGGAGCTGCTCTCGGGCGATGCGGCGGGTATCCGGATCGGGTTCGGCAGCAGCACGGAGCGCTCCTCCGGCACGCCTGCGGCGATGAAACGCCCGCGATCCCGCGAGTTCACGAAGGCATATCGGATCTGCGGCGCGTCCGGGTAGGGTGTTTCACTGGCTGCAAGCAGTGGATAGTTTCCGGGCCGTCCGTCTTCGGCGAGATCGTGAAGCTGGAGGATCAGGCGTTCTCCCTCCGTTGCGAGGAGGGCGACGATTTCAGGCATCATCAGATTCACTCCGAGCGAGTGGTTGTGGAAATGCCAGACATGAGGTCCGGGACCGAGAGCCTGCACGGTGACGGATCTCATTTCATCCAAGAGCCGTTGTGCGCTGTGCCCCCCGGTCTCACGGAGGTAGTTGAGTCCCTCGATCACCCGAAAGGGCAGATCCGATCCAGTTGATGCGCAGCCTGTTAGAATAACATGCGCAACACCTCCTTCCCTGAGGCAGCGAGAGGTTTCCTCGATCACACGCGTGACGCCACCTGCGTTCAGATGGTAGTGGACGATCACCACGGCCATGGGACTAGCCATTCAGGTCTTCGAGTTCCTTCACGAAATGGAACCCACGGATCTCGTATCCGAGCCGGTGATAGAGCCGGTGCGAGGCGCTGTTGGACACGTAGCTGTCGAGCACCAGGAGGTTGCAACCCAGGTCCTTCGCACGGATCTCCAGGGTCTTCAGCAAGAGCGTGCCCGCACCGCAGGAACGGTGGGCGGGATCGATCACAAGATTGTCCACTTCGAGATAAAGACCGCACCAGACCTTGGTGGCGACCCAGGCCCCGGCGAGTCCGATCAGGGTGTTTTCCTCAAAGGCTCCGTAGGCTTGGTAATGTGGGTGATCGCTCAGGATCGTCTCGAATCGACGGCGCACCACCTCCTCGGGCACGTCCGGATTCAGATGCCCCAGCAGGCCAACGGCGGCAGTCAGGTCATCGGGGCTGAGAAGGCGGATCTCCACGCTCATGACATCATTCAATACTCGAATCCGGGCATCGGAAAACTTGAATCTCACTGCGCCGCCGCCGCCGCGATCGTCAGAAGAACCTTGGTTCCGTCTGAGATAAAATACCGGTTTTTGGAAATCCCCAGATAGAGCCCGGGATCGACGGCCTGCCGTGCATAGAACATCACCGCAGATTCCCCGCCGCGGGTGGCGCCCTCCGGAAAGTACTCGTAGCCTTGCGCCCACGAGGCCTTGCGTTTCCGGAGCGATGCATCCTCCTCGTCTTCGAGCGCCTCCTCGACTGTGGCGGGGGCTTTCCCGAGCTTCACCGTGGACTTGTCGACCAGGGCTTTCAGCAAAATCAGATCCACGATCTTCCCGCTCGATCCGAGATTGCTCATCAACTCCAGCGACTCCCTCAGATCGACATGCCAGGCACCATCCTTGCGCGACAGCAAGGCCATGCTGCGGCCATCGAAATTGTAGAGGAGTGTTTTGCCAGGCGTGTAGGTCACGATGGCCTTGTCATCGTGCATCACCGTGTCATTCACGGTAATGCCGAAGATCGCCGGCAGATCCTGCCCTTGATAGTAGCTCTTCGCCCACTTCAGATCCGCCTGCGGGTTGGGAAAGAACTTCGAGGCCGATTCGAAATCACCCTTCGCGAGCGCCTGGAAGCAATCGCGGGTTGCGAGTTCCGGCGTCTTCTTTTTCGCGGAACAGGAGGCCACTACGGCGAGAACGAACAGGGCGGCGAGCACATGGAGTCTCATGAAGGGACCCTGCTTCGTGGCCCTCGGTCGCTCAAGTCCTATCTGGCTTCATGCCTCAAGTGCCGGTCGCTCCGGTTCGGCGAGGTGGAGGGGGCTGTTGATCAGCGATCTGCCATCGAACTGCCAGGTCTGGAGCCACTGCGGCAGCTCAAGGTTCAGATCGATCTTGCCGTCCCGCTGGAGGCGGCGGAAGAGCACCTGAAGAATGCCGAAGGACATGCGGCCGAGTTCCTCATCGCTGCGGTTGCGATGTTGGCGTTGATCGAGGTCGGTCTGGGCCATGGCATCGAGCCCGAGGCTCCGAGATAGGTCGATCAGGTGGGCGAGTTCGACCCCGTAGCCGCCAGGAAAAGGCAGCGAGCGGAAGACCTCACGCCGGGCGGCGTATTCGCCGGAGAGCGGTTGGAGAAAGGCGGTGAGTTCCGGATAGAACAGAGAGAGCAGGGGACGCACGAGGATTTCCGAAACGCGACCTCCACCGGTGGGGCGAAAGCCGTCCGCCTGGGTGATCGGGCGTTCGTAGAAGGCCTTCACGTGGCCGATCGAAGGATCTGTTAGAAGCGGGCCGACGAGTCCCGTGACGAAATGGGGACCGAAGTTCCCGATGTCGCCGTCGATGAAGCAGATGAGATCACAGTCGGTGGCGTGGAGGGCTTTCCAAAGGTTCTCCCCCTTGCCGCGAAAGCTGCCTTGTTCCGGGGCGATCTCGGCGGAAAGGAAAACCCTCGCCCCTGCATCCGCCGCGATCAGGCGGGTGTCGTCCGAGGAGCCGGAGTCGATGACCAGCAACTCGTCGACCAGGGGGTGCCGCTCCATCAGTTCCCTGCGGATCGTCGTCACGATCGAGCCGATGCTTTCCGCCTCGTCGAGGGTGGGGATGCAGACCGCGATCCGCTGGCCGTTCCTGACGGAAACGAGCGAGGCCGCATCGCCGAAGCGTGAATGATGGAAGACCTTCAAGACAGGCGTTGGGATGTTAGATCATGTCACGGGTCACCGTGTAGCGGGCGGCGCAGCGTGGGCACTGGAGCGTGATCTCGTTCTCACCTTCAAACAAGTCGTCCGGGCGCTCCCGCCATCCTCCCAGGATCGGGAGGATCTTCTCGAGGGTGCAGCCGCAGTGGAAGCGGAAGCGGCGTGTCTCGAGCAGGCCTGTTTCCTCGATTTTCTCAATCTTGGCGACGGACTCCTCATCGAGCGACTCGAACCACTCCAGATCGCAGTCCGGCTGGGCGGCGACCAGCACGAAGGTTTCGTCTGGCAGGCGGAAGACCTTTCCCGGGCGTTGTTCGGATTGATCGTAGTACTGGGAAATCCAGTGCACGGGATCCTTGCCCTCCACCTCGATGGTCGAGAGCCGCGGCTCGTCATGGCCGTGGACCAGGGTCTGGGCGTAGAACAGGTTGCGATCCGGCTCCCTCACATCCTCGGTGAAGATCCGGCCGGTGATTGATTCGGAGAGCGATCCACCGGTGACGAAAAGATTGATGCGTGGGGCGCGGAGGTTGACGGTCCACGCGATGGTCTCCGCCCAGGGTCTCGCCACCAGATGGAGGGTCTGGATGGCGAGCTGGTCCTTGAGGATCTGGTCGAGCTCCGCGCTGTGGCGGATGCCATGCTGCATCAGGTGCAGGTAGTAGTCGGTGTAGATCGAGACGAAGTTCCCGCGAACCATCAGGGCATTGCGGTGCCTCACGTAGATCGACTCGATCGTGGTGAACTCCTCCAGTGCCTCGTTGGGGCCGATGTCATCACTCATGCAACGGAGGCATGAAGCAGGAACGCGCCGGGATCAACGCGGAACTCAGTTGGCGGGCTTGATGGCGATGTGGATGGCATTCGAGGAGCCGAAATACTTCCTTGCGAGGGCGTTCACCTCCTTGAGGCTGATCGAGCGATAGTCGGCGTCACGGTTGCGGGAAAGATCGAGCCTTTTGGGATCCTCCTGGCATTGGGCCATGACGGTGCCGAGCCAGAAGCTGTTGTCGCGCTTGCTTTTCTCCAGGTTGGCAAGGATCGGCTTCTTGGCGCGATCAAACTCGTCCTCGCTGGCTCCTTGCAGGGAAAGCTTGTCGGCGAGTTCGCGCATGACGGTGCCGAGGCGTTCGATGTCTTCGGGCTTGCCGACGCTTTGACCGACGAGGTAGCCGAACTTCTCCAGGGCATCCGAACCGGAGACTCCCGCATCCGGGCTGTAGGAGGCTCCGAGCTTCTCACGGATCTCCTCGCGCAGGCGATCTCCATAAATGTCCGCCAGAATGTTGAGGCGGCGGGTTTCGATGGTGTTGCCACGGAGTCCATCGGTCTTCCAGTAAACACCGGCGATGCCTTGTGGGATCTTGCTTTCGTAGGTGAAGGTCTTGCTGGCCGGGGCGTTCGGGATCTTGACCTTGCGGGCGGAATCCAGGGCGGCCGGAGCAGCGGCGCGCTTGGGCAGCGCGCCGAAGGTGTTGAGGAGCATCGGCACGAGCGCCTCCGCGTCGAAGTCACCAACGATGCTGAGTTCAAGGTAGCCCTTTTCCAGTTCCGGGGTCAGCCACTTCTTCGCATCGGCGATGGTGTAGGTGCCGAGGGTTTCAACCGGCGGCAGGGTGTAGCGCGGGTCGCCGCCGTGGAGCCAGGATTCGATCTCGGTTTGAGGACCAGCGGCGGAGTGCTTCAGTTGCTGGGCCATGGCGGGCAGGGCCTTGCGGAACTGCCACAGGGCCTCCTCGCGATAGCCCGGGTCGGTCAATGAGGCGCACATCAACTGGAGTTCCAGTAGCAGGTCGGCAGGAGTGGTGCGACCGGAGAGGGTGAAGGCGTCCTCACCGATTTTCAGGGAGGTCCCGACGTTCTTTCCAGCCAGGATTTGTTGGAGCTCGTCGTTCGAGTGCTTGCCGAGTCCGCCGCCTTCGAAGACCGAGGTGGCAAAGGCTTCCAGGCCCGGCTTGTCGGAGGGCTGGGTGAGCTGGCCGGAGCCGATGCGGGCCAGCAGGCGGATGTTGTTCTTCTCGAAGTCGGTCTTCTTGAAGTTGACCCGGACGTTGTTGGAAAGCACGAGCTGGCTGATGCCGAGGTCCTCAACCTGTTTGGTGCTGGTCACTTTGCCCGGCGTGCCGAAGCTGGTGTAGGCAAAGGCGGCGGACTTGGCAGCGGCGGGTGGCTCGACCGGTTTGCCCGCCGACTCCTGATAGATCGCGGCGAGATCGCTCTTGGCGCTTTCCGGGGCTTCCTTGGTGGTGAGGATCAGGTGGGTGCCAACATCCGCCCAGAGTTTCTTGAACTCGGCGTGGCAGACCTCCGGGGTCAGGGCTTCGAGACCCTTCCGGACGATTTCCAGATCGGTCTCCGGCGTGGTGAGGATCGAGTCCTCATTGATGGCCTGGGCGATGCCCGAGGCGAGCGATTCCGACTTGCGGGTGGACTTGCTTTTCACCGCCTGCTCGTAGGCATTGAGAACATTCGACTTGGCTTCGGCGAACTCGCTTTCAGTGAAGCCGTGCAACAGGGCGCGGCGGAATTCCTGCTCGAGGACGGGCAATGCCTCCTGCCACTTGGAATCGGCTGCGGTCACGCTGATGCCGCCGATCTCCACATGCTTGAAAACCTCATCATGCGAGGCGGAGCCGCCGAGGATGGGGGAGTTCTCCTTTTTCGCGAGGCGCTCGAATCGACGGTCGAGGATCGAGTTCGCCAGGGCCAGCGGGAGATCGGCGATGCGGTTGGAAGTGGTGTCCGGCTTCTCGACGTGCGGTCGCACGGTCATGAGGGAAAGGTCGGTCGAGGACACCTCATTGTCGGCGAACACCGCCGTCTCCAGGCCCTCGGGAGACTTCACCGGTCCGAGGTCCGGATCCGCACCGGGCTTGTCGGGATTCTTCATCGACCCGAAGGCCTCCTTGATGCGGGCCTCCATGTCCTTCGGATCGATGTCGCCAACAACCACGAAGGTCATCCGGGATGGCACATAGTAACGGGAGTAAAAATCCACGAAGCGCTCGCGTGGAGCCTTGAGGATCACGTCCTCCTTGCCGATCGGGAAGCGTTTCGCAATCAGCGAGCCGGGGAGGAACTGCTCGAACTGCTTTTCCTGGATGCGGGACTCGACCGAATCGCGGCTGACCTTTTCCGAAATGATCACGCCGCGCTCATTGTCGATCTCCTCCGCTCCCAATAGGGCGCCGTCGCCGAAGTCGCGCATGACGGTGAAGCCGAGGTCGAGCACCTCGTCGGAGAGCTCAGGCAGGTCGAGCATGTAAACCGTTTGGTTGAAGGAGGTGAAGGCGTTCACGTGGGCTCCGAAGCCGACCCCGAGGCGCTGCATGCGTGGGATCAGTTCGTCGGCCTTGTAGTGCTTGGAACCGTTGAACACCATGTGCTCGAGGAAATGGGCGAGGCCCTGCTGGTCGTCCGCCTCCATGAGGGACCCGGCAGCGATGTGCATCCGCAGGGACACCCGCTTCGGTGGCTCGCTGTTCGGGTAAATCACATAGCGCATGCCGTTGGGGAGGCTGCCGAAGACGGCCTTCGGGTCCACCGGGATGTCGGAGGTCGCCTGCGGCCAAGGAGTCGGCTTCACGGCGGCGGGCTCGACCTCCTTCGCGGGCTCGGCCGGCTTCGTGTCGGCCGCAGGTGCCGGTTCAACTTTCGACGCGGCCTTTTTCTCAACAGGTGCGGGCGGTGGAGTGCCATTCGAGCGCGCCGAGAAATAAAAGGCTGACGCGCCGAGGAGGGCGATCATCGTGAAGGGGGTGAGCTTTTGCATGGATCAAACCTGTGGAAGAATAGACCTGAATGGCAACGGCGAAAGCGCAGCGGATGGCTGGTTCTGTCTTGCCGGTGAAAATGTTTTGAAAAGGGATTGCAATCGGTCGGCCGCCATGATGTTTTCCCGCCCGCTGGTTAGCCAGCAACGCGCGCGTGGCGGAATTGGTAGACGCGCTAGATTCAGGTTCTAGTAGGGGCAACCCTGTGAAGGTTCGAGTCCTTTCGCGCGCACCACTTTTTTCCAGTCCATGGCCCCAGGGGCCCTCCGTTGAAGAGTAGGAAGAGCGAGATCTCCTAGATCTCAGAAATCGGGAGCAAGTGCCGCTTGATTGAGAGTTATTTAGCTCGGGCGAAAAGGTGCTGGCGCGTGAATGCTCGCGACGTCCGTCTCGCGGAAACGTTCATGACGTTCGTAAGTCTCTCACCTCTGGTGGCATTGGATTCGATTTGAATTTGTCCACTTGGGCTAGATTTCTTCTGAACGTCTTTTGCCTTGCAACCAAGGATAAGACTCACCGCCCGCCGCGAATACGCAATCGCCAAGTTCGCCTGCAGGGGGCAGTTGTCACGGTGCGGAGGTTTGAATGTGCAACCGCAGGAATTCCGAAGCATGGAGATGGACAGGGAACAGTGAGCGCTCGGTGATTTCGTCCACTGCGTCACCGAGAGGTGCCACCTCGGAAGTGGTGGTTTCACCGGTGTTCCATGCGTCCTCCGTCCCGAGGTCTGAGCTTCGCTCGACGTTGATGTCGAGAAACTGCATCGCCCAGCGGTTGCGGCGGTAGCGTAGGGAAAGATGGCGGTTTCCCGCGTGTTCGATGATCGACACTTGCTGAGTGTTTTCCTTGTCCGCAACCAAAGGATTCCGCCCGAGGGCGAACTCCAACAGATTGGACTGGCCGTCTTGGTCCGCATCGCCAGCGGGGTCGAGCGCGGTGCGGGACGGAGGGAAGGTCGCAGCGAGTTCGAAGGCATCGGAGAGACCGTCGCCATCCAGATCGAACTGGTCATTCTGGCCTTCATAGACACCCATGTCCACTGTGCCGTTGATGATGCGTGGTGCGCCGAATAGATCGGTAGTGGCGCTGACCGGCGCGTTGTGACCCGTATCAAGCGCGGGGGATCGATAGGCAATCTGGAAGTCCCCGCCTGTGGATGGTGCTACGGTTGGTGAAAGGGGAACGAGGAAACGCGGGTCGGCATCCAGATTGCCGCCATTGTCATATCCTGAGAGAGTGTTCCATACAGCACTGCCGCCGGAGTTCGCGACGATGCAGTTGCGGAAATGGGCTGGCGGGGTGCTGTATGGGCTTCCGATCAACGTGGCGAAGGACGAGGTCGTGGATCCTGCCGTCTGGTTTTCCCACAATATGCAGTTGATGAAGCTCTGGGAACTGCCGCTTTCGGAATAGAAAGCCCCTCCGCGTGTAGTGGAGCGGTTGGCTGTGAAGGTACAGTTCGTGAAAACGGAATCCGATGCCCAACTGTCGATGCCACCGCCGAAATTCCAGCAACTGTTTCCAGTGATGAGGCAATTGGTGAAACGCATCGGTTGGTGGCCCGAGAGCGCAGCGCCACCGCCGTCGCCGGACTTGCTGTTCCCCGAGATTACGGTGTTCACGCAGGTGAGGGGAACTTCGCCAATGAAATTCAGTCCGCCGTCGTGATTGCCGGAAATCACGCAACGTATGAGTGTCGTAGCGGTATTCAAGCACTGCAGTCCTCCGCCGGATAGAGTATCTGCGATCCGGCAGTCGCTGACGACCAAGGACGTGTTTTGGGCCCGTAGCGCCCCTCCAGCCACTGTATTCTCAAAGTCGCATCCTGTCAGGGTAACGAATGCTCCCCCATAGACCTTTACTGCACCGCCATCCCCGATTCCTCCATCACTATCAGCTGCTTGGTTGGCGATGAAACGGCAGTTGTTGAGAACGGCCACTGAGTCGAAGAAGTAAGCGGCTCCTCCTTCGCTCGTAAAGCTCCGGCCACGGGCGTCGGCGCGATTTGCAGAGAAGCGGCAGTCCGTGATGAAGGCCGTGGCGTTCTTGAATGACACCCCTCCGCCCGAGATTCCTCGATTGCCTTCGAATTGGCAAGCCACCACGGAGAGAGTGCCTCCAGTGCATGAGAGGCCGCTACCGGATGAACCGCCATCCGCAGCGGTGATGATGAAACTGTCAATCGTGTCGCCCTCCAGGCAGGCGTCTGCGTCGACAACGCAGGCGGCATTGATTCCGCGGATGGCATCGACGGTTTCAGCGACTGAGTTGCCGTCACTGTTAAGGTCATCCCCAGCAAGATCGCCGCTTAGGATGGTGGGATGGGCGGGTGGGTTACGGGCGTGCCTCTCGGCCTCGTTGCCGGCGAATCCTCCATAGACTCTGCAGTTCGGGGGGATCTGAAATGTGGACACTGCGGTATCCGATACCTGCCCCGGGCCATCGTCAGGGCGGTAAACGCCTTGTGCCACCCAGATTTCCAGCGGGAATCCCGCAATCCGCGGGAACTGCAAGGCCGCCTGCAAGGTGGGAAATGCATTTTGCCAACTCAGTCCATTCGCGCTCCCGGTGGCTGCGGCCTTCACGAAGACGGCGGGTGGATACACATCGACAGTGACCGTTTGATAGGAAGAGCGTCCGGATGAATCCGTCGCCCGGATGACCACGAGCGTCGTGCCGAATCTTTCCGGAAGCACCGTGATGTCGAGGTCTCCGGTGCTGGCTCCGACCTGTGTGATGATCACCGATGCGGAACTTTGCGCCTCGATGGCAAACTGCGCTGCGGAGGTGTCGAAGAGTGTGGAGACAGCGAGTGCGTTGATGTGAGCTCCGCTGAATGTGTCGAAACGCAGGCGGGGCGCAGCAGTGAGCCAGCCTGGACCGGCTTCGGCTTCATAGGCTCCCATGTCAACGCTGGCTCCGACTATCCGGGGTCTTCCTGCGAGATCCACGGGTAGGGTCTCCACCGTGTTGCCATCGGCATCCGCATCTGCCTGATCGGTGGGGACGAGTGAGTTGTTTCCGCAATTGATGGCTGGCGAACCCACGTGCACCCGAAGGTCGATAGCCTGTGATGCGGTTGTGCCGGGCAGGTGCGGCATGAGAAATCGCGGGTCCGCGTCGAGATTGGAGCCGAGGTCGATTCCCAGTTCTGAATTCCACGTGGCACTGCCGCCCGAATGAGCGATGATGCAGTGGGAATAGGTGGTTGCATGAGGAGTCGTTATGTCTTCGACCGAGGCACCTGAGGCAACGGCATAGGGTCCCTTTTGATTCCCCCAAAGGATGCAATTCCGCAGGACCGGAGCCGCAGGATCTGCGGTGTTCCATGTGCGGTTATAGATCGCGCCTCCGGACTGCCCGGCGGCGTTTCCGGCCAGTGTGCAATGGGCAAAAGTAGGGGAGCAGTCATGGTGATAGAGAGCGCCGCCATCGCTTGTGGCGCGGTTTGTGGCGAACACGCAACCGGTGAAGATCGCGTCGATGCCATTCAAGTAGGCAGCACCCCCATCCGAGCGGGCGAGGTTTTCCTGGACGAAGCAGTTTGTCAGCGAGGCCGCGGTTCCTCCGGTGATGTGTAGAGCGCCTCCATCGTAACCCTCGTTGCCCCGGAACGAGCAATTGACCGCCATCAAGACGGAGGTGAAAGCGCGGATGGCACCGCCGGCGCCAAAGGTCGAAGGACACAGGTTCTGCGAGAACGTGCATCGTCGGATTGAAGTGGTGACGGTTGTCAAATAAAGTGCGCCGCCTCCGTCGCTTCCGTTAGATACGTTTCCGGAGAACGAACAATCCTCGAAGGTCGGCGAGCCACCCGTTGCACAGACCGCGCCGCCGGAGGTTGCAGCAACGTTTCCGCTGAAGACGCACGCGGTGAATGCAGGCGTGGCGGAGGTATCGGTCAACACCGCTCCGCCGTTGGTGCCCGAGTTCCCGCTGAATTGGCAACGACGCACGAAAGGACTGCCGCCGGAAATTTTAAGCGCTCCACCGGTTCCTGCCGCTGTGAGGACGAAGCCATCGATTCCCGTGTTGGCGGGAGCTGCGGTGAGGGTGAGAAGACTTGTCGCGTTGGTGCCCACACGGTCGGAGGTGGTTTCGGCCACCTTGTTGCCATCGACGTTGGTATCATCGCGGCCCACATCGGCGCTTAAGACCGTCGGGTGTGCGGTCGGGTTGGCCTGGGTTGCGCTCGATTCCGTGCCAGCGAAGCCGCCGCGCAGGGTGATGCCCGCAGGGAGAACGAATTTCGCCGCCGTGTTCCCCGGGATTTGCCCGCCGCCTTGGTCCGGAAAGTAAACGCCCTCAGCGACCCATATCTCATGACTACTGCCTCCGTGAACCAAGGCGGCCTGAAGGGTCGGAAAAGCGTCCGACCAAGACAGGCCGGAAGCACTTCCTGTCGCGTCAGCATCAACGTAGATGACGGCGGGAAACACCTCCACCGGGATGGCGAGGTAGTTCGACCGACCGCTGGAATTGGTGGCGGAAATGATGATCGTCGCGACGCCGGTGGCATCTGTCAGCGGCGTGATCGAAACCTCGCCGCTGAGAGAATTCACGGTGACGGTTGCGATGGTGGACGGCGTGACGGAGGTCAGAGAGAACGTTTGCGCCGAGGCGTCGAAGATGTCTGATAGATCGAGCGCCGGAGCATGCGTGCCGGAGTTCGGTGAAACCCTCATCACGGGGACGGATCCGATGATCGCCGGTCCACTGCCGGTTTCGAAGACTCCCATGTCCGGAGCGGTGCCGACCGAGCGAGGATCGCCGGCGAGATCAACCGGAATTGCCTCTGTGAGATTGGCGTCACCATCAAGGTCCGTGTTGTCTGCGGGAAGGTTTGCAGCAGTGCCCGCATCAATGACAGGGGAGCCGGCAAGCGTGCGGAAAGAATATGTCGGCGCGGAAGGAGAAGCGGTTCCAAGAAACGAGGGATTCACATCCAAATTGCCGCCGAGATTGACTCCTGCCAGATAGCTCCACGCACCGCTTCCGCCAGAGCCCGAAACATTGCAGCGGGAAACCGTGGGAAGCACCGAACCGGCGATGGATGCGGCGACCGCTGTCGAAGTGCCAGTGGCGGTGTTTCCCCAAAGAATGGAGTTCCGCAGGGCGACCTGTCCGGAATCCGAAAAGAAAGCGCCTCCGAAAGAAGCAGTGTTTCCGGTCATCGTGCATTGGGCGATGACTGGAGTGTCGAAGGCACCGTTCTGGTACCACGCCCCGCCATAGGTGGCCGCCATGTTGGAGTAGAACAGGCAGTTCACGGTCTGGGTTGCCTCAGTGGCACAAACCGCTCCTCCATTCTGCGTGGCACTGTTTCCCGAAAACACGCAGTGGGAGAGAACCGTGCTTTGGCCGGAGACATAGGCGGCAGCACCGGTCGTCGCGGAATTGCCGGAAAAGGCGCATCGCATGAAGACCGTGCTTTGGCCGGAGACATAGGCGGCACCGGTCGTCGCGGAATTGCCGGAAAAGGTGCATTGCGTGAAGACCGTGCTTTGGCCGGAGACATAGGCGGCAGCGCCGGTTGTCGCGGAATTGCCGGAAAAGGCGCATTGCGTGAAGACCGTGTTGTTGGCGGAAACAACGGTGCCGCCCCCGCTGGTCGCCTTGTTTCCGGTGAAGCGGCAGTTGGCCGCAGTCAGACCGGAGCGCGCTACGAACAAGCCGCCGCTCGAAGAGGCCGTGACGGTGAATCCGTCGAGTCGGGCTGTGCCGATGCCGGAGACAAAGCGCACCACTGTGCTCGAGTTTGTGCCGACAATCTGTGGAGAGATTTCCGCGATCCGGTTGCCGTCGGTGTTGGCGTCGTCCTGCGCGATGTCACCACTGAGAACCGTCACGTTGGATTCCGGGTTGCGTTCCACGCGCGAGGTCTCAGTGCGTGCGAATCCCCCATAGAGCGGAACGGAAGCTTTCAAGGTGAAGGTGCTGGAAGCGGTACCATCCGGTCGGCCAGACCGTTCATCCGGGTAATACACGCCGGACGCCACCCAGATCTCATCGCCCGCCACCGCAGCAGACAGCGCGTCTTGGAGTTTCGGATAGGCATCAGTCCAACTCGTGCCGTTTCCAGCACCGGAGGCTCCTTCGGCGACCCGTAGAATGGCAGCGGAGGCAGTTGACGCCATGAGAGCCGAGCATGCGAGTAGCCCAAGCACCATGCTGACACGCCCGGTGCCCGGACAGCAGGTTGATAGCGGGATTTTGGTGTTCATCGACGCGGAAGTGGCTGGCTCTGCATGACATCCACGGGCTCAAACATAAGGATTTTCTCTACCGCAACCAGAATGAAATCGCCTGGTTGGAGCTTCCGGTCGCAGTTCAAAGGACCGTTTGGCGGTTATGGTGATTCGAGGCTTTCAGCAGCATCCACCCGACATCGCCCCGGTCTTGTCGATTGGCAGCGCAAAGGAACCACGTGTCTACGGATTCTCCAGGAGAAATGTCACCAAACACGAGCGGATGGATTTGCGGGACCAGATAAGCTTTCGCTGATGAAATGTCCGTCCAGGGCGAGCGGTGCGTCCCCGCAGGATCGTTTGCCAAGATGAGTTTCTTCACCGAATACTACAGCGACCGCGTGCACACCGCCGTCGTTGTTCCGCTACTTGAACTCATGATCGGTAGGGTCGCGGCCAATCCCAAAAGCTGTCGCAGTTGGACAGCTTTCGGACATGATCTAAGAAACAGCCTGCGGGAACCCACCACAAACCGCGGTCTGAGGAGAATCAGGGCTTGCCAAATGCGGCTGATGGCCTGATTTTCCTTGCCCATTCAGGATGATCACATTCGTATGAACTGACTCAGGTTTTAGTAGGAGCAACCCTGTGAAGGTTCGAGTCCTTTCGCGCGCACCACTTTTTTCCAGTCCATGGCCCCACGAGCACTCCGATCATGAGCCTCGGCATTAAGATTCTGGCCAGAAAAAGAGTGTTTTCCTCGGTGGCCTGGGGAATCGCCGCCATCAGTGCGGCGCTGATTCCGTTTCACGGGAAGTTTGGCGATCCGACCGCTGACCTGCTGTTCAAGATCAGCTTCGGCCTGATGCTGCTGGTCGGCTTCCTGACCCAGTGCGTGCCTCCCGGAGTGAAGCGGAACCTCGCCCCTTTCGTCGCCGCCGCCGTGGTGGTGCTGGTGCAGTATGGTGTTTCGAGGTGAGGCTTTTTTGGGGAGTTGGAGATCCACCCAGTCGATGTCTGACTCTGAAAACAAGGAGAATGGTGGCGAGGGGCCGATGGCGGCTCCAGGGATCCTGCGCTGCATCGCAGCCCTGCTCATCGTTCAGGGCACGGTTTCCGTTGTCCACTTTGTGGCGGGCTTTTTCCGATCGGAGTTCGTCATCGATTTCGGATTTGTTTCTATTCTGCTGGGAAGCGGACTCCTCGCCAGGAGGAACGGCGTGAGGAAGTTCCTGATGGTGGTCTCCCTGTTGGCGGTGGTTTGCATGACGATCGTATGGATCCGCCTGCAGTTCTTCGGCTCACCTTTGCGGGTCCCGGGTGAGCCCGAATGGCTGACCTTCAGTCGCCTGGTGTTGGCTTCAGGCCTTTCAGTGGGATTGGTTTTGGGACTTCGTTCCAAATCCGTGGTCCACTGGTTTGAGGCAGAGGGCAATCGATGCATGACCCTCTCTGGCTGGACCTGGCCGATTGTATTCGCGACAGCGATTTTTGCAGGGATTTATGAAACGAGCGAAGGCTTGCTCCGCCATCGATTGAATCATCTCAATTCAGTTCACACCCGTTTCAAGTTCGTCGATTCGACGACTCAACAACCACTGAAGCGGGTGGGCATCTCCTTGCCGTTGGAAGACGACTCAGGACCTCCGAGAAATCGTGATCCACTATCGGCACTGTTGCGCACCTCAATCGATGCCATCGAAGGTGAGGGAATGGAGATCATGGTCCAGGGATACGCGGCGGAACCCAAGGTCCTGACCTTCAGGTTGGAGGGCTACGAGCCCATTGCCTACACCCTTCTCCATGGCGCTCCGGACGAGGTGACACTGGGCTTCACGCCTCAGGCAAAGCCCTGAGCACGCTCAAATCAGCAATGCGATCTGCTCACCAGGGCCGTGAACGCCCTCGATGAGGATGCCTTCAACGTCGGCGGTCTTCGAGGGACCGGTCACCCAGATGATGTTCGGGCAATCGCCGAAGCTGGCGATCGCATCCGGAATGGTGCGGACCACCTCGCTGTGCTGGATGCAGGCGACGTGGATCCACGGTGAAAGCGCGGCGAGACGGTGGGAGGTGCGGAAGTCGTCGATGATCAAGGTGCCGGACTCGGCGATCGCGCCGGTGCCTCGGGTGATGCCGAACTGGTAGTCATCATAGCGGCTGCGGTCGAACTCGGTTTCCACCGTGAGGCCGGCGGCGACCAGCTTCGAGCCGATGCTTTCAAAGAGGGCGGGATCGCAGTATCCGTGTTTCGAAACATCGGCTGTTAGAAACGCGGCCAGTTCCTCGACCGAGGTCATGGTCCTGCCGCTCACCGCCTTGAAATTGCGGGCGAAGATATCCCAAAGGTCGCCGCCTTCCAGCCGCGGGGCGGAGTGGACCACGGAGATGTCATAGTCCGGATACGGCGCACGCTTCTTGAGGGCGGAAGTGGTCGAGCGGAGCTTGGAGAAGATGGAGTCGCGGGACAAGGTGGTGGGGAATGTTAGAGGTTGTTGGTTAGAGGTTACTGGAAAGAATTTGAACAAATAACTCCTAGCTTCTAACTCTTTTCCTTCCTCCCCTTCAGCCACTTGCGGAAGTCGCCGCCGTGCCAGTCGGGGAGGGTGCGCTGGCCGAGCCAGTCCTGGAGGGGTTTCACCGGAGCGACCTCGATGGGCAGGTGGTTCATAGCCTTGCTCATGGTCATGGCGGTGCGCCACAGCGAAGGGCTGGTGGCGAGGGTGCCGAAGGGAGTCATGGGGATGGCTCCCGGCGAGTGGACCTTTTCACGCTTGGCCTTGTCGCGCAGGCGCAGGAGAAGATCGGGGATCGGAATGTCGACGGGGCAGACTTCATTGCAAGCCCCGCAGAGCGAGGAGGCCTTGGGGAGGTCGGCGAGTTCAGGGAAACGGTCACCGAAGAGGAGCGGGGAGAGCACCGCCCCGACCGGTCCGGCGTAGTTGGATCGATAGGCGTGACCCGATGCCTGTCGATAGACGGGGCAGACGTTCTGGCAGGCCCCGCAGCGGATGCAGCGCAGGATTTCCCGGCAGTTCGATTCGAGCACATCGGTGCGGCCGTTGTTCATGAACACGACGTGCATGTGCTCGGGTCCGTCCGGTTGGTTGGCGGACTTCGGGCCGTTGATGAACTGGGTGTAAACGGTGAGCTGCTGGCCGGTGGCGGAGCGGCCGAGGAGGTTCAGGAAAACCCCGAAATCCCGATCGGTCGGAACGATTTTCTCGATGCCGACGAGGGCGATGTGGACCGGGGTGGGGGCCATGCCGAAGCGGGCGTTGCCTTCGTTCGTCACAAGGACGAGCCGACCACTTTCCGCCGACACGAAATTGGCCCCGGTGATGCCGGCCTCGGCCTCGAAATACTTCTTCCGCAGGTGGACGCGGGCCTGGGTGGTGATGGTCCGCGGGTCGTCGTTGTAAGTCTCGGAAACCCCCTCGCGGAGGAAGGTCTTGGCGATGTCGCGACGGTTGAGGTGGATGATCGGCTTGACGATGTGGGAGGGCTCGTCGTTGTCGAGCTGGATGATGAACTCGCCGAGGTCGGACTCCAGGCACTCGATGCCGTTCTTGATCAGGAAGGGATTGAGGTGGATCTCCTCGGCGGCCATCGACTTCGACTTCGTCAGGCGGGTTACGCCATGGCTGCGGAGGATTTCGAGGATCGTATTGCGAGCGTCGTCATCGGTGTCGGCGAAGTGGACATGCGCGCCATTCTTCACCAACGCTGCCTCGGCTTTTTCCAGATAGTGGTCGAGATGATGAAGGGTGTGGTCCTTGATCGATCCGGCGAGTTTCCTGAGGGCATCGGGGTCCTTGTAATCCTTGCCGAGCACGGCATAGCGCTTCTCGGTGCCGGCTGAGGATCCGTCGATGACCGAAGCCTGTTTCTCATCGGAAATCTGGCGGGCGTAGAGGTCGATGGGTTGGACGTTGGACATGGGAAGAGAGATTGGATTCCAGATTCCAGATTCAAGAAGTCAGATAGGAAGCGAGTCGCGGAGGAGCTGGATGACGTGCTTGTAGGGAACGGCGCGGCCCTGGACGCGGGCGAGGCCGTCGAGGTGCATCAGGCAGGACATGTCGCCGCTGGTGAGCACGTCGGGCTTGTGTTCGAGGACGTGGTCGAGCTTCAGCGAGCCCATCCGGCCGGAAATGTGTGGAAATGTGACGGAAAAGGTCCCGCCGAAGCCGCAGCATTGCTCGGCCTGGCCGAAGGCGAGGACCTCCGAGTTCTTGATGGAGGAGAGCAGGGCCATCGCCGCCTCCCCGGTGCCGGTGCCGCGGCTGTGGCAGGAGCGGTGGAAGGCGATTTTGGTCGGTTCCTTGAACTCGCCGGGCCAGGCCGTAATGCCGAGGCCGTTGACGATGAAATCCAGCACTTCCCAGGTGCGCTTCGCCAGCGAGTCAATCGAGGCGTCCGGGTGCTCCTCGAACTGCAGCAGGTTGCCGTGGAAATTCATCGCCGCGCAGGAGCCGGAGGGGACCACCACTGACTGATCGCCGCTAAAGACCGAGGCGCAGTGTTTCGCCACCTTTCGGGAGGTGGCCCAGTCTCCGGAATTGAAGGCCGGCTGGCCGCAACAGGTCTGGTTCTCAGGGAATTCCACCGTCACCCCCAGATGCTCCAGCACCTGCACGGTGGCCTTGGCCACATCGTCATAAAAGGCATCACAAAGGCAGGTGCCCATCAATAGGACACGTTTCGTAACGGGGCGGGCGGTGGTGGACATGGTGGAGAAAAAGTCTTCGGGCACCGACAAGGCGCAGCCGATTGCACGACACGCCGAAGCGTAGAAGTGCTGCGCCCGGACGCAACCCGAAACGGGATGATTCCCGATGCTATTTCACCGCAATCTCCGGGCCAGCTTCTGAATTCTCCCCAATCCGCGACATGACCTCGAAGGCGTTTTGGAAAACGACTCCATCCAGAAAGCCGGCAGAATCACCTCAAAAAGGAAAATCGAATCGCCGATGAACTGGCAAATTCACGAAGAGAATCAAAGGTTGCATTCCATCGAGGTTCTACCGCCAAGATGCCCCCAATTGGTTCACAAGCCTCTTGAAATCAACGTCCGTTCCCGCCCATCTGCGGTTCATCTCCGCTTCCACGAACACCTCTGAACCCACGAGTCAGAGTGAGGTCACGGAGGCCCCAAACTCCGAGCCCTTTACGAGGTGGGCCGTCCGGCCGCGATCGGGACGACGACCGTCTTCGAGTTCGGACCCCACCGATAGCCGGTGAGGGCACCGGTGACCGGGTTGGTGGAAAATGCCATCATGCCATGCCCCAGACCGCTGCGCTTTCCGTTCGCGGCCAGCACCTCGGCGCGCTTGTCATCGGGCCTTGAGTCGTCGCCATGCGGAGATGCGGTGGAGTCATAGACCTTGACGATCCAAGTCCCCTCCGGTCCCACCACCGGGAGGCTCGCAATCACCACGGCATGTCCATTGGATGTCGCGGTGATCCGCTCCCAGGCCACCACGTCGCCGGGGCGCAGGTCGGAGGCTTTGGCGACCGCCGTCCATCCTTCCTGAGGCTTTCCCGCGAGGCTGTTGAAAAATGACAAGTAGAGGGCTGGAGTGGGTATGCGACCCGGTTTGATCTTGAGGGCTTTGAATGCCGACTCCCTGGCCTTTGGGGCGCATTGTTTCAGGGCATAGGAAACAAAGCCGACACAGTCATACCGATGACGACCGGTCCTGGGGTCCACTTCGGTTTTGTGCTGGTACAAGGTGCTCGTCATCCCCTCGAACTGCCGGGTCGCCTCTTGAAACAAGGGCCCGGCCGAGTTCGTCGGTTCCTCGCCCACGACTCCGGCGGCCGTCCATCCACACACGATGACAACGAGAAGGCCGCAGCGGAACCTCAGGCGACGGAAGATGCCTGCGGCGGGATGTGGCAGTGATGAATGATCGTTGTTCATGGAGAGTTCAAGGTTTCTGTTCGGACGACCCAGGCCAAACGACCCGGTACCCAGGCCTGCCGGATCTACGACAGCCGAGCACTCGCCTTCATGGATAGTCTCTCCCCGGATCATCAGGGTCAAAGCGTTTGTCCGATGCGCAACAGATTGCCGTCGGAATCAACAATCGCAAACTCTCTCATCCCCCACGGCTTGTCTTCGAGGAGATCCATGCGCGGGATGCCTATTCGGGGCAACTCTGCTGCTGCAAAGGCACGATGCATGCCCTCTGCGTCAGAGACCCTGATGTAGCACATCGCAGATGATTCGGTCGGGACAAGCTCCGGATGAACAAAGAAGTGAAGCTCCACTGCGCCACGTCGAACGATGGCATAGTCACCATGACGATGAATCTCGCCCTCGAAGCCCAGGCCCCGATAAAAAGCCAGAGTGCCGCTCAAGGACCGGCTGGGCAGTATCGGAATCACGATCTCGTTCTGTTGCATGATGTGTGTAATGGGGGAAATGTTAGATGTGGTGGCAAGGCGACACAAAAGTCGTAGTCCGAAGCAATCGTCGGAGCTTATCCGCCGTTACCACCCACGGCTTGTCGGGCTTCAAGTTTCATTGCGGTGGACCTCCGGCCTTCCGCTCCTCCGAGCCGCGCTTCACGCGATCAGATTCAAAGGCCAGCATGTAGCCCTTTTCCTTGAGATGGTAGGTGAACAGCTTTTCAGGAGTCTGTATCGTAAGTGCGGTCACAGTAGGATTCTCGGTCTTTTCGGAGCTTTTCGACATCAGCACCACACACTCGACGGACTTGGTTCCAGGGACATTGAATGAGGCTGATGTCACCCCCAGATCACCGCTGGTCTGCCGATGGATTTTCTCCGCTTCCTTCCATGTGGGTGTCTGAATCATTCCAAGTCCAACCAGCATCTCGAGAAGCTTGGTTGGCTTCTCAATGCGGGTCACCTGAGCACTGAGTTTCCTCGCGTCTTCAGAGCCGTCCGGTTCCCCTGCACAGGCGATGTTCAGCGGGAAAACAAGTGCAATGGATGCAGTCAAAGCTACGACGGCGAACTTTTTCATAGGACTCTGGATTTGTTGCCCAACGTTGGATGAGTGCCCACCGGTGCGATTGAAAAGAGAATTACACGGGTGTCCGGTTGAATCGAGAATGAGGATTTAGAAATCTTTGTCGATGAGAGGCTTACGATCAAAAATGGATGTGAGGGATTTGAACTCCGGCGACGGTTTGGAGACGATTCTGGG
>JAIXPW010000053.1 GCA_027485995.1 Verrucomicrobiaceae bacterium
ATCACTCTAACAGACGCCGAGGAAATCCTCAGCCGTCTCGGGCTTTCGAAGCTCGCCGATGGCAGGTGGGACGTTCCCTCGTTCCGCGCCGACCTCCAGCGCCACATCGATCTGGTCGAGGAAATCGCCCGCGTTCATGGGCTCGATCAGGTCCCATCGCGCTTCAGCGGCACCTTCGTCCCGACCTCGCCGGTGGATGCCGCCTACGATGCCGACATGGCGATCCGCCGCAGCCTGGCGTCGCTCGGCTTCCACGAATCCCAGACGATCAAGCTCATTTCAGACGCGCAGATGGTCGATGCCCTCACGCTGCGTCCGATGCAGGATGGCGACATCATCCGGGTGAAACTTCCGCTCAGCGAGGACCACGCTGTCATGCGCCCGAGCATTGTGCCGGGGCTCGTCGCCACCGCGGCTCGAAACGTTCGGCTTGGTACCAAGTCGCTGCGCTTCTTCGAACTCGGCCGCGTTTTCCGCAACCAGGGCGGCGGCAAGGCCAAGGACCTCGAAAGCGATTCGCTTGCCATCGTGCTCTCCGGTCCGGTCACGGCAGCCGGTTGGTCGCAGACCGATCGTGCGGCCGATCTTTACGACCTCAAGGCGGTCATCGCGGCCTTGCTGCCATCGACGAAGGTCCAGTTGGTGCCGAAAGATCGTCCAGGCTTCGCCCTCGGAGCGGAAATCCAGGCGGACGGGCAGGGGATCGGTGTTTTTGCCCGACTGCTTCCATCCCGCGAGCGCGAACTCGATCTCGGCGGCGCGGTTTTCGTGGCCGAACTCGATCTCTCGAAACTCCGCAAACTGCGCTCCGGCATTTCCCATGCCGAGCCTCTGCCGCAGTTTCCTGGCTCATCGCGTGACGCGGCCATGGATCTTCCGGCTACGACGGCGAATTTTGAGATCGAGAAGGCCGTCGCCAAGGTTCAGCAGCCGCTACTCGTTTCCTTCGATTGCTTCGACGTCTTCACGGATCCGACTGGCGAGAAACTCCCGGCCGATCGCAAGTCCGTCGCCTATCGCTTTGTCTATCGGGCCGAGGACCGGACCCTGAAGGCCGAGGAGGTCGATGCCGCGCATCAGGGGGTGCTCGAGGCTCTGTCGAAGGCCCTTCCGCTCAAGTTCCGCTAAGTCGCACCGTCGGGAACGATCAGCTGATGTCCTCGGCGGTCACCGAGTTCTGCTCTCGTGATCCCAGGAAATGTGCCTGCTTCACCACGCGTTCGGCGGTGACATCAAAGCGGAAGCTGTGGCAGTTCGGGCAGAGGGCGGCACCTGCTCCGACGATCGAGTCACAACCTTCGCAGACCTTGTAGGCGGAAGGGTTGGACGCGATGCGCGCGGCTTTCTGCTCGCGGGAAGGATCGGGCTTTGAAGATGGCTTGGACATGGTGTCAGCACGAAAAAAGCGGCACCGGGTGACCGGTCCGCTTGATTCGTCTCCGAAAAGAGGTTTCCGGTTCAGGCGAGGGCGGCGAGCGCCTTGGCAGCCTTGCTCTTGAGATTGGCGGCCTTGTTCGGGTGGATGAGGTTGGTCTTCGCAGCCTTATCGGCGGCGGAGGCAAGCACGTCCAGAGCCTTGCTGGCAGCAGCCTTGTCACCGGAGGCGATCGCGGCCAAGGCCTTCTTGCGGATCGTCTTCAGACGGCTCTTCTGGGAATTGTTGCGCTCGGTGCGAACGATGGTCTGGCGTGAGCGCTTGAGGGCTGACTTGGTATTGGCCATGATGGTAGGAAAAAGAGGTAAGCCCGAGGGCGTGGGGGGCGAAAGATAGGGTTCCTGAGCGCCCTGTCAAGCTTCTCGCTCGGAATTTAACCGCCCTTGCCGCGGGGGCCGCGGCTCGAGGCGACGGATGCGTAAGTCGCTCCCGGGTCGGTTGAGGTCAGTGAGCCACGGATCACATGAACTTCCGCACCTTCTCCGAGGCGACCGAAGAGGTCGATCACATCCCGGGAACCCATCCGGATACAGCCATAGGAAGCGGGAGTGCCAAGCCGCCATTCCTCGGCGGTGCCGTGGATGTAGATGCATCGTCCGTAGGCATTGCTGGTTTGGCGGTCCTTGCCGCGCAGCCAGAGGATCCGGCTGACGATGGGATCCCGGCCAGGGGCATTCGGCTTGATGACTTCGCCAGTAGGACGGCGGGTCTTGAAGACCATGCCAGCAGGGTTGCGGTCACCAATTTTCCTGGCGACCTCCATCCGGCCAAGCGGGGTGCAGTTGCTGCCGGGACGGTCACCGATGCCGAACTTCGAGGTTGAGACGCGGTAGGCCTTGACGGGTTTGCCATCGCGCACCAGCAACATTTTCTGGTCGCGGACGCTGACCAGAACCTTGTTGCGGGAGTCTTTTGTAGTGCCACAACTCGTGAGGGCGAGGGTGGCGAGCAGGGAGGTGAGGGGGACGAGGGTGATTCTCAGCAGTTTGCCGTACATGATTTTCAGGGGATGTTGCGGGACACGGGTTGCGTGTCAGCAGCACGACCGGAGGGAAGCAGGCGGGCCAATGACGAGAGTGACGTATAGAAGAAACCGACGGGGAAGGGAAGCAGAAGAATCGCCGAAGCCCAACGTTGTTGCATGGCGGCTTCCACCACCACAAAGAGGAAGAAGAATCCGAACAGCAGCTCGATGAAGGGGGTGAGGGTCTTCATGGCCTTGTAGCTGCTCTTTTTCCAGTCGCTCTGCACCTTCTGGTCGATTCCGTATTTCGGAGTGCGGACAAAGGCGGTTTGATGATTGAAGACGGCTTCCAGTACTGCCTTGGCATTGCTGATCGACATGCCGATTCCAAGGGCGAGAAGCAGTGGCAAGTAGGGGATTTCCTTCCACCAGGTCTTCGGACGGAGGGCCTTCTGGGACATGAAGTAGAAGAGGGCGACCGAGGCGGAGGAGAAGAAGAAGATCGTGCCGTTGACAAGATAGTAGCCGACCGGGCCGAGGTCCTGTTGGGCGTGCTGGTTCGGGTAGATCAGGAAGCAGAGGCAGATCAGGAGAAGGTAGGCGAAGTTCGAGGTGAGGTGGGCGGTGGCCTCCAGTTTCACCGAGAGCGGCACGTTGCTCTTCCAGATGGCGGGCAGGACCTTCTTGCAGACCTGGATGGAACCCTTGGTCCAGCGGTGCTGCTGGCTCTTGAAACCATCCATGTCCACCGGAAGCTCGGCGGGGGTCTCGACATTGTTCAGGAAAATGAAGCGCCAGCCCTTCAACTGGGCGCGGTAGCTGAGGTCCATGTCCTCGGTGAGGGTGTCATGCTCCCAACCGCCGGCGTCGGCGATGCAGCACTTGCGCCAGATCCCGGCAGTGCCGTTGAAGGTGAAAAATCGTCCGCTGCGGTTGCGGGCGGTCTGCTCCAGTTCGAGGTGACCGTCCAGGAACATCGCCTGAATGCGGGTCAGGACGTTGAAGGTGCGGTTCAGGTGGCCCCAGCGGGTCTGAATCATGCCGATGCGGTCGTCGGAGAAGAAATGGATGGTCTTCTGAAGAACGTCGGCATTCGGGACGAAGTCGGCGTCCAGAATGAAAAGGTAGTCCCCTTTGGCGAACCTGGTTCCGTTCTCAAGGGCTCCGGCCTTGTAGCCGGTGCGGTCCGTCCGATGGATGTGCTCCGCATCAAATCCCTGGCTGCGAAGTCGCTCGGCTCCGTTCCGGCAGATTCCAACGGTTTCATCCGTCGAGTCGTCGAGGATCTGGATTTGAAGCTTGTCTTTCGGATAGTCGATTGACGCGACCGAATCCAGAAGGCGGTCCACGACGTACATTTCGTTGAAGACCGGGAGCTGGATGGTCACCAGGGGCAGATCGGCGAACTGCTTCTTCGGGGTCGGATGGTTCCGGGAGTGCTTCCAGTAAAGGAACACGATGGTCAGGCGGTGGAATCCGTAGCCGGAGAGACCGATGAGAACGAGAAGGTAGCTGGCGTACCAAACGGGAGATGTCCAATCCATGGCTGTGGCGGGCGGTTACGGGTGAGAAGGTGGAAGAGTTTCAGCCTGACAGGGACTTGGCTGACAATGCGGAGCCGGAATCTGAAAATCGTCAAAAGCTCAAATTCCTCCCAGCCGCAGGCCAACATGAAATGCGGCTCAGGTCAAGCCCGCGGAAAGTTCGGCAGATCCTGGGAGTTCTCGGAAGTGAGCCTGTGCTGAATGATGAATTCGTTCGGCCTCCTGGAAAACCCGCAATCAAATGAAATCACTGAGCCTTTTGATCGTCCTGTTGTTCGCCGCCGCACCTGTTGAGGCCAAGCAGAACAAGAACCAAGCCCAAGCCGCGAAGAACAAGCAGGCTGAACTCCAGAAGAAAAAGGAGAAGGAAGAGCGCGACAAGAAGCGTGAAGCGATCAACAAGGTTCTGGTGGCCAAGGATAAGAACCACGATGGCTCGCTCACCAAGGACGAGTATCTCACCGGTGAGGCGGATCAGGCGGCGGCTTCCCAGAAGTTTGATGCCTTCAACAAGAACGGCGACAGGTCTTTGACCAGATCGGAAATCGAGGCCTCTCTGGGTCTTTGAGAGCTTGCGAGGACGACTTGAGTCTCGATCTCCCGGGTAGCTCTGATGCTCCGGAGCTCCCCCGCGCTCAAGATTGTCGATTGCGGAAAGACGGCGACGGTGTCACGCTCAACCCATGAAGTTACCGATGAGCGTGCTTTCGGGATTTGCGGCCCTGTGCTGTGCCCAAGCGGGTGCCCAGGAAGGCGGGAAAGAGAAGAATTCGATTCCAGCTGATCTCCTGGATGACCCGCATGTCAGGGAGGAGTTGGCGGTCAATGAGTTCACCGCGCCCTCGATCTCCAAGCTGTTCGACACCCTGAAGGATCTCGGGCCGATGCCGGTGGTGCCGATCCCGCAGAAGCAAGGGGCGAGAATGCCGCTGGACCGCGCGGATCTGGCCGTGGAGCTCGGGTTTCTTATTGCGGATGGGTTCCTGATCGTGCAGTCAGGGCAAATGGACAAGGTGGAGGCCCTGGCGGCGGATCTGACACGCTATGGCAAGGCGCTGGGAGCGGGAGAGCGCGTCAACCGCCATGCCGCCAGTCTGCTGGAAAGCGCCCGGGGCCAGAAGGTTGATCAGTTGAAGGCCGAACTGGCCGCGACCCAGAAGGACGTGGAGCGCGAGTTGGTCGCGCTGCGTGATGCCGATCTGGCACATTTGATTTCCCTTGGCGGCTGGGTGCGTGCCCTCAGCGTGGCGTCCGCTGCGGTGGAGAAGCAGTTTTCCGTGGATCACGCGAAAGTCATCATGAGGGAAGACATTGCCGATTACTATACCGAGTCGATCGCATCGCTCGAGCCCCGCATTTCCGAGCGACCGAACTATCTTGAGATGCGCGATATTCTGGCCGGACTGCGTTCAGAGATGACTCTTGGCAAGGACGTGGCGCCGACTGCAGAGAAGGTGGCGGTGATCCGCAAGCAGGCCGACAAGCTGGTCGAACTCTCGCTCCAACGACAGAAATGAGTGGATCATCTGGAAAAGCTGCGATCCTTGGGCTCGGCATCATCGGTTCGCGCGCATACGCCCGACTGAGGGCGGCCGACTGGCAGGTCCTTGCCTGGAACCGCACCCGGAAGGGCATTGTGGGCGAGGCGGGGGACGCCCGGACCGCGATCGAGGGAGCGCGCTGGGTTTCGCTTTATCTGAAGGATGCGCCTGCCGTGCGCCAGACCTTCAAGAGCATCGCGGGTAGCCTCGGTCCGGATCAGGTCGTACTCAACCATTCGACGGTCGATCTGGACACCACACTCTGGTTGGCCGGGCGTTGTGCATCCCTCGGCTGCGGATTTCTCGACGTGCCGTTCACCGGCAGCAAGCTGGCTTCGGAGGGGGGGAACCTGGTTTACTACACCTCAGGAGATCCTGCCCTTCTCGAGGAGGCGGACTCCTACCTGAGGGTCACGGCGAAGGAGTTGATCCCCTGCGGAAAGATCGGGGCGGCGACCGTGGTGAAACTCGCCACCAACCTGATTTCCGCCTGCACGGTGCAGGCCCTCGCGGAGGCTCTTGCAGTCGCGACCCATCATGGAATCGATCCCCAGGCCTTCATCGGAGCGGTTTCCCAGAATGCCTGCTCCTCGGTCCTGTCAGGCATGAAGCTCCCGACCATGGCGGTTGGTGAGTTCGACCCTCATTTCTCACTGGGCAACATGGAGAAGGACAGTCGATACGTTCGGGAACTCGCTGTTCAGGCGGGACTGGACACTCCTGCCATCGATGCGGTTTCCAAGCGGATGGCCGGTCTTTGCGAGGAAGGCCTTGCGGACCTTGACTACTCGGCAGTTGCCCGCCCGTACCTTTGATCCTTATGGAATCGAAAAGGCTGGAACTTTCGCCTCCTATTCTGATCGAGGCGCGCGGACCTGATGCCCTGCGCTATCTCAACGGACAGGTGACCCAGGATGTGCGTTCAGTCGTTTCGTCCGGAAGGTCAATGACCTCATGTGTCACGGACGCGAAGGGGCGGCTGCAATTCCGTGTGTTGATCCATCCGGTGGCCGATGGCGCGATCCGGGTTTCCTGCGATCACGATGGGGCTGAGGGGCTTTTCGCCAGGCTGGACCGATACCTCGTTGCGGACGATGCGGTCCTGGAGGATCTCAGTGATGGCTGGTTGAGGGTACACGTGACGGGAAACACCGCGCCTGGAGTGCCTGGCGGAGGATATGCGGTTGCGGCTGACCGTGTTGGCATTCCCGGATGGGATGTCTGGTATCCAACAGGAGTTTCCGAGGAATCTCTTGCTCATCTCCCGGTCTGGAGTGGTGCCGAGGCCGAAAGCTTCCGGATCACGGCGGGAATCCCGGCCTGGGGCAGCGAGTTGGAGCCGGGGCTTCTGCCGCCGGAAGCCGGATTGGATCGGACGGATGTTTCCTACTCGAAAGGCTGTTACATCGGCCAGGAGGTCATTTCTCGGATCAAATCTGCGGGAAAGGTGAACCGTCGGCTGATGCGGCTCCGTCTGGACGAGGGGATCCCATGCTTGCCGGGAGAGCTTTTGGTCGATGAAGAAGGCGGTGAGGCTGGTTTGATCACAAGTGTGGCCCCGGTTCCGTCAGATGGTGAACGCGCAGTTCTCGGCTACATCCGCCGCTCTGCGGAAGGCCGCAGGGTCCATCTGAAGTCCTGCCCGGAGGCGACGGTGAGTCTGGTCTGCAAGGCCTGATTTCCGGGCAACAAAAAAGCCGGCCCCGTTGGGAGCCGGCTTTCGAGTTGGGGATCCGATCAGAAGTTCGATTGAAGGCTGAAGTTGAACTGGCCACCCTTGTCAGCGCGGGCATCGGGAGAGTTCACCGGGATGGCGTAGTCGAGGGACAGAGGCAGCGGGCTGATCGGCAGCTTGAGGCGAACCCCGACTCCCACGTCGCTGTAGAGGTTGCTGACATCAATGTCCCAGGAACCACCGTTCACGAAGCCCATGTCATAGAACACGGCAGCGCGGACATTCTCGATGACCGGAACGGTGTATTCGGTGGAAAGGAACCCAAGGGACTGGCCGCCCACGACTTCGCGGGTGACTGGATCGCGAGGTCCGATGTCGCGGAACTCGAAACCGCGAAGCGTGCGAAGTCCACCCAGGAACATGCGCTCGAAGATTGGCACCCGGCCACTGTTGACGCTGTCCACGAAGGCGAGTTCGCCGTTGACGGAAAGGATGCTGTCCCACCAGAGGTTCCAGTGCTTCTGGCCCTGGGCGGAGAAGGTGATCGTATCCACATCGCCGCCAATGACGCCACCCGCGAGTGTCAGGCCGATGTCGAACTTCTCACCGCTGCGGGGAAGGACGTTGCTGTCTCGGCTGTCGTAGATGTAGTTCAGGCCAAGAGCGCTGCGGAGGTAGTCACCCTGCTCAGGGAGGAAAAGCGAAGGCGGGCCTGGCGGCACGGCCCCCACCGAGGCGGCCGAAAGAATCCGGACCGAGGAATCGAGATCGATGCTGACCTGCTCGAGCTTGTATTCGAGCTTCAGCGAACCCTTCTCGCCAATCGGGCTGCGGAGGAAGGCGGAGGCACCACCGTTGGTTTGATCGAAGTAGTCGCTGAAGTAGCTTGAGTTCCGGTAGAACAATTCACCTCCGAGGGCGAGCTGGCGGTCCATGAACCAGGGTTCGACGAGTGAAACGCTGAAGTCGGTGCGGGTGCTGCCGAGGCGGAGGTTCATGCCGAAGCGTTGGCCGCCACCGGTGAAGTTCCAGGGGTTGAACAGGTCGAAGTTGGTCTGCTCCAGATTGACGAAGCCGACCACGCTGTCGATGGAGCTGAATCCGACGCCGAGGCCGACGGAGCCGGTCTTGCGCTCTTCGACGAGAATCTTCACGTCGCGATAGCCGCCACGACCCGTGACGCCCGTGGCCTGCACATCGGAGAAGTACTGGAGGTTATCAAGGCGGGACTTGGTGGTGTCGAGATCGACCGAGTTGAACCACTGGCCGGGCTTGAGCGGCACTTCGCGACGGATGACCTTGTCCTTGGTCTTGGTATTGCCCTCGATGAGGACATTACCGACACGAAAGCGGCCGCCTTCAGTGATGCGATACACCACGTTGACGCGGTTCGGGCCGGCGTCCTAGATGTCCGGAGTGACGGTGGCATCCGCATAACCACGGGAGCCGTAGTAGCTGCGGATCATGGTGATGTCCGCACGCATTTTCTTGGAAGAGTAGGGGCTGCCGGTGGCGAGGGTGAGGGCGGGGTAGAGTTCCTCCGGTTTGAAGACCGTCATCTTGCCGAACCCAACTCCGGCCACGGTGTATTTGTCGCCCTCGTTGATCGGAATGACGATGTCAACCCGGCCATCGCCGACAGGGTCGCGGCGGACACCCGGGCTGTTGACGCGGAGGTAGCCCTTGTCGCGATAGAATTCGAGCACCGAGGCGAGATCCTCCTCGAGCTGTCCGGACTCGAAGCGGCCGGACTTGGTGATCCAGGAGAAGAGGCCCTTTTCGCGGACCTTCATGTTCTTGCGGAGTTCCAGGTCGGTGAAGGAATTGTTGCCTTCGAACTTGATCTTCCGGACCTCGTTCTTGGCCCCTTCCTCGATCACGAAGATCAGGTCGGCGAGTCCAGCCTGGGCGGTAGGCTGCATGCGGTGGGTGATGGTGACGTCCGGGTAGCCGTAACCCTGATAGTATTTCTCAAGATTGCGCTGGGCGGCGACGATCTCGCTGTCGCTGATGGTTCCGCCAGCCTTGAGTTTGGTCTCCTTGGCCAGCTTCTCGTCCTTGAAAACCGTATTGCCGACGAAACCGACGCCATTGAGGCGGGAGCGGGTGGTGACCTCCGCGATCAGCTTGACGTTGTTTCCCGCAGGTTCTGCCAGCCAGCGGACGTCATCGACGAGTCCGGATTCGAAAAGGGACTTGATGTCGCTGTCGAGCTTCTCGGTGCGATAGGGTTGGCCGGCGGCGGTGGACATGTAATTCCGCAGCTTGGCTTCCTCGACGTTGCTGGGACCATTGAAGCGGATCACGACCTCGCTGATCGTCTTGCCTTCGAAGTCCTGAGCCTTCAGCGCGGAGGGAGCGAGGGCCATGGCGGCGAAGGCCAGGGACAGGAGGAGCCTTGCGGATCGGACCGCACGGAGAATACCGGGACTTTTGTTGGACGACATGCTGCTGGGAGTTGCGTGGATCAGACCCGCCCGGGCAGGCATCCGTCAAGGTCAATAGCAGCAGGGCTCAACGTGGGGCGTGGAGCAGCAGCACGATTTCCCCCTTGGGGGGATGGGTTCCGAAGTGGCTGGCCAGCTCCGAGGCGGTGCCACGGTGATAGGTCTCGAACTTCTTGGTCAGCTCACGGGCGACGCAGACGGCGGCGTCCGGATTGATTTCAGCCAGAAGCTCCAGCGAGCCGCTGAGACGGTGCGGAGACTCGAAGAAAATCGCGGTTTCCCCTGAGGCGATGGCGTCTTCCAAGGCTTGGCGGCGTCGGCCGGACTTCACTGGCAGAAAGCCTCCGAAGCGGAATGCGTGGCAGGGCATGCCGGAGCCGATCAGGGCGGTGAGCACGGCGGAGGGCCCTGGCAGCACTTCGAAAGGGACAGCGGCCTCGATGCAGGCATGGACCAGGCGGTAACCCGGATCGGAAACGCCGGGCATGCCGGCATCGGTGACCACCGCCACCAGTTCGCCTGCCTGCGCGGCTGCGAGAAGTTCCGGGATCCGACGAACCTCGTTGTGCTCGTGGAGCGAGGTCAGGGTTTTTCCGGAAATCCCATGGTGGCTGAGCAGGGGGGCCGAGTGCCGGGTGTCCTCGCAGGCGATCCGGTCTGCGTTCCTGAGAACCTCCAGCGCCCTCAGCGTGAGGTCTTCCCGGTTGCCGATGGGCGTCGGAACGAACACAACCCGCCCGCGAAAAGAGTTTTCCAGATCCATGGTCGGGTCCACATGGGGCGAATCAGAAGCCATTCGCAAGGGTCGAAACCAGAGCCTCTCCCGCGCGTTCCATGGCGTCGGGCAGCGCATTGTTTCGGGAAGTCTGCAGGTTGCCGTCCACGAAGAAGCGGCTGCTGCCGGTGGTGGATCCGCTGGCCAGGATCTTGGTGGGATCGCGTGCGTCCTTGAGGACCCAGACGAGGGTGACGGTGTTCTGGAGTTCCTCGGGACGCAGGGTGTCAAGCCGGGTGGCGCGGAGCTGCGTGTATTGGATCCGGTGGATCGTGCCCTCCAGAATCGCATCCGCGTTTCCGGCGGAGGCGATCCGGTAGGTGCCGTCCTGAAGAAGCTGGCTGGTCACGGCCGAGGTCGCCACGGCCTCTGCGCGAGGATGCTGGGTGGAGTTCTTGAACATCGGAACCGCGATGTGTTGGACGCGGGCTAGGGATTTTGGCTTCACCCCGCCGAGCTGGTAGCCGACGCAGGACGACAGCAGGGGAATGAGCAGGAGCGGAAGCAGTCGCGTCATTGGTGAGGTTGGGAAAGAAACAGAGGACGGGCGATCAGCGCTCACCAAGCTCGGCGAGGCGGGCCTTGGATTTTTGATACAGAGGTCCGGAGCCGGAGCGGGCGATCACATCACGATAGTAAACCTTGGCGGACTCGACCTCGCCGGTCTTGAGGTAGAACTCCGCGACGTCGAAGGTTTTCTGAACGTTCCGGCCGCCGAGTTCGCTGATGAGCTGGCGTGCTTCGGCATTCCGTCCGTGACCCGGGTACTGGTTCAGGTAGTCCTGAAGGGCCTCACGCGCCTGGGCCAGGGTTGCCTGGTTCTGGTTCCCTCTGTCGGCGGATTCGATGTAAACCTTGCCGATGCGGAACTGGCCCTCGGGAGCTTCGCTGCTGTCGTGAAAGTCACTGACCAGCTTGCGGTAGGCGGCGATGGCCTCCTTCTCTTGCTTGCGGCTTTGAAAGAGCGCTCCGATGGTGAACTGCGCCTTGGAGGCGGTGGCGGATTTCGGGGCGTTGTCGCGAACCTGCTCAAGCATCTTGACGACTTTATCGGTGTCGAGGCCCGACTTCATGCCAAGGAAGCTGGTTTTCACCTCGCCATCCGCAGCGGACTGGGCGAGGGCGGCCTGCCGACCGAGGGCGGAGCTGTAGAGGCCTGTGCCTTGGTAGAGTTCGAGGAATTTCTGGTAGGAATCAAAGGCCTTGAGCACCTCGCCCTTTTCCTCAAGCAGCTGGGCCTCGCGGAAACGCGCCTTTCCCGAAGAGGGCGCCTGGGGATACTTGGTGGCGGTTTTCCCGTAAAGCTTCAGGGCCTTGCCGTGGTTTCCCGAGTCATCGGCCTGCTTGGCCTCCTGATAGAGTTTTTCCCCTGAGTCGTTGTTGGCTCCGGAGCGGCCGGCGAGCTGCGGCCCGTCTGAATCCGATCCGCAGGATGCGAGCAACACGGAGAAACCGGCGAGTGCGATCAGGAACTTCTGGGACATGGGGAAACGATAGGAAGATGAGGGGAATGCGGGAAAGCGAAATCCGAATCAACCGTTGCCGAGTTCGGTGGCCCGGCGGGTGGCGACGGAGACCGCCTCGATCATGGCGGAGCGCACGGCCCTGCCCTCGAGCTCGGCCAGGGCCGCGATGGTGGTGCCCCCGGGGGAGGTCACCATGTCCTTGAGGACGGCCGGATGCGAACCGGATTCCAGCACCATCTTGGCCGAACCGAGAAAGGTCTGGGCTGCCAGCTTGATCGCATCGGCACGGGCCAGGCCTTGTTTGACCCCGCCATCCGCCAGCGCCTCGATCAACAGGTAGACGTAGGCCGGGCCGCTTCCAGAGAGGCCGGTCACCGCGTCCATCAGGCGCTCGGGCACTTCGACGGCCAGGCCCACGGCGCTGAGGAACTTTCTCACCAGTTCGGCATCCTCATCGGTGGCATGGCGCCCGCGACAGAAGGCGCTGGCACCTTCACCGACCAGCGCGGGCGTGTTGGGCATGGTCCGGATGATCCGGAAATGGTCCGGAACCGCGCCCTCGAGGGTGCTGAGCGTCAGTCCGGCGGCGATCGAGATCACCAACCTCGGCTGGCCGGCTGCTCCAACTGCGGCGAGCCGAAGGGCGGCGAGGGCATCCAGCGGCTTGGTGGCCAGCAGGATGACGTCACAGGTGGAGGCAAGCTCGGTGATGTCCGCCGCGACCGCGCCGGTCGAATCCTGAAACGCGCGAAGCGCCGCAGCCACCGGGTCGCAGCCGGTCAGCCCGGCGACCGGGATGGCTCCTGCCTTGACCGCTCCCTGAACCAGGGCCGAGCCCATTTTTCCGCAACCGATGACTCCAAGTCTCATGCGGGGAATCTAGGAGTGAATCGCTCTGCCGGGCCAGCGTCATTTTGCTTGGACCGGGAGCCCGTGCAGAGGCATCCTGATTGCATGCTGCGCTGGCTCGCTCTTTTCGCCTGGTCCTCGATGCTGGTTTTTGCCGCTCCCGAGGAGCCGGTGCCGACGGTCGAGGACATGATCCCCGCCTCGGTCAAGGCCCTCGCGGCTCCAGAACTCAAGGATTTCCAGGGGGGCTTGAAAATGGCCGTCACCACCGGGAGCGAGGAGGCCCAGGCGCATGTCGTCGTGGGTCTCAACCAGCTTCATGGCGGCTGGGAATTTGAAGCCTCGCGGCATTTCGCCGTCGCGCTACGCCTGGATCCGAACTGCCTGCTGGCCCATTGGGGGATGGCCATCGCCTTGCTGGCCCCCAGTCTCGAGACGGGCAAACAAAGAGACGCCTCGATGGATCGTCTGCTCTGGCTGGTCGAACAGGGAGCGGGCAATGAGATTGAGCGCGGTTATGTCTATGGACTGGTCCAGTATTACAAGGCAGGCCCTGCCGCTGCCACGGATGCCTTCAGGAAATTGTCGGAAAAGTTTCCCAATGATCTCCAGTCCAGTGTTTTCACCGCGCTGTTCGGTCGTGGCGGCTACAATGCTCTGGATGCTCCCACTCCAGAACAGGAAAACTCGGAGAAGCTTCTGGAGGAGCTGCTGGCGAAACATCCTGACAGCTCGCTGCTGATCAATGCCCTGCTGACCGTCCGGGCGGATGCTCCTGACCTGTCCGCGTCGCTGCCACTGGCGAGGAGGCTTTGCGAACTGACCCCGGATTATCCGCCCTATTTCCTGTTGCTGGGCCACTACGAATGGCGTTCCGGTCACTCGCGTGAGGCTGCCACGGCCTTCAGCCGGGCCTCCGAGTTGTTTGAAGCCTGGATGAATGCCTCCAAGAGCACGGTGATGGACTGCCCTGGTTGGGTCGCCTCCCAATGCTACCGCTGCGTCTGCCTGGCATCGCGGGGGGACTTCGACAAGGCCTCCAACTTGGCGGGCAAGCTGGCCTCGGAAAAGGTGCCGATGGAGCGGGCCGCATCCCCGGGCGGGCGTCTCCTGCTTTGGGAAGGAAAGACCCTGCCTGCCCGACTTCTCATGGCTCGCGGAAACAAGGGGGATGCCGCCCTTGCCCTGGCCGCCCTGCCGTCACCGGCGGAACTATCCGCCTTTCGTGAGAAATCCCAAGCCTATTGGTTCGCGGATGGGCTGCGACTCTATCTTGAGACCGCGCGCTTGATCGATGATCAGAACTATCCGGAGGCGACCAAGGTGCTGGAGGCGATCACCCACCATGGGGAACGCATGATGCGGGTTCAGGAGTCCTCCTCCGTCGGCGGCGAGCGTTCGTTCTGGAACAGGAGCTTCCGGGCGCTGGAGTCCGGAGCCTGCGAACTCCGGGGCCGCCTCGCCCTGGCGGGGCCCAAGTCCGGCTACGGTTCCGCCTACAGTTGGTTCCGCTCGGCGACGGACCGCCAGGCGCGCTCCACCCAGATCCTGCCGCCTGCCATCTTTTCGCCGATGGCCCGACGGCTGGCCGAGTATCATCTGGCGATCGAAAAGCCCGCCGACGCGGCTGCCGCCTACCGCGAGGCCCTCGTGGCATTCCCCAACGACCTGGCTTGCCTGAAAGGTCTCGAAAGCGCCTTGGAAAAGGCGGGCGACACGGCGGGTGTCGAAGCCACGAAGAAGCAGATCGAGGCCATGTCCGCGGATCGGTGACTCAGGCCTGCGCCAGGGTCTCGCCCGAAATCCCCCTCAGTCCGAAAACTTTCACGATGGTGTCCTCGATCAGGTTGTTCGGGCAGGAGGCACCGGCGGTGATGCCCACGGTCACCGGCTTGTCGCCGAGCAGGAGCTCCGAGTAGCTGCTGCTCACCTCCTCCTTGTGATGGATGTCGTAGTGGACGATTTCCTCCAGCGATTTCAGGCAGGAAGCATCGCGGATGAAAAACGTGGGAAGCTGCTGCTCGCCGATTTCGACCAGGTGGGTGGTGTTCGAGCTGTTGTAGCCGCCGACGACGAGAAGCAGATCCATGTGCTGGCCGAGCATCTCAAACAAGGCATCCTGACGCTCCTGGGTGGCTCCACAAATGGTATCGAAGACCTGGAATTTCGCATCCGATCCATCCCGCTCGACGATCGCCTTCTTGAAACGACGCTGGATCTCCTCCGTTTCACTTTTGAGCATGGTCGTTTGATTCGCCACGCCCACCCGATCCAGATGCACGTCGGGGTCGAAGCCCGGTGAGCAGGCATGCTTGAATCGTTCGGTGAACTCGACCTTGTCGCCACCAGTTTGAAGATAGCCACAGACGTAGTCCACATCGGAAAGGGTCAGCACGATCAGGTAATGCCCCTTGCCATCCTCGCCCTGCGCACGTGAAGCAGTGGCGCGGGTTTCCTCGTGATTGGCCTTGCCGTGGATGATCGAGGTGGTGCCGTCCTTCGCATAGCCTCGCACGCGACGCCATACCTTCATCACATCTCCGCAGGTGGTATCGACGACGTAGCAGCCGAGCTGCTCGATCTTGTCCATGAAATGCGTGGGAGCTCCGAACGCCGGCACGATCACCACGTCCTCGGCGGTGAGGTTGTCGTAGCTGTCGCCCATTTCCTGCCATGGCAGGGAGACAATTCCCATGTCACGGAGCTGACGGTTGACCTCGGGATTGTGGATGATCTCCCCGATCAGGAAAATGCGGTTGTCCGGAAACACCCGCCGCGCGGCGTAGGCGAGGTCGATCGCGCGCTCGACGCCGTAGCAGAAGCCAAACTGCTGGGCCAGCAGGACGGTGGTGTTGCCGATCGCGAGCTTGCCACCGTGATTGCGGATCTTTTCGACGACACTCGACTGATAGTGCCGCGCCACTTCGGCGGCGACCATTTCCATCACCTCGGGGCGTCGGACGTTGACCCGGGGGCGTTTCGTTTTCTCGGCGGCATCGCTCATGCCCCGGGATATAAGCCCGCCCCGCCCCGCGACCAACTTATTTTCCGCTGCGCGGGTTTCGCAGAAACGGCAAGGTCAGCAGGCCGAAGAGCACCAGCGCCAGCAACTCAAGCGACAACAGGTACCACGGCCACGGACCGAGGTGGTCGAGCAGGCTGGGGTTGACCGGCTTGTGGGCGGCGAAGCCGAAATTTGTGCCGAGCAGCGCGTTGAGGGCCATCGCGAACAGGATGTAGACGTTCACCCACAGAAAGGCCCGCCATGGGCTTCGCCACCAGGGTCTTTCCGGTCGCCAGCCATCGACGATCGGGAGATACAGCGCCGCGGCGACGATGGAGAAGTGCATCACGAAAAAGGTCACGAACGGCCAGGCCGGATAGCCAATCTGGATCGCGGGCGTCAGCAGGCCCTGCAGGGTTCCGGCGAGGCCCCAGTAAAAGGTCAGCTCGCAGAGCAACTGGCGGCGTGTCAGCAGTGCGAAGCCTGCGAGGACCGCGGCGAGATCGCAGAGTTGGAACGGCACAATACTTTCCAATCCAACATTCGGAACCTTGAACCACGCGAGTTGGGACATCGGATAGGCCATCAAATTGAGGAAGGCCAGCAGTCCGGTGGAAAGCAGTCGTCCCTGTGCGCTTTTCTTTCCCGCGAAGATCATCGCGAAAGTCGCCACCGCTCCGATCAGGATGGCAACGCCGTGCTCGCGGGAAAAGGGATGGAAGGGAGGAGGCATCCGTTGTCTGCAAGACTCGGAGCAGGATGCTCCAGAGACGGACTGGAGCGGAGACGCTCCAGCCACGTTACGCCGTCACCGCGCCGCGATCGTCGTTCAGGCCGCTTTTCTCGAGGAAGTAGTCATAGCCGCCGGCGTAGCGGGTGACGGTGCCGTTGTTGATGTGCAGCGTCGTTTCCGCCAGGGTGCGGATGAAGTGCACGTCGTGGGAGATGAAGACCAGCGTGCCTTCATAGTTCTTCAGCGCCTGGACCAGCGAGTCGATCGAAAGGATGTCGAGGTGGGTCGTCGGCTCGTCCATCAGGAGGAGGTTCGGCGGATCGGTGAGGAACTTGACGAGGTTGAGTCGCGACTTTTCCCCTCCGGAAAGCACGCCGCAGCGCTTCTCGACATCGGCGCGACGGAACAGGAACGAACCGAGAATCGCGCGGGCTTCGTCCTCACGCAGCGTCGGGCAGGAGGACATGACTTCCTCAAGCACGGTGTTGTGCTCGTTGAGCGATTCCGAGCGATGCTGCGAGTAGTAGCCGAGCTTGGTGGCGTGGCCGACCTCGCGCTTGCCGCCGTTGATTTCCAACACGCCGGCGAGGATCTTGATGAGCGTGGACTTGCCCGCGCCGTTCGGTCCGACGAGGACGATCTTCTCTCCGCGTTCGAGGGTGAGATCGAGGTTCTTGTAGATCTGCTTTTCGCCGTAGGCCTGCGACATCTTCACCAGTTCCATGACCTTCTGGTTGGAGCGTTGGGGCTGTGGGAAGGCGAACTTGAAGGGCTTGCGCGGGGCGCGGGGCTTTTCGATGCGCTCCAGCTTTTCGAGGAACTTGATGCGCGACTGCACCTGCGCTGCCTTCGATCCGACCTGGCGGAAACGGTCGATGAACTCCTGGTGGCCTTCGATTTCCTTGTTCTGGTTCCGGTAGGCCTGGACCTGCTGCTCGTAGCGGGCCTCGCGCTGCTCGGTGAAGGAGGTGTAGTTGCCGGTGTAGGTGATGAATTTCTGCGCATCGGGATCGATCTCCACCACGCTCTCGACGAGCACGTCCATGAAGTCGCGATCGTGCGAAATCATCAGGATCGCGCCGGAGTAGTTCCGCAGGTAGCGCTGGAGCCAGAGCAGGGAAAGCAGATCGAGGTGGTTCGTCGGCTCGTCGAGCATCAGCAGGTCCGGCTCCATCACGAGGAGCTTGGCGAGGTGAGCGCGCATGATCCAGCCACCCGAGAAGGTGCGGGCGGCGTTGTGGAAATCGGCTTCCTTGTAGCCCAGACCGGAAAGGATCTTCTTCGCCTTCGGTTCGAGCTGGTAGCCGTTCAGCAGCGTGAACTGGTCCTGCGCGTGGGCGTAGTCCGGATGCCCGTGGGTGCCGGCGGCCTCGTGCTCGCGCATGGTGCGGAGAATGCCGACCATTTCCGGGGTGATGCCCATCGCAATTTCGAGAACCGTCTCGTCGCCGGGGTCGCCCGCTTCCTGGGGCAGATAGCCGGTGATGGCGTATTCATCGCGCTCGATGATGCCCTCATCCGGATCGTCCTCGCCGAGGATCATGCGGAACAGGGTCGATTTTCCCGCGCCGTTGGGACCGACGAGGGCGACGCGTTCGCCCCAGTTGATGGTCAGTTCGGCCTCGCGGAACAGGGTGCGTCCGCCGAGGGTCTTGGAGAGCTTATGGATGCTGAGCACGCGCGGGGTTTAGGC
>JAIXPW010000267.1 GCA_027485995.1 Verrucomicrobiaceae bacterium
CCCTCGACGGTGTTGTAGGGGATCAGGTTGACCTTGGCCTTCAGGCGTCGCGCGTGCATCGCGAGGATGCGGGCCTGATCGAGGTCATCGTTCACGCCTTCGATGAGGATGTATTCCAGCGTGAGGTGCTGCTTCTTGCGGGCGTTCCAGTCGTCGAGCGCGCCGAAGAGTTCATCGACGCCCCATTTCCTGTTCACCGGCATGATCTGCTGGCGGACGGCATCGGTGGCCCCGTGGAGCGAAATCGCGAGCCGGATCTGCTGCGGATGCGCGGCCAGCTTGCGGATCTGCGGGACGAGGCCGGAGGTGGAAATCGTGAGATGTCGCGCGCCGAGGTGCAGGCCCCAGGGCGAGGTGATGATGGCGATGGCGTCGAGCAGGTTGTCGAGGTTCGAAAGCGGCTCGCCCATGCCCATGAAGACGAGGTTGTCAACGCGCTCACCGCTGAGCATTTCCGCCGCCAGGACCTGGCCGGCGATTTCCGAGGCATCGAGATTCCGCGTGAAACCGGCGAGGCCCGAGGCACAGAACTTGCAGCCGTAGGCACAGCCGACCTGTGAGGACACGCAAAGAGTGCGGCGGTCGGATTTCTCGCCGTAGAGCGCGGGGTTCGCGGGGATGAGGACGCTTTCGACGTAGCGGCCGTCGTGGAGCTTGAAGAGGAACTTGCGGGTGGTGTCGCTGGCACCCTGGGTCTGGCTGTGCTCCAGCGAGTGGAGGCGGAAAGTCTCCGCCAGCTTCGCCCGCAGCGGGGCGGGGAGGTTGGTCATCGCCTCGAAGCTCGCGGCCTTCTTTTTCCAGACCCAGTCAAGAATCTGCCCGGCCCGGAACGCAGGCTGGCCCTCCGCCGCAAGCCACTCGGAGAGGGCATCGGGCGTGAGGCCGGTCAGGGCAGGTTGAGCGTCGGGCATGGAGGGAGGGTTGGGTGGGAAGTTCCAAGTTCCAAGTTCCAAGTTCCAGTCAGGCTAGACCTCCAGAATCAGCTCGGGATTGAAATTCGGATTCGGTTCGTTGGGATAGCCTTGAGGATTTGAGATCACCCGAGTTTCTCCGATCAGGTAGTCGTTGCTGTGGTGGAGGTGCCCGTGAATCCACAGATAGGGTTGGTGTCGCAGGATGAACTCATCAAGGTGGGAGGCATAGGCACAGCTCAGGGACTTGTCGCGCCGGTCTTCTTGAAGCGAGAGGGCGGAAGGAGCATGATGGGTGACGACGATGGTCTTCCGGGGATCGTGCCCAAGGAGGAATCGATCAAGCCGCGCGAGACTCAGCAGATGGATCTCGCGGGTGTCGTGAGGTGAAAGCTTTCTGAATCCCCGGGCCGAGTTTCGGATCCGCTTGTAGTCGTTCATGCAGTCGCGGGCGAACTCCGCCCCGATCTCCCAATCGCCCTGCAACGCCAGATCGGTCCAAAGCGAGCAGCCGTAGATGTTCCAGCCATCCACCATGAACGAATCATCCTCCAGCAAATGGATGTTCGATCCTGCTGTCGCCTCCCTCAGCTTTTGGGTGATGCGTGGCAGCTTGTCGCCGTAGTATTCGTGATTTCCACAGACGTAAGCCGTCGGAATTTTCCCGCTGAACTCCCTGATCCAGTCGAGGCCGTTCTCCTTGGTCGAGATGTCGCCGGCCAGAATGATCAGGTCAGACTCGCGGGAGGGAATCTCGGTGGGTCCGAACTCACGATGGAGATCGCTCAAGATGCGGATTTTCATGTGGAAATGAGGACTCGGAGCATTGGGTGGAGGGAAGTTCCAAGTTCCAAGTGCGAAGTTCCAAAGTAGACGTCGAAGACCTGCGAGATTCGCGGTTTACGAGGCCGGGCGGGTGCGCTTGGATTGGGGCGAACCACTTTCACGACCATGGGAAGAGCCTTTGAATGCCGACGCCGCGCCAAGGAAGCACGCTGGGACACGATGTCCCGGGTGTTCCCAAAGCTTTCCAAAGCCATCACGATGGCCGCCAAGAACGGCGGACCGGATCCGGCGGGCAATGCGCCGCTGCGGATGGCCATCATCAACGCCAAGGCCCAGAACCTGCCGAAAGACAAGATCGAGGCCGCCATCAAGCGCGCCTCCGGCCACGACGGCGCGGACATCGTGGAGGTTTACTACGAGGGAAAAGGCCCGCACGGCAGCCTGTTCTACATCGAGTGCGCCACCGACAACACCAACCGCTCGGTGGTGAACCTGAAGACGATCTTCAACAAGAACGGCGGCCAGATCGTGCAGAGCGGTCAGCTCGATTTTATGTTCACGCGCAAAGCGGTGGTGGAGTTCGAGGTCACGCCGGAGATGAATCTGGAGGAAATCGAGCTCACGCTGATCGACAGCGGCCTGGAGGAACTCAACGTTGAAGACGGACTGGCCCGCGCGATCGGGGCTTATTCGGATTTCGCCTCACTGACCCAGGGCATCGAGGCCCTCGGCATCGCGACCAAGAAGGCCGGGCTCGAGCGCATCCCGACGACCCCGATCGAACTCACCGACGAGCAGATGGCCGAGGTCGAGCTGATCCTGGACAAGGTCGAGGACGACGATGACGTGCAGGTGGTGTTCACGAACATCGCTTGAAGAAAATTCGAAGCACTAAATTCTAAATTCGAAACGAAGACTCTGGCTCTTCGTTTGGGGTTTAGAGTTTTTGATTTCGGTCTTTCTTTTCACCCATATGCCTGTATTTATGGCCATATGAAAACGACGATTGATCTTCCTGATGAGATGCTGCATCGGGTGAAAATCATTGCAGCTCAAAGGAAAACCACTCTAAAGGAACTCGTTATCCAGGGCTTGCTCCATGTGACGGAAATGGATTCTTCCGATGATGCGAAGAAGCGAACGGAGGCCATGCATCGACTGGTGGCTGGTCTCAAAGCGACCAATTCCAAGCCCATGGTGCCATTGAAACGGGAGCAAATCTATGATCGCTGAGGCGTTTTTTGACACGAACATCCTGCTCTATGCGGGATCATCGGCACTTGCCGATTCGCGTAAGCAGCGCATCGCGGAAGAACTGCTTCTCACGGTTCCATTCGCCCTCTCCGCCCAGGTCTTGCAGGAGTACATTGCGAATGCGCTTGGGAAAAAAGCGCTCGGACTAAATGAGGACAACATCACCGCGATGCTCGATGCCTTGACGATTGTGGAAGTGTTGCCAATCACCCGGGAACTGGTGGTTCGCTCCCTTCAAGTCCGTCGTCGATTTCAGGTCTCTCATTGGGATGCGAGCATCATCGCGGCGGCTCTCGAACTCGGCTGCAAGATCTTGTACACCGAGGATCTGAATCATGATCAGGACTATGGTGGAGTCCGTGCGATCAACACGTTCCTTTGATTCGTCTCGAATCTAGGATTTCGATTTCGGTGCTTTGGCTACCAGCCCATATGAGTGATCGATCAGCTCGCGGATGAGTTTGGCGGGCACGGAGCCGTCGAGCAGGACGGTGTTCCAGTGCTTCTTGTTCATGTGGTAGCCGGGGACGATGCCTTCGAATTCCTCGCGGAGGGTGATCGAGCGTTCGGGGTCGCATTTCAGATTCACTCGCGAGGGAAATTCATCCGGCACCGTCGCGGCGAACATCTTGCCGCCGACCTTGTAAACGAGGACGTCGGGGCCGAAGGGCGAGGTTTCCTCGCAGCCGGGTTTCGAGAGGCAGTGGGCGATGACGTCGGGGAGGTCCATCTTGGGGGAAAGCACTAAATTCTAAATCCCAAATTCGAAACGAAGAGGACTTACTCCTCGGTCAGCAGCCTATCTTTCCAGTAGCCTGGCTCCCGACTCATGTGCATGACGGCAAGGACTTGAATCTGCGTCTCCTTGATTCGGAAGACCAGCGCATAAGGGAATATCGAGAAGCGGCATTTCCGTAGTTCGCCCTCAAAACAACGATGACACTCGGGGTTGGAGGCCATCCTGTTTTCCGTTTCCCTCCACTGAGCGAGAAAGCGTCTGCTCAGCCCGTCTTGCTGCATTTCATACCAAGCGGCAGCGGCAAGTCCCTCCGAACGTGCCTCGGTTTGGTAGCTCACTTCCATGACTCATAGGCTGGTGCCAAACCTCTGATTGATCTCCTTCCAGAGATCATCGGAGCGGATCAATCCTGCACGGCCTGCATCAAGGTCTGCGACTCTTCGTTGAAGCTCTTCTTTCCAAGCTGGAGACACATCAAAATCCTCCTCATCGAGGCTTTCGAGCAATCGGGTGGCCAGCTTGGAGCGATCTGTTCGTGGGAGGTGCAGAACTTCTTCCTCCAAACGCTCGTAGGAACGTGCGACCTCAGCCATGAGTGGAATCTAGTGGATTCTGGTGAAGGCCGCCAGCGTTTCATTTCTGACCTCTGGAATTTTCCGGCATTCCTCCAGGCTCTCCTTTTCGAATTTAGAATTTAGTGCTTAGTGATTTCTCCTCCAGCGTTCCCTCGGTGACTCCAAGCTTCTCCAGTGCGGTCACGCGGCGCAGGAGGGTCACGGAGTCGCTTTCACCGGAGATCAGGGCCTGGTAGGCGCGGATGGTGCGGGTGGCGGCTTCCTGGTCCTCGTCGAGGAGTTCGATGCGGAACTTGGAAAGGCCGGTGCTGCGGAGGTCGTCGAAGAACTTCGCGCCGGTCTGGGCGCGGCCATTGAAGAGGGTGTTGCGGCAGCCGACATCGGCCATGAGCCGGTGGAGCTGGCCGACGCGGTCGCGCAGGTGGACGACATGTTTCTCGCAGGGCCGACCGCAGTCCTTGTAGGTGGTGCCGCTGCTGAGGAAGGTGCAGAACACGCAGTGCTCCATGTGGAAAAGCGGCATGTGCTGGTGAAGCGTGAGCTCGAACCACTCCGGCGGCGCGGCGTTGAGCAGATCGAGGACCTGGGAAATGTTGAGGTCGTAGGAAACGGTGACCGATTCCAACGCGGCGGCTTCCATGAGCAGCTTTGCGGTAATTGGGTTGGCGACGTTCAGCGAGAAGTCGCCGACTTTCCGGAGGTCGCTACGATGCTTGTAGTATTCCAGCGCGGCAAGATTGCGGACCAGGACGCCGTCGGGCTTGGCGCTTTCGATGAGCTTGAGGTAGCCGTTCTCGCCGGGCTTCAAGATCCGGGGCGTTGCGAGGATGATTTCGGATTTCGTATTTCGAGTTTCGGATCCAACCAGAGCCACCGCGTCCTTGTATCGTCGGGGATCTTCGAAGTCGCAGTAGATCGTTTCGATGCCGAGTTCGCGGGCGGCCTCGACCTGTTCGAGGCTGCGGCAGAGCACGCTGAGGCGTGGATGGGGGATCGGAGACTGAGGATCGGGGATTGGTAGAAGATCGCGGTAGCTGCGGTCGTTTCTTGGTCCGATGGGTGCGGGCAGTTCGGGCTCGGGGAGTTGATCGACGAGGGCGCGGCGGAGGCGGTTGAGCTCGGAGACCGCGAGGTGGCAGTTGCCTTCGAGCTGGTTGTCGATCGAGCCGAGTTCGAAGAGGGTTTCGCCGAGGCGACCGAACTGCGCGGAGAGGGTTTCGGTGGTGAGAGGATGCTTGGCGGCTTCCTGGAGCTCCATGGAAGAGGAACATCGAACATCGGACGTTGAACGCTCAACGTCGAAGGAAGAGGAGACGACGAGGCGGTCGCCGGGTTTGCCGGTGATGGTGAGGTGAAGCGGGGTTTTGTTTTCCTCGAGTTTGGCATTTTGCCAGAAGCGACGGAGTTCGGAGTCGAGTTTCGGGTCGGAGGTCTTGTAGAGCGTGTGGCCGGGCTTGATGCGCTCGAAGTTGATGCCGCTGAGTTCACGGTGGAAGATGAGTCGGTCACCCTCGACGCGGAAGATGCGGGATCCTTGTTCGAGGTCGCGGTTTTCCCCAGCATCGAAGACCACGCCGTCGCCGGCCTGGATCGGGACATCGCTGCGCTTGCCGAGAGTGATCCAGCCGTGGCCGCAGTCGATGATTTCACCGAGGAGTGGGCCGCGCCTTTTTCCAAAGCGTCCGTGGGTGAGGTAGGGATGGTTGGTGCCGCCGAGCCAGCCGTTGGTGAGGCCGCGGGAGAAGGTCATTTCCAGCTCGTAGCGGTCCGAGGAGGAGATTGGGGATTGGAGATCGGAGATATTGGATTCAAGGGCCGCGTCGAGGGCCTTGCGATAGACCCGGGTGACGGCGGTGACGTATTCGGGGGATTTGAGGCGGCCTTCGATCTTGAAGGATTTCACGCCGGCCTTCACGAGATCGGGGATGAGATCGACGGCGGCGAGGTCCTGTGGGGAAAGCAGGTAGCGCACTTCCGCCATGTCCTGCTGCACGCCATCGACGAGGAGTTCATAAGGCATTCGGCAGGCCTGGGCGCATTCGCCGCGATTGGCGGAGCGCTGGCCGAGGGACTCGCTGGTGAGGCACTGGCCGGAGTAGGCGACGCAGAGGGCTCCGTGGACGAAGACTTCGAGGGGAGTTTTGAGCTTTAAGTTTTCAGTTTTCAGTGAAGAGGACTGGAACTTTTCGATTTCCCGGACGGAGAGTTCCCGGGCGAGGACGGCGCGTTCCATCGGGAAGAGGGTTTCGATGAAGGCGAGGCCGTCGGGCGAGGTGATCGTCATCTGGGTGGAGGCATGCAGCTCCACACCGGGGGCGATTTCGCGGGCCAGTTTCGCAAGGCCTAGGTCCTGGATGATGAGGGCATCGACGCCTGCTTCCGCGATCACTCGGAGCTGGGCTTCGGCGTCTTCGAGCTCGTTGGTGAAGATCAATGTGTTCATCGCCACGAAGCCTTTCACGCCGCGGCGGTGGAGAAATTCCATGAGCGGCGCGAGGTCGTGTTCGGTGAAATTGTCGGCGCGCAGTCGGGCATTGAAACGCGGCATCCCGAAGTAAATGGCATCGGCCCCAGCAGCCACGGCGGCGCGGGCGCAGTCCCAGTTTCCGGCTGGGCTGAGGAGTTCGGGGGTGAGGTCGTGAGGCATGGTCGGCAGTGCTTGGCGGGACCATGCGATGGAATTGGGGAAATGGCAGGGTTTTTCCGCGTATCCATGACGCGAAACTTTCCGCCTGCGCGAGGGTTTCCTGTGCGTAACCCTTTTCCGCCATGCTCCCACAAGCTCCCGATTCCTGGACCATCTTCGAAGCCGCCCACCTGCTCAATCGGGCAGGCTTTGGTGGAAATCCCGATGAGATCAAGGCGCTGCATGCCTTGGGACGGATCAAAGCCGTGGACTCGCTGTTGAATCCCTCCGAACCGATCGGAGTGATCCCTCTTCCGTCATGGGCCAACCGCGAGCAGGCCGTCGAGGACATGCGGGAGCGGGCGAAGCAGTTCATGGAAACGCGCCGGGCCACCGAGGGCATGACGCCTGAGGAGGCTGCCAAGCTCCGCCAGCAGAGCCAGAAGGCCGAGCAGATCGAGAACCGGCAGCACGGCATCGAGGGCCAGGGCTGGTGGTTCCGGACGATGCTCGTCACCAAAGCCCCGCTGCGCGAAAAGATGACGCTCTTCTGGCACGATCATTTCGCCAGCTCGATCCAGAAGGTGAAGCAGCCGGTGCTGCTCATCATGCAGAACGAGCTGTTCCGGAAGCAAGCGCTCGGAAGCTTCCGCACGCTGACCCATGAGATCGCGAAGGATCCGGCGATGATGCTCTATCTCGACACCCAGACGTCGAGAAAGGGTCAGCCGAATGAAAACTTCGCCCGCGAGGTGATGGAACTCTTTACGCTTGGCGAGGGTCACTACACGGAAAAGGACATTCACGAAGCAGCCCGCGCCTTTACCGGCTATCAGCTGAATCGCATGAACGGCCTGGTGTTTCACAACAAGCGGCTGTGGGACGAAGGGGAGAAGACGGTCTTCGGAAAAACCGGGAAGTTCGATGGCGATGGCGTAATCGACCTCATCTTCGAGCAGCCCCAGGCGGCCAGGCTCATGGCCGGCAAACTCTGGGAGTACTTCGCGGCGGAAGATCCTCCAACAGCCGCCATCGAGGAACTGGCCACGGGTTTCCGTGAGGCGAACTACGAGGTCGTTCCCCTGCTTCGGGAAATCTTCCTTTCAAAGGAATTCTACGCCCCGGAGGTCATGCGCAATCAAGTGAAGTCCCCGATCCAGTATCTGGTGCAGATGCTCAAGCAGCTCGACCTTCGGGAAGCTCCTCAGGGCTATACGCTGGTGGCACAGCAGCAACTCGGCCAGGTGCTGTTCATGCCACCGAACGTGGCCGGTTGGGATTGGGGAAAGGCCTGGATCAACACCAGCACGCTCCTCACCCGATACAACATCGCAGGGTTCATCACCAAGGGCGCCCAGGACGCGCCCGGGCTCGCGGCGAACGATGTTCCCATGATGGAAGAGGGCGGGATGATGGACGAATCCTCTCCTGAACGCGCGCAACGCCAGATGTTCCGCAAGAACGCGGACGAGGGGCAAATGGCCAACGGCATGGCCGCCGCCGCACGCTTCTGGAAAGGGCCCGACTACGACAAGGTTGTGCCGCGCGAGCTCCGAAAGAATCACGAGGACCTCATCGACTCCCTCGGCTTCCGCTTTTTCCAGGCTCCGCTGCCCGAGGCCCATCGCAAGCGCTTCCTCGCCTTTGCCGAGGAAAAGGCCGGAGTGGTCTTCACCAACCACGAGATCGCCGAACTGATCCACCTCATGCTGAGCACGCCGGACTACCAGTTGTGCTGAAGAAGATTCGAAATCCTGAACTCGAAATTCGAAACCATTTATATGAAAACTCGCCGTGATTTCCTCCGCTCCACGCTGCTGGGTGCCTCCGCTTCCTGGACAGTGCCGATGTTTGTCGAGCAGACCTTCGCCCAGCTTCACAACGATTCCAAGGACCTCGCCGTCCAAGGCGTGACCGGCAAGGATGGGCCGATCCTTGTCGTCGTTCAGCTCGCGGGCGGCAACGACGGCCTCAACACCCTCGTGCCCTATGGCGACGACGCCTACCACAAGGCCCGCCCACGACTTGCCAAGACCGAGAAGGAAATCATCAAGCTCTCCGACTACTGCGGCCTGAACTCCGCCATGCCCTGGCTCGGCTCGCGATTCAAGGAAGGGGATCTCTCGATCATCCAGGGTGTTGGCTATCCGAATCCGAACCGCTCGCATTTCGTTTCCACCTCGATCTGGGAAACCGCCGATCCGGCGAACCGCTCGAACACCGGCTGGCTCGGCCGCTATTTCGACAATGCCTGCCCCGGCGCGGATCCCACCGTCGGCATCAGCTTCAACAAGACCCAGCCGGAGTCCTTTGGAGCGGTCAAGAATCCCGGCATCTGCCTCTCATCCCCCGAGCTCTATCGCTGGATCCACAGCGGCGGCGACAAGGTCATGGCGGAGGAGTTTTTCAACGACCTCAACCGACCCGACGGGGAGAACGATGCTCCCGTGGATGGTGGCTCGATCGCCATGCCCGCCGGAGGAAAGACCGGTGGCGTGAAGGGTGAAAGCAACCTTGCCTTCCTCGAACGTGTGGCCCTCGACGCCCGCGTCAGCTCCGCGAAAATCCTGGAGATCGCGGCGAAGCACAAGAGCACCGTCCAATACGACGGCACACCGCTTTCACGCAGCCTCAACCTCGTCGGCCGCATGATCGCCGGCGGTCTTCCGACCCGCGTCTTCTATGTCTCGCACGGCGGCTTCGACACCCACAACAACCAGGTCGGCACCCACGAGCGACTGCTTCAACAGCTCGACGCCTCGCTGAAGTCCTTCATGGCCGACCTCAAGGAACAGGGCAATGCCGACCGCGTCGTCGTCATGACCTTCTCCGAGTTCGGTCGTCGCGTGAACGAAAACGCCAGCGGCGGAACCGACCACGGCCAGGGCTCCTGTCTCTTCGTCCTCGGAGACGCGGTGAAAGGCGGACTCGTCGGAAAACATCCCAGCCTCACTGATCTCTCGCAGGGCGACCTGAAATTCACCACCGATTTCCGCGGCATCTACGCCACGGTTCTCGAGGACTGGCTCAAGACCCCGTCGAAGCCGGTCCTCAAGGGCAGCTTTGAGAAGCTTGGGTTCATGGGATGAGAGGGGGTGTTCTGTGATCCAAGGTCGCAGGGGCTCGACCCCCTGGCGGTGCGGTTGGGGCGGGCGGACAGCACCTTTGGACTATCGAATGCTCCCACGTGGTCTCATCCATCATTCTCCGTCTCGTGCCGATGATGATGGGCTTGTTCCATCATCCGCAAAAGCCAAACGACTGGCCGCAACTGGGGCACCCACGACCAGAATGGAAGAATGCAGCGGGCGTCTCCGTTCTGCTGGCTGACTTCGCCAGATCCATGAAATCCGTGTTACTGTTCCGCTGCCTGCTCCTCCTGTTCGTGTCTGCCCTGCCCTTGAAGGCGGCGGATGCTCCAGCCATCGCCAAACTGGCCGGGGTGAATCGCATCGTGTTTCTTGGCGACAGCATCACGCAGGCCGGGGACTATGTGACCGATTTCGATTGCTGGCTGGCGGCGAACGGATTGAAGACCGAGGTGATCAATCTGGGTCTGGGCAGCGAGACCGCATCGGATCTAACAGCCGAGGAGAATGCCGGACATCTCAAGGCGCACGGCTTCGGCCGACCGACGGTCGGTGAGCGCCTGGATCGTGCGCTGAACGCCACCAGGCCGGAACTGCTCGTTGTCTGCTTCGGCATGAATGACGGCAGCAGCCTGCCATCAAACGACGAAGGCCTGAAGCGCTTCTCCGAGGCGATCACCCACCTGCGTGACAAGGCCCTGAAGTCCGGCGTCAAACGGGTGATCCTCTGCACGCCACCGGTCCGCGATGACAAGGGCAACGCTAGCCTGAAGTTTCACGATGAAAATCTGACCCGCTACACCGAGTGGCTCCTGACGAAGCGGACCGCTGGCTGGGATGTGGTCGATTTCCATGGGCCGATGCGCAAGGTCCTCGATGAAGGCCGCGCGAAGAACCCGGCCTTCCTGATTTCCCCGGATGGCGTGCACCCGAACCGAGAGGGCCATTGGATCATGACACGCGAACTCCTCACCCAGTCCCTCGGCGCGAAGCTCGACGGAGTGGCTTCAGCAGAGGCCCTTTTTCCCGCCCATGGGACTGAGGTCCGCAAGCTGGTCGATCAACGCATGCGCCTGCGCTTCAACACCTGGATGACCAAGATCGGCCACAAGCGCCCCGGCGTACCCGGCGGTCCCGGCAGCAAGCCCGGGCCAACCGTCGAGCAAGGCACCGAAAGCGCCGCTGCGATCACGAAGCAGATCGAGGCCCTGATGGCGGAGAAGCCGTGATGAAATATGGCTCAGTTCGAGTCCTCGTTCCTCACCACCGTTCCGGCGTCGGATTCCTCTGGCTTCCCGGCGTTGTTTCCCGCCCACTCGACCTTCAGCGGCGTTTCGGTGACGAGCTTCATGTCGCGTGACGGCGCGGCGATGGAGATGCCGGAATCAGCGAAGCTCTTGCCGATCATGTAGCGCAGGTCGCTGGCGACGACGGAGGCATTCGTGTTCCCCTCGAGCTCGATCCAGAAGTTCAGGCTGAAGATGAGTGCGTTGTCGCCGAAGTCCTCAAACAGCGCCACCGGAGCCGGATCCTTCAGCACCAGGCCATGGCGGTCGGCGCACTCGACCAGGATCTCGGCCACCCTCTGGATCGGCGATTGATGGTCCACTCCCACGCGCACGCTGCGGCGGATGTGGCGGTTGCTGTGGGTCCAGTTGGTGACCCGGCTTTCGAGGAACAGCGAGTTCGGGATCAGGGTCTCGATGCCATCGCCACTGCGCAGCACCGAGGAGCGGGTGTTGATTTCCGCGACCGTGCCGACCACTCCTCCGATGTCGAGGATGTCCCCAACGCGGATGTTCCGCTCGAACAGGACGATGATGCCGCTGATGAAATTCTTGATCAGGGTCTGAGTGCCGAAGCCGACGCCGATGACCAGGGCCCCGCCGAGGAAGGCGAAGACGGTGAGCGGAATGTTGAGGATCTTCAGCGTGGCGACGCCTAACAGGAATCCGATCAAGGCCATCACCCAGCGTCGCAGCGTGGTGCACTGGGCTTCACCGATGTGACCCTTGCTGACCACGACCCGGTGCACCCGGCGGGTGATTTTCGAGGCCACCATGTAACCGATCACGAACAGCAGGATGGCGATGACCAACTGTCCCAGCGGCAGGGTTTCCTGCTTTAGGGCTTTCTGGCCATCGGCGTTGATACGCTCGACGTCGTAGTCCCAGACCCCGAGGTTCCAGAGCTTCCTGACGCCGAGTCGGAATTTGTCCCAGCCGTCACTGAAGCGCTGGCCGACCGAGCGCTTGGCGAGGATCTGATCGAAGTCGCCAAGCCAGGCATTGAGCTGGCGTTGCTGGAGATCGACGGTCCTGGCAAGACGCTGGACCACATCGAGCTTGTCGCGCAGATCCGCACACTGGTCGTTCACCATCGCGACCTTGGGATCATTCTGCGGCATCGAAAGGGCCCGCGCCTCCTGGCTGCGGAGCTCCGACCCGGCGACGGAGATTTCATTGGCGGCAAAGATCCCCCAGGCCTTCAGTTGATCGCGCATCGTCCGCAGCGACTTGAGGGCGCCTTCGCGGGCATTTGCCTCGGTGATGGTCATCAGCACCCTGCGGCTCTGGTAGGTGTCGGGGACCTGGGACTCGAGTTGCTCAAGGGCGTTGAGGGTGTCGAGGGAGAACTGCAGGCTGTCGACCCGCGTGGTCGAGGCTTCGATCTTCGCGGCGAGCAAGGGGTCCGGCTTCTCCTCGCTGATCTGGCCTTCGAGCTTCCGTCGATTCGAGAGCGCGGCATTGTAGCGCTTCCGGATTTCCTCGCCCTCCTTCGCCAACGCGGCCTGGCGGGTTGTGGCGGACTTGCGGACCTGGGCGAGATCGTCTTCGGAAAGGTTGGCGTGTGACTCGATCTGGGCGAGCTGTTTCGCCACAAAGGCCAGCCTTGAGCCAGCCTCCGAAAGCAGTTCGCGCTGTTGGTTGATGAGCTGGTTGAAGAGCCCGATGCGTGCGGCGATCGACCGACAGCGAAGCCGCGCGGCCTCCATCCGCCAGGCGGCATCAGCGGCACCGGCACTGCGGGCGGAGACTCCGGAGGCGAGCCGATAGGCCTCGTCGGCCGCCTTCGCTTCGACGGAGGATTCGTTCATCCGGTTCTCGAACAGCTTCAGCGTCGAGGCCGAGGTGGAGTAGCGTTCGTTGGCGACGTCCCGCTGATTTCTCAGATCATCGATCCACAACACCGAATAGGGAGGCCCCTCGACGAAACCTTTCCACGACTCCACTTGTGCGGCGGCCTTCCTGGCAGACTCTGCGGCTTCGGCGACGGAGGTGAGCGACTTCAACTGCCGCTCCACGGAAATGATCGTCTGCTGGACATCGCGACGCCGCTCGGAGAACTCGGTCGGCCCCACTCCCTCCGGCAACCTGCTTTCGGCAGCAGGCTCATCGAGCCGGGAAAACTCCTCCCGTGCTTCCTTGAGCCAGCCTTGAAGCCGCTCGCGGAGCTGGGCCGGAGTCTCCTCCTTCTGCTCTGCGGACGATTCCGCCTTCGGCAGCAGTTGGGAAAACTGTCCCTGCGCCGTCATCACGACGGACATCAACAAGGCGGCGACCAGGCTTCGGAACATGTCCCGAGCTTCTGTGTAGCCGTGACCAAGCTCAAGACCGGATCACAGCGCCCCGCGCTCGGCCTGCTCCATCAGGCGGTCCATCCGCTTCTCCAGCATCTCGGCGCGACTGACCTCGCCGACGGTGCGGTAGTAGCCACAGATGGTCCGGTAGATGTCAGCTTCCGTCTTGGCGCGGAACCAGTCCTTGGTGCCGGTTTCGACGACGCGCTTGAAGGCGAGTTCGATGTCGCGCACCACCTTCTTGCCCTGTTCCTGATCATCCTTGAAGTAGCTGAAATAGTCTTCGGCCATCATCTTGAAGCCGGTGATGCCGCCACCATACTCGCGCATGGCGGTTTCATAGAGCCGGGAAATGTCGCGCTTCGAGTTGGCGTCGTTGCGCTTCATCATCAGTTCGGCCTCGCGCTTGAGGGAGGAGGCGATCAGGTCCTTCTGCTCGCCGGAGTTGCGCTCGATCCGGCGGCGGTCGCGGGCCAGCGAGCGCTTGGCGTCGTTCTCGTCGCCATAGGGGAAAAGGTGCTCGCTCTCGGCCTTGGCGGCCAGCTCGGCCATCCGCGGGTTCTCCTTGAATTCGCGGCGCATGCGACCGACGAAATCCTTCCACTCGGCCAGGATGCCCGGCTCGGCGGGATCGGAGGCCTTCTCGGTCTTCTTCTCCAGCTCGCGATACAGACGGCCCCAGGTCTCGGTGAACGAGGGCCCCAGCAGGTTGGCCAGCTTCGCGATTTCCGCGACCATCTCGTCCTTGGTACGAGAGGCATAGTAATCCGCAAGCCACAGGTGGCGGAAGACCGACATCGTGACGATCTGGCTCTGGTGCTCGCGGTCCGCCCAGAGCTGGACTTCCTGTTCGGTGATCGAGCCTCCCGTCTGCGGATTTCCAGCCTGGCCCTTCGAGACCCCGCCGATGCGGCCGATGCCGGTGGTCCACTCGTCATCCTGGATCTTCGCGGCCACCCAGGCGTGTCCGCCGAGATCGGTTTCGCCCGCCATGATCATCGCCGGGATGCCGTTTGCGCGGGCGGTGTTGGCGCAGAAATAGGATTGATCACCACAGATGCCGCCTTCCTTGAGGATCTCCGCGAAGGTGTATTCCTCGTAGGGATTGATCCCTTTCACGGCGCGTTCCATCAGGTATTCGATCATCCCGTAGGCATTGCCCCAGTTCTTGCGGCGGAGGCTCATCTTGGCCACGGCCCACTCCATTTCAGAGACGGAAATCGGCGCGCAAACGGCCCAGACCAGATCGCGGGCCTCCATGCGGTCAACCGAGGTCGCCAGCTTGCCCTTCTCGTTCTTCTCGATGTACCAGAGATAACGCTTCAGCGGATCGACCTTGGCCTCGGCCGCATACTCGCCGCCCTTGTCGGGAGTGGTGATCCGGACGTCCTGGTCGAAGACCACGGCGCAGGCGAGGGCGAGGTTGAAATACTGCTTGGCCTTGTCGGGCTTCTGGGACCAGGCATCGCGCAGGAACATCAGGACCTTTCCGCCGTCATCCTCGGGCTTGATGGTGAGGAGCATCTGCTCCATGGCCGCGTCATTGGTGAGCAGCCAGGCGAGCATTTCGCCGGTGTAGATGTCCTGGGCGACTTCGATGAGTTCCGGTTCGGCGAAACGGCCTAGAATCTTCCAGCGGAGCATCGCCTGATAGAGCACGGACTCCTTCCAGACTCCGTCAAAGCGGTTCCGCCCTTCCGGCATGGAAACCTTGGCCAGTCCGGCGTCGATCGACTTGGCAAGCAGTCCCCGGTAGGCGTCCCAGGTGTGGTTGTTGAGCGCACGAAGCAGCAGCTTCCGGTCGCGGCTGGTGTGGATCTCACGAGTGGCGTCCTGTCCGACAAGCAGGAGCGCTTCCTCCTTCGCGAGCAACGCGCCCTCATCCTTCGATGGAGACTCCTCGACTGGCTCCGTGGCGGTGACTTCCGGTGTGCTGGCGGCCTGGGCCACTGCGGGGGCCGGCGTTGGCTGGGCTGGGCGATCCTTGGCCTCTGCGAGAATTTTTCCGAGATGGGTTTCACTGTCCTGCTCCGGACCCTTGGCGACGACCGCCGGGGTCTTGGCCGAAGCGGACTTTGCCTCCGCATCTGGCTCGTTGGGTGAGGTCTGGACGTAATACCAGGCCCCGGCAATCCCTAGAGCCGCCACGGCCAGGGCGCTCCATTGATTGCGCTGGTCACGCCGCTCTCCTTCCCGATGAAGCTCGTTGTGCAACTCGATCGCATTCGGAACCGCACGAGACTTCGCCTTGGTCGCAGGTTTGACGGTGGCTTTGGGAATGCGCTTCATGGAGATGCAGGATGAGAGGATTGAGACGAAAGCAAGGGCCTAGGATCGCGGAAACGTTAATGCCTCCAGAACCCTCTGGCAATGAGGTTTTCGGGGCGATCCGGACCCGACGATGGAGGATCGCTCCTCAACTGTCGTCGCCGCGCTCGTCTTTTTCCAACTGGATTCGGTCGTTCAGATTGCGGGCCTTTACCCGGTTGTTCCGTTTCGCCCAGCGCTCAACTGACATCTGCCGCTTCTTGGCGCGACGTTTCAACTCGGCGACCTCGGTCTCGAGATTGAGGAAACTTTCATAACGCCCGAGATCGAGCACTCCAGCGTCCACCGCGCCACGGATCGCGCAGCCGGCGTCCTTCTGGTGCTTGCAGTCGGCGAACTTGCACTCGGCAGCCAGCTTTTCGACGTCGGTGAAACTTTCCCGCAGCGTGGCCTCGTCGGTCCACATCTGGATCTCGCGCATGCCGGGGTTGTCGATCAGCATGCCGCCGCCTCTCAGCGGGACGAGCTCGCGGGAGGTGGTGGTGTGGCGACCCTTTCCGGTGACCTCGTTGCAATCGCCGGTCCACATCCATTCCTCGCCGTAGAGCTGGTTGACGAGGGTGGACTTGCCGACGCCGGATGAGCCGACGACGCACATCGTGGTGCCCGGTGTGAGATAGGA
>JAIXPW010000088.1 GCA_027485995.1 Verrucomicrobiaceae bacterium
CGCGCTCCTCATCCCCAAGGACGAAGCGCCTGTCCACCACGCGGGAAATGCAGTGATAAATCGCCGGTTTCTCCAGCGAGTCCTTCCAGGGAGCGAGCCAGCGTGAACGCCTCATGGCCCAACCCTAGAGCCTCAAACCCCCAAGGCGAGAGGATTCTCCACAAAATGTCTGTCCCTTTGGGCAAGGTCGAACGTTCAACCCGAGTAGATGTCGACCAAACCGCAGGTGGAATGGTTCATCGCAATCGAGGTGGATCAGAGCCCCTCAAGCTCCTCGGCTGGGAGGTCGTCGGGATCGACAGGCAGAGCCTTTGGAGGCGCGGGCGTGGTCTCCCCCTCTTCATCCTCTTCCACCGGCTGGGCCTTGAGCACACCCTCCTTGCTCGCTTCTTCATCAGTCTCCTCCTTGACCATCAGGGCCTTCGGCGGAGGTGCAATGATCTCCTTGATTTCATCTTTCAGAGGCTCGAAGAAGTCCCTGACCATTGGACCTGCCATTCGGCCTCCGGAAACCGTTTCACCTGGGGTGCCTTCGTAGAGGACCGCAAAGGCGAAGCGCGGATTCTCAAATGGAAAGAAACCCGCGAACCAAGCCAGGCGCTGCTCCTTCGAAGGCGGTCCCCATTGGGCGGTTCCGGTCTTGCCACAGAGTTCGGTGAAACTCAGCCCGGCACTACGACCCGTGCCATATCCGGAATTCACCACGTCCCTCATGCCCTCACGAACCGTCTCGATTGCCTTGGCATCAACACCGAGCCAGACCCTCTTTTCCGGTCGACTGGATTCAATCACACGTCCACGCGCATCCTGAACCTGATGAACAAGCTGAAGCTTCGGCAGGGCTCCCCCATTGGCAATTCCAGCCATACCCTGAGCCACTTGGAGCGGAGACGAAAGCAAGACACCCTGGCCGATGGACAGGTTGGCGGTGTCCCCATCGTTGATACGGCGCCTTTCATGCTGCAGCATCCACTCATTCGTAGGCACCAGTCCGGGAGTTTCGCCGATAAGCGGAAGTCCGGTCTTCTCGCCATACCCGAGCCTGCGAGCGAGTCCGAGGAAAGCGGTGGGACCAACGTCGATGCCAACCTGATAGAACCAAGGATTGCAGGAACGGGCGATGGCCCGCTTGACATCGATCGAGCCCTCCGGAGTCTTGCTCCAGTTCTTGAACTCATGGTTGCCGATCCGGATCGAAGCCGGGCAATAGATTTGCTTGTCCTCAGTCACCGTGCCGTTGTTCAACGCGGCCAGGGCAACGATGGGCTTGAAGGTCGAAGCAGGCGGATAAGCGGATTGGAAAGCCCGACCGAAAAGGGGTTGGCCGGGGTCCTCGTTCAAAGCCTTGTATTCCTTCTCACCGATGCCGGGAATGAATGCGTTCAGGTCGAAGGTCGGACGTGAGGCCATGACCAGGACCTCGCCGGTCACCACATCGATCACCACGAAGGCACCACGTTTGCAACCTTTCCTGAGGACCTTTTCCGCCTGCCTCTGCCACTTGAGGTTGAGAGTTGTCACAACCGTGCCCCCTGGCATCGGGCGTTTGGTCTGTTCCTCTAAAAGTCTGTTGCCTGCCTCATCAAAAAGCAGGCGCTTGCCTCCGGGATCCCCTTGCAACTGACGATCGTAGATCTTCTCGAGTCCCGCCCGACCCTCACTCTCCTCCCACAGCGGTTCGTTGAAATTGATCGGACCGATCGGCAATTTCCCGACACTGCCGGTATAGCCAATGAGATGAGCCGCGATGCCTTCCTCTGGATAATAGCGCCGGTAAACCGGGTGCAGGGTCAATCCGTTGCCCAGCTTCGACTCCAGCGACTTCGCGTCCTTCGCGCTCACCTGGTCGCTGATCAGCAAGGGCAGCCAGCGGCGGTTCCTGTAGTGGTCGTAAATCTGCTCGTCCGTCGGAATCTGAACGCTCTTGACCAGGATTCTGGCTGTCTCAATCCGACTCTTCGCCCAGCTGAGCACATAGTCGCGATCGGCATTCTCGAATTGCTTGAACTGCAGCGCGACCTGATACGCGATCACATTCTGGGCCAGGCACTCGCCCTCACGATCCACGATCTGACCCCGAGGTGCAGGGATTTTCAGGGTGATCGTTCGGGCGTTCTTCTGGGTCAGGATCGAGCCATCACTTGCGGTGCGACCTGCAGCAGGCGGATTGTTCGATGCCAAAGGAAGGGCTTCCTGCGCTGCGAGAGCTGATCCCACCAGGAATAAACCGGCGAGACCATGATATCGGGATGGCAGCGGGACGCGCATTGCCGAGAAACGTAATCGGAGCTTCCGCTGGCCGCAATCCTCAATCCCAGCCGCCATCATCCCAGGCGGACGGGTCGCTGCCGATGCTTTTCACGATCTCAGCGGGCAGGAAAAGAAATTCGTCCTGACGCTTTTCGGCGGGATCGAGTCGGAAACGAACCGTCTTCCGCTCGCGACCGGTCGAGGACACAACGCTCAGGTCCGCGGCGATTTCCAACGCACCATCCTCGCGCGGCTTCACTTTCAGGAGTCCCGGGATGTCGTATCTGGCACGAGTCTTTCCTGGCTGGTCCCGTAGCTTCACGAAATCCACAATCTGGCCGAGTTGCGATTCTGGAAACCATTCGTCCCGCTTGGTCGTGGCGGTGCGTGTTCTCAAGCGGTGCAGGATGATCGACTGGTGCCTTCCTTCCTGCCCCGTGGCCTCGATCCGCCAACGAAATGGACCGTCGAGCGTGGCCACTGCCGTGGAAACGACCATCGCGCTGAGCACATAGCTGCCTCCGGTGGTGCCCTCCGGCTTGACCCGCAGGCGAACCTCCGCGCCGTTGACTTTGACAGCAGACGAGGCTTGGCCGCCGTCATAGGTGCGCTTTCCGGCCATGATGCCGACACAACTGCTGAGCATCAGGCTTGCCACGACACTTGCCCCGCAGAGAAGCGCGTGCATGCTACCGGAAATGACGGAATGGAATCTCATCGCAGTGGCAATCCTGATCTCACTCTTCCTGCTTTGGAAGCTCGATCTTGCGGCCACGCTTCTGAATCTGAAGGTCTTCCCGGAAAAGGTCCCCTCCCCACTTTCTGACGTCCTCGAACCCGGTGCGCTCGACCGCTCCCGCGATTATGTGAAAACGAATGCCGTTTTTGCCATCATCCGCTCCAGCCTCTCGCTCGGGGCATTACTGGCCTTCTGGATGTTCGGTGGCTTCCAGTTCATCGACGGGCTGAGCCGTTCGTGGTCCCATGACGCACCGGTGATCAGCGGGCTGATCTTTTTCGCAATCTGCATGATCGGTTCGATGCTCTTCGACCTGCCCTTCTCGCTCTACGACACCTTCGTCATCGAGGAAAAATTCGGATTCAACCGCTCGACCGCTTCCACCTTCTGGGGCGACTTCCTCAAGAGCCTGGTGATGATGGCCTTGATCGGCACTCCGATCGCCGCAGCGGTGCTGTGGATCTTCCTCACCGTGCCGAATGCCTGGCTCTGGGCCTGGGCGGTGTTCACCGGGTTCCAGTTGTTGCTGACCTACTTGGCTCCCTCGCTGATCTTGCCCCTTTTCAACAAATTCACCCCGATGCCGGAAACCCCGCTGCGCGGGAAAATCGAGGCTCTCGGGGTGAAATGCGGCTTCCCGCTCCAAGGGGTGTTCGTCATGGACGGATCGAAGCGCTCCACCAAGGCCAACGCCTTCTTCACCGGCTTCGGCAAGCGGAAGAAGATCGCGCTCTTCGACACGCTGATGGAAAAGCATTCGGACGACGAGCTGCTCGCCGTGCTCGCCCATGAGATCGGCCACTTCCGACGTGGCCACATCCGTCAACGACTGGTGGTCGGCGTGATTCAAACGGCAGCCCTGTTCTTCCTGTTAGGCCTGGCCACCGATCCGAACGGACGCTTCGCACGGATGCTGTTCGACGCCTTCGGGGTCACCTTGATCTCACCTCAGGTCGGCATCGTGCTGTTCACCATCCTCTTTGGCCCTGTGAGTCGATTGTTGGGAGTGATGGCGAATGCCTGGTCGCGCCGTCATGAATTTGAGGCCGACGCCTTCGCCAATGACGCCATCGGCTCCTCCACCCCGCTCGGAGAGGCCCTCAAGAAACTCTCCGTCGACCAGCTTTCCCACCCGACCCCACATCCCCTCTGCGTCTGGCTGGACTACTCGCACCCGCCGCTGCTGCAGCGATTGAGGGCCATGGAGCCAACGATCTCCCGTTAGATTGGATATGGGGGAATGCTCGCGAATCTTGAAATACAGACGACAAAATTCACAAAACATCACGAAAGTCAGGATTGGCGAATCGCGTCGGACTCATCCATCAGATGAGTGCCAAGATCGTCAGCAATGCTTCTTCATTCGTGCTTCTCGTGACTTTCGTGGCTTATCTTTTTCCTTGTGGGTCCCAGCAAGCCCGACTCAGCGGCCGTGATGAGGGCAGGCAGCTCAACAGCCCTCCCACGCCAGCAAACTGGCTGGCCGAAAGCGGCAGCAAGCTGCACGCAGTCCAGGGACTTCTGCTAGGTCAATCGACCTTGCTGGGTTTGCCAGGCCCGATGAACTGACAATCAGTCAGACTTTCGAGACCGCAGTGCTGGCAGCGGAGGTGAAGGCGGAAGCGTTTCATGAAATGACCGCCGACGGGCTGTCCACAGCCCGGACAAGGCAGGACGTTGAAGAACTCCTGAGACCTTCTTCCCCGCCGAATCATGTAGATGCAGACCGGGACAAAAATCAGAAATTTCCCAATCCAATGCCCCCACGTGACCAATGTCACCGCAACAATTCCCGCCAGGCCAATCAGTGAATCCTTGAGGGTAGTGCTCCAGAACCTCTCAATGTAGCGATCAAAGCAAGGGACGACTTCAACATGCTTGAGATCCGTCATTTTCCCTTCCATTCACCAATTACGACTTACCATTCACGATTCACCACTCGCTCCACCCGGCTTCAGCCAATAGAGCACGGCCATCCGCACCGCGATGCCGTTTTCGACCTGGTCGTTGATGAGGCTGCGCTCGTAGTCCATGACGGCGTCGCAGAGTTCCACTCCACGATTCACCGGGCCGGGGTGCATGAGGTAGAGTCCCTTGTCTGAGATGACCTTCAAGCGTTCGTTGGTGACCCCGTAGAGCTTGTGATACTCCCGGAGGCTAGGGAAATACTGGACCTCCTGGCGCTCCATCTGGACGCGGAGAAGGTAGACGATGTCGGGCGACCAGGCCATGGCCTCATCGTAGTTTGTGAAACGATGGATGTTCTCCGGGCCGTTCTTCGGAACCAGCGAGCCGGGCCCGAGATAGGCCACTTCCAGGCCGAGCTTCTTGAGGATCGTGCTGGTGGAGCGGGCGACGCGACTATGGAGGATGTCGCCCACGATGAGAACGCGCTTGCCGGTGGGATCGGGGAACTTCTCCTTGATCGTGAAGGCATCGAGCAAGGCCTGGGTCGGATGGGCGTGGGCGCCGTCGCCGGCATTCACCACACTGGCGCGGGTCATTTTCGCGATGGTGCCCGGAAGCCCGGAGCGGCCGTGGCGGACGATGATGTAATCGGTCCGCATCGCCTGGAGGGTCTCGACGGTTTCTCTAACAGACTCGCCTTTGACGATCGAGGAATGGGGCACGTCGAAGTTTGTGACATCGGCCGAGAGCCGCTTGGCCGCAACCTCGAAGGACGAATGGGTGCGGGTGCTGGGCTCGTAGAAAAGCATGAGGACGGACTTGCCCTTGAGCGCCGGCACCTTCTTCACCGAACGGGTGAAAAGTTCCTTGAAGGGGACGGCCTGGTCGAGGAGATGATCGATCTCCCCGCGTTCCAGTCCGGCGATGTCGAGCAGGTCCTTACGAGGCATGGGTCGGATTGAAATTGTTGAAGTAGTGGAAAAACGTGAACACCAGAACGACCAGCGCGATCATCGCGATGAAGCCCGCATGATGCCGGGAGCGCACCTTCCGCAGGGCGATGAAGAGAGCGACCAGCAAGCCACCGAGCGAGCCGGCGATGGCATACATCTCGGGCTTGATCTGGGCATAACTCTCCGCGCTGATGAAACCGATGGCGCCACCAACCACGAGCAGGTATCCCATCGCCAGGATCACAGGATTGGCGGTGATGGTTTGAAGCTGGGCGACGGCGGGCGGCACGTCGGCGGCAAGCGCCTGGATGGCTTCGCGCTGGCGGATTCTTTCCAATTCATTCTCGCTGCGTCGCTGGGCAGGCAACGACGAGGCCCAGGATTCAGTGGAGGACACATGCGGCTCCTGCGGCGGCTGGCGCTCCGAGCGGCGCAGCGAGCGGACCTGTCTCGCCTCCCGGCGGGGGCGAGGCGACGCTTCAGGCTCCACCTGGGGCGGAACCCTCTCTTCAGGCGTGGGAGTCTCGACGGTGCCGGGTGGAAGTCCGATCTCCTCACGGAGCCTGGCGATTTCCTCAGCGGACTTCCTTTTTTGCGGCAGCGAGCTCATGGCATGGTTCTTTCTACAATCTCAACGCGATCCTGACCGTCGGTAGTCTCCAGGGAAACGTGGACCTGATCGAGCCGATTCGTCTCCAACTTCAATCCCACGTAATCCGGCTGGATCGGCATCTCGCGATGACCGCGGTCGATCAGCACGGCGAGCTCAACTTTCCCGGGTCGTCCGTAGTCCGAAAGGGCATCCAGCGCCGCGCGGATGGTGCGACCAGTGAAGAGCACGTCATCGACGAGGATGATATGGGCTCCGTCCACGGGAAACGGGATGTCGCTTTCCTGGAGCTTCGGGTTCTCGTGGAGGTGCTCGAAATCGTCGCGGTAGAGCGAAATGTCGAGAATCCCGAGCTCCAGCTCGCGGTCCTCGTCGGCGAGGAGATTGCAGAGCCGCTCCGCCACCTCGTCGCCACGGCTGCGGATGCCCACCAGGGCGATCGGCTGGCCTTGGGTGCATTCGCGGATGGCGGTGGCAAGGGTTTCCACCGCCTGGGCAATGGCATCGGCGTCGAGGGTGCGGTTCATAAGGGGGGATGTTAGAAATTGAGGATGCCGATGTCGTTGCGGCGCTGCACACCGTCGAATTGGACCTGCGCCGCGGCCTTCTGAGCGCGTGTGACCGCCATTTCGCGGGTGCCTCCGGTGGACACGATCGAAAGGACCCGGCCGCCATTCGTGACCCAGAGACCATCCGGTCCGTGCTTGGTTCCGGCGTGGTAAACGCGGGCGTCGTGGAGATCGTTGAGCCCCTTGATCACATCGCCGCTGCGTGAGGTTTCGGGGTATCCGGCGGAGGCCAGCGTGACGCAGACGCTCCAGCCCTCATCGAAGCGAATCAGGCTCTCCTGAAGGTCGCCTTTCGCGCCCGCGAGACAGAAGCCCGCGAGGTCCCCTTTCACCAAGGGCATCACCGCCTGGCACTCGGGGTCGCCGAAGCGGCAGTTGTATTCAATCACCTTCGGACCATCCGGCGTGAGCATCAGTCCGAAGTAAAGAAAGCCGCGATACGGCAGTCCGTCGGCACGGAGCCCAGCGACCGTCGGCTGGACAATTTCCTGCTCGATCCGGGCGAGGAGTTTCTCATCGATGAGCTTGCGGCTGGCCACAGCTCCCATGCCGCCGGTGTTCGGACCCTCGTCGCCGTCGCGGGCGCGCTTGTAATCTCGGGCCGGGGTGAAGATCAGGTAACGGTCGTCCACAATCGCCGCGAAGATCGAAACTTCCGGACCGACGAGGCATTCCTCGACCAGCAGGCGACCTTCACCGAATCGTTGATCGACGAAAATCTCGTGGAGGAAACGCTCGGCCGACTCGGCATCTGGGCAGACGGCGACACCTTTTCCGGCGGCCAGTCCATCGAACTTCAGCACTGTCGGATAAACCCCATTGATCGAGGAGCGCGCCTCCTTCAAGGTGCCGCTGGCAGAGGCTTTGGCGGTCGGGATGTGGTGACGGAGCAGGAACTCCTTGGCGAACTCCTTCGAGGCTTCGAGCTGGGCCGACTGCTTCGGCGGGCCCCAGCAGGGAATCCCCTCGCGCTCGCAGAGGTTCGCGAGCCCCTCGCCCGTGACGAGGTAGCTTTCCTCACCCGCCACACAAAGTTCGATGGCATTCGCCTTCATCCAGGCAATCAGGGAGGTGAGGCCATTCACCGGCACCGGCTTGGCAAGCTCCCGGATCGCATCGCTCCCCGGAAAACAGAACAGCTCGGGCTGCCCCGGAGACTCCGCCAATGCCCGAACCAGCGCGTGCTCGCGTCCACCTTTTCCAACGACCAAAATTTTCATCCGCAGGGGTTTTCCGGGAAACCCGCCCCGGACTCAACCCCGAAGAGTCGATGCGGAGAAATGAGCAGGATCAGCCAAAATCGACTACATCTCTCCCAAACGAGCGCGCTTCAAGAATGGAGGCCATTTCTTCGTCGATGGATTCGCTCGAAATCCATTTACCACCGAGGCTCGCCCATGCATCTGCAACCGAGTTTGGCGACCCTACGGTTGGGCAGCTTGTTCCCAAGTTGCTCACAACATCATCCGCATCAATCAATCGAATCAAATAATCGTTGGCATTCTTGTTCACAATTGGATCAGAGTTTTGAACAGCTTGGCAGCTTGGCCATTCTTTTGTCGTTGGTCAGGATTTTGAGTCCCTCGCGTTGATAATCCTCGGCAATCAAACGATCCAACAGGCCGGCAGGTTGCCTGCTGCAAAGAATCTCGATGACCTTGGCTCCATTCAGTGGCGCGACCAAGCCACTCTGAAGAACCGTCACCAAAGCGGACCTCGCATCGGCCTTGGCGACTCCATAGTGGAACTGCAAGGCCACGTAGGCCTCACCGATGACCTGGTTGGAAACCACAATCTCAGCCTGTTCCTTTTCAACCAAGTGCGTCAGCGAGGAGAGGTTCTTCAGGTAGTCCACTTCCGGATCCCCTGTGGCGAGGCGCACCAAGACGGAGGTATCAATCCCGAAGCGCCGGGTCATGAGATTGATTCCGGAAGGTTTCGAGATCGAAAGTGCCCGCGCCCTTCGAAAGCTTTCCGCGAAGCGGGGCGAGTTTCGTCAGGTCGATGCGTTTAGGCTTGAGGAGAAACCCATTCGCACTGCTCTGGAGTTCCAGACGGTCCCCTGGCTTGACGCCCAAGGCCTCTAGCACCGAAGCCGGAAACGTCACCTGTCGCTTGGATGTGATCTTGATGAGCATGGCAGAATTTCCTTACAAATATTCAGCCAAAGTAAGGCGACTTTCAATTCAATAGTTGGTCCCATCCAAACAAAAACGGGCAGGAGTTGCCTCCCGCCCGCTTCGAATATGATTGGCTGAACGTGATCAGACCTTCGCCTCGTCCGGCTCGGCCTGGGTATTCACGGGCGTAAAGACGAGAACTTCGCTGTCGTCCTGACGCACCACCTGGACCAGGTCGCCGGCCTTGATGTCGCCGCGGAGCAGGGCTTCGGCGAGCGGGTCTTCGAGGTAGCGCTCGACGGCACGACGCATCGGACGCGCACCGTAGGCCGGGTCGTAGCCCTTCACGATGAGCAGGTCGCGGGCGCCTTCGGTGAGGACGAGGTCCATTTCCTTTTCCTTGAGGCGCTTGGCGAGCTTGCTGATCTCGAGATCGACGATCTGCGAAAGGTCCTTCTTCTCCAGCATGTGGAAGACCACGAGTTCATCCAGGCGGTTGAGGAACTCCGGCTTGAAGTAGCGCTTCGATTCCTCGACGATCTTCTCCTTCATGCCCTCGAAGTCGGACTCGTCGGCATTCATCGCACCGAAGCCAAGCGAGGTCTGGCGCTTGATGGTCGAGGCCCCGACGTTGGAGGTCATGATGATGATCGTGTTGCGGAAGTCGATCTTGCGGCCGAGCGAGTCGGTGACCATGCCTTCTTCCAGGATCTGGAGGAGCAGGTTCATCACGTCCGGATGGGCCTTTTCGATTTCGTCGAACAGCACCACCGAATACGGACGACGGCGCACGGCTTCGGAAAGCTGGCCACCTTCCTCATAGCCGACATAGCCGGGAGGCGATCCGATCAAACGGCTGGAGGTGAATTTCTCCATGTACTCCGACATATCAATCTGGATCAGCGCTTCCGAATCACCAAACATGAACTCGGCGAGATTGCGGGCGAGATAAGTCTTTCCAACACCGGTCGGTCCAAGGAACAGGAACGAACCGATCGGACGACGAGGATCCTTGAGGTCGGCGCGGGAGCGGCGGAGGGCCTTGGAAATGGCGATGACCGCCTCGTCCTGACCGATCACACGGCCCTGGAGTTCGGACTCCATCTTGAGAAGCTTTTCGGCCTCCTTCTCCTCCATGCGGCGGAGCGGCACACCGGTCCACTTCGAGACCACGGCCATGATGTCGTCGTCGGTGACGGTCACGATCGTTTCCTCCGACTTGGCGCGCCAGTTCTTGAGGGTCTCCTCGAGTTCCTTCTTGGCGTTCTTTTCCGAATCGCGAAGCGCGGCGGCCTTTTCGAAATCCTGCTCGGCGATGGCACCGACCTTGTCGCGGTTGATCTGCTCGATGTTGGCCTCGAGCAGCTTGATCGCCGGTGGACGGGTCATCTGGCCGATGCGGGCACGGGCTCCGGCCTCGTCGAGCACGTCGATCGCCTTGTCGGGCAGGAAACGTCCGGTGAGGTAGCGCGAGGTCAGTCGCACGGAGGCCTCCACGGCTTCCTTGGTGAAGTTGGCCTTGTGATGGGTCTCATACTTCTCCTGGAGGCCCTGCATGATCTTGATCGCATCGTCCACGGAAGGCTCGTCGACCTTCACCTGCTGGAAACGGCGCTCAAGGGCGGCATCCTTCTCGATGTACTTGCGATACTCGTTCATCGTCGTGGCCCCCACGACCTGAAGTTCCGAGCGGGAAAGCGCGGGCTTGATGATGTTCGAGGCATCCATCGCGCCTTCGGCCGAACCAGCGCCGACGATCGTGTGAAGCTCGTCGATGAAAAGGATGACGTTCTTCACCTTGCGGATCTCGTCCATGACCGCCTTGATGCGCTCCTCGAACTGGCCACGATACTTCGTTCCGGCGACCATCAACGCGAGGTCGAGCGTGATGACCTTCTTGTCGCGGAGGATCTCCGGGACGTTTCCGGTGGAAATTTCCTGCGCGAGTCCCTCGACGATCGCGGTCTTGCCAACACCGGCTTCACCGACGAGGACCGGGTTGTTCTTCGTGCGGCGGCAAAGGATCTGGATGACGCGCTCGATCTCGGATTCGCGGCCGATCACCGGGTCGAGTCCGCCATCGCGGGCGAGCTTGGTGAGGTCGCGTCCGAAGGCACGCAGCGCAGGAGTCTTGCTCTTGCCCTCGGGCTCGTTGCTTTCGCTTTCCTTCGGTCCTTCGTCTTCGAATGGGCCGTCGTCGTCCTCTTCCAACTCCTCGTCATCATCCTCGTTGTCGGGCGAGAAATTCGGATCAATTTCCGCAAGGATCTCATTGCGGGTGCGCTGGATGTCGACATCGAGGCGCTTGAGCACGCGGGCGGCGACGCCTTCCCCTTCGCGAAGCAGGCCGAGCAGCAGGTGCTCGGTGCCGACGTAGGAATGGTTGAGGGACTTCGCCTCCTTGTTGGCCAGGGCGAGCACCTTCTTCACGCGAGGCGTGTAGGGAATGTTGCCGGGCGACTTCTGCGGGGCGCCGGAACCGACTTCCTTCTCGACCTCCATGCGGACGGTTTCGAGGTCGAGTCCCATCCGTTCGAGGACGTTGACCGCGACCCCTTGGCCGAGCTTGATGAGGCCGAGCAGCAGGTGCTCGGTGCCGACGTAGGCATGGTTGAAACGATCGGCTTCCTTGCGGGCAAGGGCCAGGACTTGTTGGGCGCGTGGGGTGAAGTTGTTCATGCGTCGCCGGAGGGTAATTGGGGAGTGATGTCTGATTCCCCGGTTCTCGTTGTAGGACGAATATCAGGGGGATTGAGGGAATGCAACCGGGAGCGGATGATTTCCGCGCGAATGGCATCGCGCTCCTCGGGTGAAAGTTTGCGCCCGCTGTGGAGCTGGAGGTGGGCGGGCTGGATGTCCATCAGCAGGACATCGCAGAGCCGCATGATTTCATC
>JAIXPW010000113.1 GCA_027485995.1 Verrucomicrobiaceae bacterium
GGATCGGCCGTGGAATAGTGCAGGATGACCGGGATCACCGCTGCCTTCAGGCTGGCGGCACCCTCGACGGGCAGATCGACCGGGCGCGGTGCTTCCGCCTCTACCCAATCGCAGAGGCCGCCCAGCGTGCGGTCGGCGGCAAGCGCCGCGCCGATGCTGGTGCAGAGGGTGTCGAAAGCGACGTCACGCGCCGCGCCCTGTACGACCGCCTCGATCTCTGCCCGGTGCTGGTAGTGGTAGCGCAGCGGCGACAGCGTCACCTCGGGCTCCCCTGGCTCGCCGTCGCGCAGGATCAAGAGGCCTGCGGTTGGCACACGCTCTGGCAGCACGTCGCCGCGCAGGGCGGTGGCGGGCAACGCCGAGAGTCGCGCATGCAGTGCGGTGAGGATGGTTTCGCGAGGGGTGGGCAAAGGGAATCTCCTAGTCGGCACCATTTCGTTGTTCTGCGTTGTTCCGAATCGGATTGACCGGAAGCCGCGCGACCTGTAGCAAGGCCGGGTACAACGGAGAACAACGACATGACCGATCGCAAGTTCACTGCTTCGAAAACCAGATCGAACCGCCCCGGCTGGAGCGTGACGTTCCGGCATCCGGTTCGCCGAGACAGCCGAAATGAATGGGGCCTCAAGGTCAGGAAAGGCCTTGGAACTTCCGATGATGCGGAAGCCGACCGGTTGGTCGGACAGCTGAACGAACTGCTTCATAACGAGTCATGGTGGTCCGGAGATCGCCGTACCGATGCAGCACTCGACTTCGATGAGATTGTGGTTTCCGCATTCTTCGATGGCATCGAAGCAGAAGCGCATGATGCGGAAGCTAGCCGCTCGGCCGTGATTGCTCTTCCGTCCCGTGACGACGGATACAGCACGGTGCTGTTCCTCGGAACAACGGGAGCAGGCAAGACCACCTTGCTTCGCCATATCATCGGTTCAGACCCGGAGACCGACCGTTTCCCTTCGACATCGACTGCCAAGACCACAACTGCCGACATTGAGATCGTCATTGCACCCGGCGACTTCTCTGCTGCAGTGACGTTTATGCCAGAGTACGAGGTGCGCGCGCACATCGACGAGTGCATTGAAGAGGCTTGCCTTGAGGCAATTCAGGGCAAATCGGACGCGAAGATTGCAGCAGCTCTCCTTGAACATCGGGAGCAGCGGTTCCGCCTTTCGTACATTCTCGGTGGATGGAATACCGCTCATGAGAGCGATGACGATGATTTCTCTTTCGAAGACGAAGCCAAGCCAGACACCTCGATCAGCGAAGATGAGGAAGTCACGGCGGAAGAGATCGAAACTCAGCGCGTTCGCCTGCTCGGCTTTGTCAATGCCATCAAGGACCTTGCGAAAGAGACTGGTGCCTTCTGCGAGGCGCAGATCGGTCGGCTCAGCGACGAGAAGTCGGCCGATGGCAAGGCCGCCTGGCTGGAGCTGTTCGGTGTCGAGGCATTCAAGAACTCGCGTTTCTCCACGCTCGCGCTGGACCTGATGGATGAGGTCGCCGAGCGCTTCGACCGCATCGAAGTCGGGAACACTGAGCGATCCGCAACGAACTGGCCGACCATTTGGACTTACGACTGCGATGACCGTGATCAGTTCCTCGCGGCCGTGCGCTGGTTCTCAAGTAATCATCACAAACAGTTCGGTCGACTGCTCACCCCTCTCGTCGATGGAATCCGCGTTCAAGGGCCGCTCTACCCAGACTTGGACGAACAAAGCGAGGAATTGAAACTTATGTTGTTGGACGGTCAGGCTCTGGGCCACGCAGCAAACAGTGTTTCCTCGGTTTCCACTCGCGTGACCAACAAGTTTTCTCGGGTCGACATGATCCTCCTTGTCGATAATGCGCAGCAGCCGATGCAGGCCGCCCCGCTTGCCCTCCTTCGAGCGGTTGGCAGTTCAGGCTTCGCGGACAAACTCGCAATCGCCTTTACCCATTTCGATCAGGTCAAGGGTGCAAACCTTGGCTCTTTAGGCCAGAAGCGTGACCATGTTCTGGGCTCGGTCAGTAATGCGATCGCAAGCCTCCGAGACATTGTGGGCGCAGGCGTGGCCGGTGCCGTCGAACGGCAAGTCGATGGGCATTCCGTCTTTCTTGGCGGCTTGGACGAGCCGACTGCCAAGCTGCCCGGTCCCTTCAAGCGCCAACTCGAAAAATTGGTCGAGATGATGCGCTCGGCGGGCGCACCAAGCGAAGTGACAGACTGCAGCCCGATCTACGAGCTCAAGGGCTTGGAAATCGCGATGCATGATGCAATCGACGCGTTCAGAGATCCTTGGCGCGATCGCCTTGGACTTTCGCAGCACCCAACCCTACCCAAGGAGCACTGGACCAGGGTTAAGGCTCTCGCCAGACGGCTCGCATGGCATGGAAGAGACGAATACGATAACTTGATGCCCGTGGCTGATCTTCAAGCGAGGCTTCGAGAAGAGGTCTCAAAGTGGCTTGATCGGCCAGCCGATTGGACGACTTCGCCGCGAGACGATAAGGAACGCGAACTGGCGCTGAGCCGGATTCGTCAGAATGCATTCGCACGCATTAACGAGTTGACGAAAACACGTCTGACTGATGACCAAGTTGCGAGCTGGCGAGAAGCTTTCGACCATAGCGGACGTGGGTCAGGGATGCGAAGGGCACAAACGATCGAGACAATTCATGAGGTCGCCGCGCCCCGGATCAGTGCGGCGATGACAGCAGACGCCCGTCAGTTTCTTAGCCGCCTGCATGAAATCCTGCGTGAAGCGATCAAGGATGCCGGGGGCCAGATCGCGCCAGCCTAGACATTTGTCTCCCTGAACTTGTCATGAGGCGTGGGCGGCAATAGCGCTGACGATCATTGCCGCCCCTCCACCCAATTCGCCACGATCAGCCCCGGCACACCGTCCGCCGCCCGTTCTGCGTCCCGCGCCAGGTCCAACCGCTTTGGCAGCTTAACCTGCGGCACCAGCAGGAAGATCGGCGCGGTCATGACGCCCCGGCCGGTTTTCGACCGTGACGCCACGGCGCGACCCTTCGTGTTCAACCGCCCCTCCGCAACCAACAGGCTGGGACCTCTGCGGCGATAGATGAACCGCAGGCGCAACCCCGTGCGGCGTTCCCATTCGCCCGGGCTAATCCGGCCGCCGCGCGTGGATTTGCCTGCCGCTGGCGTGGGGATCGCGAGCCAGAACCCGTTCTTGGACCGGATCAGCGGGCCGGTGTCATGCGCGCCGATGATCACCGGGGCGTTCGACCAGACCAGCGCCGACGCGTTCA
>JAIXPW010000041.1 GCA_027485995.1 Verrucomicrobiaceae bacterium
CGCGTCGTGACAACCCCTACCAGCCTTTCAGTTTCGATGATTCTACCAGACTACAACCCCAACCCTGTGATCGACGCGCGCCGCCGCTGGTAGGGGTGCACGCGCTTTTACGTTCGCCAGAAAACTTTCGTGACCATTGCCCATCCATCATGTCCGAAGTGCTCCTCTTCGAAGGTGGCGGAGATTCTTTTTGGTCTCCCCAACGACTTCGAGTCCATCCGAAGCAAGTTGGACAGCGGCGAGTTGATCCTCGGAGGTTGCGACGTTTCTGCGGATTCGCCCAAGTGGCACTGTCATGAGTGCCAAAACGAGTGGGGAGAGTCTGAATGGAAGGCGATCATAGAAGATTCCGAGCGGGAACGAGCCGAGAAGTATGCTGCGGCTGAGGTCGCTGCTGATGCGCGAGGTGTACTCACCGCGACTGCGAACGAGGGGGGATACGTGAAGTGCCCACACTGCGGTCGGACATTTTCGATACTCTACTCGATGTCATGGGACGGTAAGATGCACAAGAGCTGCCACACCCGCCTACAAATAACCAACGCCGGCGAACAAGCTGCGGCTCTCAACGGGCCATAAGCTCTGCAATCGCATTTCAACCACACCTCATCCGCGCCCGCGAGAGCGCTCTAACGTTAGGGCAAGAAATGAAGACACTCTGGACAATCTTTTTGGCACTGGTCGCCGTGATGCCCTGCTTTGGCACCTCGATCATTTTCCCGACCTATTCCACGCCGGTGGTCGTTGACGAGACTTTGATCGTTTTGTCTCCGGATCGACTGGAGCTGATTGGCGCGTCCAAGGCAGGAAAGGAGCTGTGGAGACAGAAGCTGTCTTCCAAGGGAAGCCTGATCACGCATAGATCGGGTAAGATCCTGCTCACCCAAGGTGCCGCAGTCAGTTCGTTGGACACGAAACGCGGCAGTTCTGAGCCTCTATTTAGTGCAGACCCGAAGGTGGAGTGGGTGCGATACTCCCCTGAAACCAACTTATTCTGGGGCCCGCTTGAGGGCAAGGAACCAGCTTTGTCGCTTTTCGATGGCGCTACTCACGTTTGCTTGGCGACAGAGAAGCTCGGGGAGACGATGGCATATGCAGATAAGGATCTGGTCGTGCTCGCGAAGGGACGTCGCAAGACATCTGAGGGTGGAGGCTATTCCTTTTCGAAGGGTTGGCTCGAAGCGTTTGACCGTAAGACCATGAAGAAGGTTTGGACGGTTGAATTTGAGGATCAGCCTTGGCCTCACCACTACGTGATCCGCTGTGGCAATTACATAGTCAGTGACGATGCCTCGGATCTACTGGTCATTGACATCGCCACCGGAAAGGTGCGACGCCGTCGTGCAGTTAAGCCTGAGGATGCGATTGGTCCAAGCGGTCTCCGCGACGACAATGGATTTTTGACGTATCTCACGTCAGAACTGAACTACGCGGACTTCAATCAAAGCAAGCAGACTCTTTATAAGCTGAGTGTTCCAGATCTCAAGGTAATAGAGAGCCGGGCTGTTAAGGTGATTGAGGCCGCAAGCTCCGAGAAAGTTGGAGACCTGTTGATTACGGACGCACTTTATCGCACTGCTTGCTTTCGACCAGACGGAACCAAGGTTTGGGAGCACTTCCAACTCCATCGGACACCGGTAGTGGATGGTGTCATCTACTTCTCCGATTACAACAAAGGTGTCGCCAGAATGGGCGCATTGGATGTTGCTACTGGGAAGCAACGGTTCTTCTTATCCGAGCAGGTCGAAACAAAATAGCCCTAACACGTCGTGGGTGGCAACGGCGGATAACATCCCTCGTTCGCTTCGCTCTGTGAGTCCTGCGCCGCCGTGCCACCACATCTAACGTTCGGCAAAAAATCATGAACCCACATAGCCACTTGGACGATTCTTCCATCCTAAATGCTGGGATTGCTGAAGAGCGTGAGCTCCAACGAGTCCTTGAACGAACGCGACTTGAAGAAGCGGCGGCTAGGCCTATTTCTTTTTGGGACGGATGGAGCATCAGCATTTTTATAGGTGTTCCCGTCGTCTTGTATTTGCAAGAGAGGCACCAAGAGATTTGGGTGGTTATTCTGCTGCTAATCTTGAAGCTGGTCTATTCAACTTACACCGGAGTTCATGCCCGGATTGATGTACTTGTTGAGCTTGGAAGACTGAAGAATCTTCCACCCTTTCCAACAAAGGAAACCCAAGCCGAACAGGACGGCACATCCAACGGCGGGTAACGTCCTTCTTTGAGTTCAGGCTTCCACACCCGCCGTGGATGGCCTAGACGTTCGCCAATAGATTTTCTCCTTCTATGAAAAAGCCAGCGATAAGTCCTACTGGGTGGTGGATTGCCGGCCTCTTGGAGAAGCAACCCGGAACTGCTCGGAGCCCCTACTGGAACAACTATCGACTCATTAGAGCCGTTGACTGGCGGACCGCGTACCGAAGGGCGATGGAGATGGGCACGTCGGATTCAAGGACCGGAGATAGAGCCTTTACGGGGCCTCATGCATTCATTGGTGTTTCCGATCTCGTTCCTATCTACGACGAATTTGAGGACGGTGCTGAGATTCTTTGGGAAGAACTTGAAGCAACTGAAGACGGTGATGGAGTGCCTTTGCAGGTCTTCACTGAAGCCGACCTTGAATCTGAATATGAAGACCCAGGCGAACAAGACGGCACATCCAACGGCGGGTAACGTCCTTCTTTGAATTCGGGCTTCCATCCCCGCCGTGGATGGCCTAGACGTTAGCGGGAAGAAAGCACGTGGCGGAGGCTTTCCATGAGTTGTCGCGTTGCCTCCTCATAGACCACGTTTCCGTGACTCAGATTGGCCATGCGGCGATCAACGTTGACGCACATCCGCACCAGATCGTTCGGCCCATACTCCCGGCTCGCGGAGGCGTTCACCACGCGGCGGAGGCGGGCGTCGAGGTCGCATGCTTTCCGGTTTTCAGCGGCCACAGAGGCTTCGAGCTGCCGGATTCTTTCCTTGAGTTGGGCTTTCTCGGATCGGTGTTGGCGCATCTTGTCCCGGAGTCGCCGGAACAAAGAACCGCTAACAAGACGTGGCTGCAGCAACGCGGCCCCGGTGTGTGTTTGATTTTCCATGGTAGTTACTGAGGTTTGGGAGAGGTCGGAGTGGCGCTCTCGCCGCGTGCCAGCACATTGGCGTTGTGCCAGAAATTGCTCGCGGATACCCATGCTCCGGTCCCTTAAAGCCTTGATCGGTCTAATACCCAGTTCCGACCGGAGGCGCGGCTGGCGGGTAGGTCACAAGGGGCGAGATTTGATGTTCTATGATGAGCTGATCGATGGAGATTGGGAACGTATCGAGATTGACGGCGAGATGCAGGGTGGGGCTGGGGATCCACAGCATGTGGTCTGGTTTCCGACCGAGGAGCAGTGGACGAAGTTGCCCCAGTGGGCTGCGGGTCGAAGGGAAGAGATTCTCAGGCGTGTTAAGGTAGAGTTCAGTCCGCCAAGATATGAATACGAATAAGGCACAACAAGTCGGAACATCCAACGGCGGGCAACGTCCTTCTTTGAATTCGGGCTTCCCTCGCCGCCGTGGATGGCCTATACGTTCGTGACAAAATGAAGAAGCTCACCGTTCAGTTCCATTAACCCAACATGTCGAAGCGCCGAATCGTTATCATTGTAATCCTGCTAGTGGGAGGCCTCGGACTTCTACGATTCATGTCTGAGCCACAATTCCATCGAACTCTTGAACCGTCCCCCGAAGCAAGCGGAGGCCAAGGCGGAGCCGGGCGATCTTCAGATGCCCACGGCGCGTCCCTACGCACCAAAACCCGCGAACGGAAGATAAAGAAGGCGCTTGAGGTCGATGAGATGTCAGCCGCCTTGAACGCCCCCCTGCCGGGATTAACCGAGTTCCCGGAACAGACCCTGCAAGACCGCATTCTCGCGACGAACTTCTCTCTAAAAAAGGCTGGCAATGTCGTTCGCTTCGGCGTTGACGAAGAGATGTACCCTTCACAAATCCTTCTCGAAAGGACCTTGCCCGCATTCTCGCAAGAGAATGCTACCCCCAACGACATCATCCGCCACGCACAGCGTACGTTGAAGCAGCATCACTTTCTGGACCTGGATGGGGGTAGAGTGTTGTTCCAAGAAGGAAGTGGTGGATGAGTTTTTCCCCTTCCACGGCCATGGAGCGGGCCAGTGTCAGAGGTTATTTCTGACAACAGCCATTTCGGAAGCCACCACAACAAAACAGAAGAACACGAACAAGCCGGGAGTGGCAACGCCGAGTCAGCCGCCCACTGAAATTCGAGCTTCACCCCGGCGTGCCACCACTCTAACGTTCTGCAATAAAATGAGACTTTCCCAGCCCAAAGGTGAAGCGGCAGGGTTTCAGGCAATGCTTGAAGCCGCTCTTCGTGAGATTCATCCCGACTACGAACGGAACAAGGTGGTTCGTGGAATCCGCACCGAGTACATTCGGGAGGTTATTCCAGGAGTTTTCGCGTCGCACAACGCCCTCTGTATGAAGGGGACATACTATCATGGCTTTTGCATCACCCTCCATCGTGAGTTGCCGACACCCTACTTGCATAGCCCGTTCACTGCCGGTGGCAGATTCGACCACAATCGGAGCGTGAACATGGCTATACAAAGGGATCTGGGGCGGCACGTGATTTTGAGCGATTCCCACCAGTTCCGGAAGGGATGCGAGCGCATCATCCCGAGGTGCACATCTGAGGCTGAATCCCTCTTGCTTCCACACTACATGTCTGTTTTCGAGCGTTCCAGGAACGCACTAATGGCCTTGGCTGAGTGTGTTGTCGGAGACACGCCCATTTCGGAGGATCGCGAAGCAATAAGGCGATACGGTTCCTCGTTTGATGACTGGGATTGCGACATGGGGCACTTCGCATCACTCTTTGAGAAGTGGCGGCGCGAGTCATCCGAGTTTCTCTCAGCGGTAATGGCCTCGAAGCCGGAGCTTTTTCAACGTCTTAGAGACAAGGGCGGGATTGATTCGGCCACACTAGCAAAATGAAGAAGCAGAACAAGCCGCGTCATGACAACCCCTACCAGCCGCCCTGTTTCGATGACTTTCTGTGACTACAACCTCAACCCTGTGATCGACGTGCGCCCTCGCTGGTAGTGGTGCATGCGCTCATCGTTCGCCCAACTTCACCGCGCCACTCGCCAAACGATGAAATGCAGTCACTGTGGACATAAGTATCCAGCAGACATTGCGCAGCCTGCACCGGGCGGATGTTCTGCGCCGGGAGGCCCATTTTATGTGACGCTTACCATGGGCGTCGTCACTTCTCTGACGTTTTCCGTCTCCGATTCATATTGGCCATGGATACTTCTCGGCATCACGGCGATTGCGGCACTCACTACCGTTTCGTCGTGGTTCGGCTGCCATGGCGCTTGTGGTGGTAGCGATACCGGAGGAGAGACCTGTCCAGCCTGCGCCCACCGTAATCGAATCTTCCCATGGTCATTTTAGGTGCCTCCATTGACCACCCACTCACAAGTTTACCAATGATGCACACAGCCCCTACCCAAACGAAGGCGAACACGGCGCGGCTGGTCAACCGCCGTGGCTCCATTCGCTTTTCCATGCTTCACTCACGCTTCAACCTCAACCCAGCTTCCAACGCTTTCCGCCGCCCCAGCGGTGCCAGCGCTTAGTCGTTCTCCAGAAAAATGCAATTCGATGAGCCACGGGTAATCGAAGCTCTAGCCGCAGGGTGGGGATGGATCATCCCGCGAATTAGGGCCGTGATGGCGGTCAGCTCCATGGGTAATGTCTTTCTGGAAGACGACCAACAGGGCTACTGGCGGATTTGTCCCGAAGAACTATCTGCCGAGATCGTCGCACGAACTTCCGCCGAACTGGAATCTGTCTTCGCAGATCCCGAGGCTAAGGCTGATTGGCAGATGTCTGGAATCGTATCCGAGATGGTGGAAGTCTATGGAGAGCCTCAGGTCGGCGAGTGTTTTGGTTTGGTGATTCCCGCCGTGCTTGGAGGCGAATACTCCTCGCAGAATATTCGCAGGCGTTGCCTTTATGACTACCTTCGCTACACTGGCGACATCGCACGTCAGACAAAGGATTTGAAGGATGGAGACAAGATCGAGTTCGAATTCACCTAGCCAAAAAACCAACCGGAGAACAAGCACGTATCGTGCAACCACTACAGCCGTTCAGTTTCGATGACTTTCCCTGACTGCAACCCCAACCCTGTGATCGACGCCCGCTCCCGCTGGTCGTGGTGCACGTGCTAATCGTTCTCCAAAAATTTAAGACTCACTCCAAATGGGATTCGCAATTACATGGTGTGCTGTTCCCGAAGCAGCGGCAGATGAATTTCTACAGCGCATCGGATTGATCGACACGGGGAAGACGGAAGAGATACCCGAGTCTCTCATTGGCGTCGCCCACTTGGACACCGGATGGCGGCTTCTCTGGTATAACAAGTATGATTGCCCATTTCTTGGAGAGGCCCAGCGCCGGGAGCTTTCCGCCAACCACGACCTGCTCTACTGCCTAGTCGAGGAGCATTGCATGGCGAGTTCGTCGGAGATGTGGTCTGGCGGTTCGCGGAAGTGGTGGATTTCTCACGAGGGCATTGACGGACCGCAGGGCCTCGATACTTCAGGAGATTTGCCCGCAGTCTTCCCTCAGATCAGGCGCGAGATGGAAGCGCAACAGTTGGCAGAAGGAGGGGAGACAGCAGATGTTGACTTTATCTTCGAGATTCCGCTGCTGGTGGCGAAGTCGATTACCGGATTCAAGCACGACGAAGTTTGTCAGCATGTGGTCGGCGACGTGTTCGAGATTATGGCCGAGGGGTCTCGTCCGAGCAGTCTTCTTTCCCGATTCTTCGGCAAGAGATGAAGAAGCAGAGCGAGTCAAGACGCACCAACCCACCACTGGCTCTTCAATTTCATTTCAACACCTTTTCAACCGCGCCGGTGGGCGCACATCAAACGTTCTGCCAAAAATGAAAAGTCCCGATCATGCTCCTCCAGCAGAGATAGACGACGCAAGGGTCGTCGAATGGGCTTGGTCTGGCGATCTCCCGTTTGGTGAAGTTCCAGGGGCGGAATCCCCTGAGATTTTCGGACTTGCGATAGCTACCCACAATGACAGCGAGTTCTACCGATTTTCGTGCGACCGAAATTGGGAGACTCAGCAGGACGGGATTTACGATAGTCTGGACGAAGCTAAGCAACGGTTGCCGGATCAGTATCGGAAGGTCGAAGCCAACTGGAGGAAGCGATCATGACTGATTCCACTTTATCCAAGAATGCCCAGCGGAAGAACAAAACCCGGCAGAACAAGGCGTCGCACCACAATCCGCTAGTCGGTTCGGTCTTCGGATGAATCCCCCGATCCGGCCGTGGCCGGGGAGGCGCATCGTCACATTTTCTGTCGTTGGGGATCGTGTCGGCACGCGGTCGGGTCGTTCCTGGGCCGGAATCCTTGGGGCCGAGCTCAATCTGGAGAAGGGAGTTGCAGCCCATTTCACACAGGCTCAGCGGATTGCCCGGCCCTCGCCGAGGGGATGCTATCCCCTTCTCCGTATTGACTCAAAATGGAATCTTGGCATTGCGGTCTGGAGAGTTACCCTCGCGACAAATGGAAACAGGAGAGAATCATCCCGACACCGCCAAATCTCGGCGTCCAACGAAGCATTCTTCCTTTCAGCGTTTCAGTTTTCAGCATCTCAGCTTTACTCAAATCCCCCATTTCCCTGCCTCCCGTCCGGCCGCCCGCTCATTCAACGGCCTTCACCCCGGAAGCAGTTTCCTCGCAGCCCGACCGGATCCACGGCGAAATCCATTTGCCTACAGGTAAGACACGCTTGAGCCACGGAATAGTGGGCTTGCAGGGGCGGAGATTTTCTACATGTAAACACGCACACGCCCGTCCCAGCAGCACCGCGCCGGTTACCTGTTAGCCAACGCGCCCTTATCTTAACCGCCCCTCCCCATGTCCATCTCGCTCCGCCCGCCGCTTAAGGCGTTCAGTCCGCCGCGCTTGAGCCACCGCGCACTGTCGGCGATCTGGGCGATCGTAGGCGCGCTTCTAGCATCTCCCCTGCGCGCGGAAATCGGTGTGATGGATTGGGAAGGTGGCACAAACTGCACCTCCTCGATTAGCGCGTCCGGCCTGTTGTTCACCAACGCCCGAGGCACGATTTGCTCCAGCAACGGCACCGGGGCCAATTCCCTCTCGAACGGATCCATTTTCGCCAACGACATCACAGGCCTGCGGGTGATTCACCAACACGGTCTCCCTTTCACGCCCGTCCAGATCGAAGTGGGGGAATACTCTCGCACCTTGAAGGCCGCTTACGTCGGGTTTGTCGGTTACAAGGCGGACGGCGCGGTCGTGACGGTTCAGGCTCCACTCGACGGAATCGCGGACGGGCCCGGCGGAGCCCCGGACTTCCAGAACTTTGTCTTCCCCGCCTCCTTTGAGAACATCGTGCGGCTTGAGGTGCCGTCGGGATCGTGGAGCTTCGACAATCTTTTCTTTTCGACCGTGATCCCCCCACCCCTGCCGACGGATCAGCGTCTGGGCGCGAACTATCGTTCGATAAAATCCATTTACTCCAAATCGATCCATTCGCCGCAGCTGGTGGTGGGGCCGGACTACGTGCTGAACTCGGGCTTCAGCGCGCCCCAAAACACAAAGTTCGTCCTGCCGGGGAACACGCGTTTGGTGGAGGGCACCCGCTCGCCTCACTACTCGCGGGAAACATCCACCCTCTATTACGCCAACTCCGCTTCCACCGCGCTCTTCAGCCACGTCAACGGCGTGACCAGCACCGTGGCAACCCCGGCCGACACCTCGGCCACCGGCTGGCCCATGCAGGCGCTCGACCTTCCTCGGCGGATCGGGGCCACAATTGTGTTCATGGGTTACACCAAGAGCGGCCTCGACCAGTTTGCCCTGTTCGCAAAAACCGCAGGCGTGACCCGGGCCGTGATCACGCCACAAACCTCGCTACCCGGACCGACGGGCACGCCGCTTTCCACCCCATTCTGGTTTCCCAACGACATCGCGGTCAACGCCACTGGCTTCGCGTTCGACACCTCGCTGGCCAGCCAGACCGGCGTGCATCGACTGTACAGCGCCTCGCTGGAGGGTGCGGTCCGCTATGTCGTGGGGGAGAACGACGTAATCCCGACCGCGGGCGGAACCACTACGGTGACCGACCTAAAAACCTATGCCTTCAATGCGACTGGCGAACTGGAGGTGAACGTCACACTCAACACCGGCGACGCCCGGCTCGTTTTCGATTCGGTCGGATTGCGACAGGTCATCCCGACCGCGCGCACCGTCGCTCCGGTCAACGCCGGAAAAACGGTGTCGGGCATGCTTTTCCCCGCTAACCCGGCTCTGTTCACCGTACCCTCCCCGGGCGAACTCTTCCGCGAGAGTGAAGGACGTTTTTTCCGCGTGCTCGGTGTGGGTGACAAGATCGGGACCGAGACGCTTTCGTATCTCGAACTGAAGACGGTGCCGTCGTCACCTCCGGCCCGCGTGATCATCGAAGTTCGCTATGCTTCCAGTTCGACGATGGCACACCTTCTGGAGGTCGAGCTGGGGGACCCCATCCTCCACCCGCCGCGCCTGGGCGCGCCTCAGGTGCATCCCGAATCGGGCGACTGGTTCGTGCCGCTCAGCCACACCACGGCGGGCAAAGCCCGATGGCTCGCCCGCTCGAACGATTTGAAGACGTGGGAACGGCTTTGGACCTTGCCGGTGACCAGCCCCCTACAACACGTTTTCATCCCCCGCAGCCAGACCCTAGCGCCGACCATGTTTTTCCGCGTCGAGGAGGATTGAGCTCTGCCGTTACGTCAACGATCACCCCCCTTTTCCCTGCCTCCGGTCCGGCTATCCGCTCTTTCAACGGCCTGGAATTGGCCGAGTCCCGAAAATCAAGTGTTCGATCCTCGCGGTCGCTGTCGGCACACTTATCGGATGGAACCCCGATGGGGTTCGGGATCATTTCTTTCCCCTCCCAGGGTAGCTCGGATACGAGCAACCCTGGGCTATGAGATGAAACGCAGATGGCGTAAAACACGAGTGACAGGGACGGGTCTCGCATTTCAACGTGCCCGGGGAGAAGAGAATAGCTCGGAGCGAGACGCTCTGAAGACGGACAGGAGCAGAGATGCTCCAGCCTCTTGTGCGTGAAGTCAGATCTTTCATTTCAACACTCCCTTCCCCTTCTCTTCGATCCTTCAACCCTCCGCTGCCGATCGGGCGCTCCGCTCACGCCGAGGCCAATTGTTAGACCACCGACTCGAACACCCCGCCGCCGAGGAGACGCCCGCCGTCGTAGAAGGCGCAGATTTGGCCGGGTGACAGCGCGCGCTGCGGCTTGAGGAAGTGGACATTGAGCTTGCCGTCTTCGCGCGGTGTCACTTCCACCGGCTCCGACTTGCATCGATACCGTGGCTGGGCCTCGCAGCGGGTGGGACGATCGAAACTTTCATTCAGAAGGCTCACGCTGCCGACCACGCAGTCGCTCGCATAAAGCCCCTCGCTCGTGGGATCATCCCAGCCGACGATGAGCTGGTTCCGCCCGACGTTTTTCCCAACGACCACATAGGCCATGCCTTCGCGTGGCGAGGCGACGCCGTGGCCCTTCCGCTGCCCGAGCGTGTAGAGGTGCAGCCCTTGGTGTCGGCCAAGCACCTTGCCGGAGGGATCCACGATCTCGCCGGGATTCTGGGGGATGTAGTGGTTGAGGAAATCCGTCATCTTCACCTGCCCGAGAAAGCAGATCCCCTGGCTGTCCTTCTTCGCGGCGGTCGGCAGGGCAAAGCGGTCCGCCACCTCGCGCACCTGCGGCTTGAGCATTTCCCCGGCCGGGAACAAGGCATGCGCCGCCTGGAACTGGGTCATCAGGGAAAGGAAGTAGCTCTGATCCTTGTTCGGATCCGCACCGCGCAGGATCGCGGCGCTGCCATCGGAAAGCGTTCGACGGCGCGCATAGTGGCCGGTGGCGACGTGCTCGAAGTCCTGGCTGAGCGCGTAGTCGAGAAAGACGCCGAATTTCATCTCGCGATTGCACCACACGTCCGGGTTCGGTGTGATGCCATTGCGATAGCCCTCGACGAGGTAGTCCACGATCCGGTCGCGGTAGGCGTCGATCAGGTCGATCACGCGGAACTCGATCCCGAGGCACTTCGCCACCGCACGGGCGTCCTCGATGTCCTGCTGCCACGGGCAATCGCCGGGAATCCCCTCGGCATTGATCCAGTTCTTCATGTAACCGCCCACGACCTCGTGCCCCTGCTCGACGAGCAGGGCGGCGGCCACGGAGCTGTCCACTCCGCCGGAAAGCCCGACGAGCACCTTCATGCGGGGAGGGGAAAGTTCCAAGGGCCAAGTTCCAAGTGCCAAATGGAGGGAGGCACTAGATTTTAAGCACGAAATTCGAAACGAAGAGGGAGAGGCGAAAGTCTGACTTCGACCGACTTGGACTCTGCATTGGAACTTGCCACTTGGAACCTGGAACTTTCTCTTCCCCCGCATGCCCGACGCCCCTGAGACGCCCCAAGCCAGCGCACGCTCCCCGCTGGCCGGCTGCACGATCCTGATCATCGCCCTCGGTGTGATGGTCTTCCTGATCGGCTTTTCCACCTGGGCGCTGTTCCGGCAGTTCGACGAGATCGAGAAGTTCACCGACACCGTTGCGAAGCCGGTCGGGACGGCACCCATCGACGCTCAGGACCCACGGATCAGCGAACTCACCGGCAAGCTGGAGGCCTTCAAGACCGCCGTCTCAGGAGAAACCGAAAGCCGGATCGAGCTGACGGTTGACGATCTGAATCTGGCGATCGCGACCTATGCCCCGCTCTCCGAATTGAGGAACACCTTTCACGTCCGTGAACTCCGCGAGGATGGCTCGCTGGTGGCGGACATTTCCTTCCCGATGAATGGCAAGCCGCGTCGGACGAAGGATGGCGAGCAGGGTTGGGTGGCATCGGACGGGCGTTTCCTGAACGGCAGCCTCGTCACCCGTCCGCAGTTGGGCCAGGGCGAGATCGTGCTGCGCATTGAGAAAATCGAGGTGCCCGGCAAGACGGTGGTGGAACCGTTCCGCCAGCAGATGTCGCCTTACCGCATCACCGAGCGTTACCTCACCGACCCGGTTCTCGGTCTGATCATGAAAAGGCTCACCGCCGTGAAGGTTTCCGCCGGGAAGATGACCTTCGAGCGGATTCCTGGAGTGGTGCCGCCGGGGACGATCACCAACAGCGAGGTCGATGCCGGCAGCTCGCGCCTGTTCAAGGCGATGGGCTACGTCGCCTGCGGCTTCCTGGTGCTGGTCGGGCTGATTCTGGTCATCGGCCTGCGCGCCAAGGCACGTCGATCTCCTGATGCTTGATAAACCGGGAACGAATGCCGCGTTTCGGAGCGCTGAAACTCCGTCATGAAACCGCTTTCATCCCGCATCTCGATCCTTTCCCTGGCGCTTGCCGGACTCTCCCCCGCGCAGGACTCCCCGAAACCCGCTGACTCCCCGAACCGCCCGAGCGCCGAGCGGGTGGCGGAGGCACCCCGCGATCCCGCGGCCGAGGCCAAGCGAAAGGAACAGGACCAACTCATCACCGAGAACAACCTGGAGGCGGAGCGGCTCAAGAAGGAAACCAACGCCCTGCGCTCCGAGATCACCCGGCTCAAGATGGAGCGCGAGCTGATGATGGAGCGCAACGCGACCGAGGACGCCAAGCGTCAGCAGGCCGACCGCGAGGCCGACGTCAAGTTCGCCCGTGAAAAGGACCGCCTGCTCAAGGAATCGGAGCTGGCCCGCATCCAGGCCGAGAAGCTGGCCAATGAACTCAAGGCCCTGCAGAACCAGTCGGGGATCGAGATATCAAAACTCCAGAATGACATCTCCCGCATCGAGACCAACGAGAAGCGCTCGCAGTATGCCGACTCCAAGCCCCAATATCTCGAAAAGCCGCTTCGTGACGATGGCGTGCTGGTCATTTCCGATCGCCGCATCCCGCTCAACGGGCTGATCACCACGGAAACGGCGGACTTCATCACCGACCGCATCGATTTCTGGAACAACAAGAACGACAAGCTGCCGATCTTCATCGTCATCGACGAGTGCCCCGGCGGTTCGGTGATGGCCGGATACCGCATCCTCAAGTCGATGGAGTCCAGCAAGGCGCCGATCCATGTCGTAGTGAAATCCTTCGCCGCCTCCATGGCCGCCTGCATCACCACGCTCGCCGAGGAATCCTATTGCTACCCGAACTCCCTGATCCTGCATCACCAGATCAGCAACAGCGCCGGCAACGGCAAGCTGAACCTGACCCAGCAGAAGGAGTTCTATGAGGAAAGCAATCGCTGGTGGGAACGCCTCGCCAGCCCGATCGCCAGGAAGATGGGCGTCACCACCGACGAGCTGATCAAGAAGATGTATGCCCACAGCAGCAGTGGGGATTGGAACGAGTTCGGCGACAAGGCCCTCGAATTGAAGTGGGTCAACCATCTCATCTCCGGCGTGGAGGAAACCTCCTTCGTCAAGGATCCCGACAGCAAGTCGACCCGCGCCGCCGTTCAGACCGCATTGAAGGAAGAGGTCGATGCCGACGGTCGCGCCCATGTCTCCCTGCCCCGCCTCAGCCCGCTGGACTGCTATTTCCTCTACAATCCGGACGGCTACTATCGGATGCGTTGAAGCGGATCTGGATTCCTCGACAGCGGCGTGATCGACCCAACCGGCTGGAACCCCGCAGGCGTGGGGCTTTGCCGCAGGGTGTTTTCGTCGCTGCCGACAGCGGTCGCCATCGTTGTTCTCCGAAAGGCGGATGCCACGGGGAATTCCAGTTGCCGAAGAGGGAAAGAATGCGCCTGATCTGTGCGACCCCCAACTCACCGATGGAAGACGATTTCACCTATGTCATCCGCAAGGCGCTGAGAGGGCTCAACCTCGCGCCTGGCGATGCTGCCGCACGCGCCGGATTGGCCGAGAGTGAGGTCATGGGGCTGATCCGCGGGACCTTTTCCAAGGATGCCGCACGCAGGCTGGCCCCGGTTCTTTCCCTCAAGCCGGATGCGCTCGCAGGACTTCCCGACTACGAGCCGAACGCCGTCGATCTCCCGTCGGTGGAGCGGCTTGACATGGCCTTCGGCGATGGACAGGTGAACGCTTGGCGGATTCGTTCCGGTGCCTGCTCGATCCTCTTTGATGCCGGAGTCTCAAATGCGGCCGTTGCTTCGGCGCTGAACGCCTGCGGCGCAACGCATCTCGACGCCGCATTCGTCACCCATGATCATCAAGACCATGTCGGCGGGCTGGAGGAAGTGGCGCGACGCAGCCGGGTGATTTACCGTCCAGGCGACCCCGGACACCCGATCCAGGCCGGAGATGTGATCGCGATCGGGCTTCTGAAAATCCATGCCTTCGATCTGACCGGTCACTGCGAGGGGGCACTCGGCTATCGGATCGAAGGCCTTGAAAAGCCCGTCTGCGTGGTCGGCGATGCCTTGTTCGCGGGTTCGATCGGAGGCTGCCCGACTGAAACTTATCTAACAGCGCTGGATCTTCTCCGCCGTGGCGTCTTCTCCCAGTCCCACGACACCGTCCTGCTGCCAGGCCACGGTCCGGCCAGCACCGTCGGCGAGGAGCGAACCTCGAACCCGTTCTTTCCATGACCAATGGGCCGGACATCCTGTTGATGGGAGTTTCCGGATGCGGAAAGTCCACGGTCGGCGCCTTGTTGGCCGCGCGGCTTGGCTCCACGTTTCTGGATGCGGACGATTTCCATCCCGTGGCGAACGTTGAGAAAATGGCCGCTGGAAACCCGCTCACCGATGAGGATCGAGTGCCCTGGCTAGAGTCCATCGCTGCCCGACTGGCTGAAATGAGATCCGAGCGAAGGACCTTTGTTTTGGCCTGTTCGGCCTTGAAGGAGGTCTATCGCAGTTTCCTCTGTCAAGCTGCTCCAGGATTGGAAGTGGTGCTTCTCAAAGGGTCTCCCGAGTTGATCCGCAAGCGACTTTCATCACGAAATGGCCATTTCATGTCCGCAGCCCTCCTGACCAGCCAGTTCGAAGCCCTGGAAACTCCGGCAGGTGCCATCGAGGTCGGCATAGAGGCACCGGTGGACATTGTCGTGGCGCAAATTCTGGCCGCGCTGGAAACTCGCCTCTGAGATCGTCCTCGGCAAACCCGCCAGCGGCATCGCACCGGCTCTTGGGTCGAGGGATTCAGCTTCTGTCGACAATGGCCGCAAGTGCCAGTCTGCCTTCATGCGGCGGGCAAATTGTCAAACCGAGTTCAATCCGAAGCCTTTGGTCCGACCCAGCCAAACTTTGGCAATTGATCCGTAAAAAAAGGCTGGATCATTTTACGAGAGCGCATTTGTATGGCGGAAGTATGGCCATCTTTACCTCTGTGAGGTGGTTTTGGCCATCAAACCCAAACCCATCCAGCCCCTGTGAAACCCAAAAGACAGAATCCGTTTGTACTCGCCGCTCTCACCCTGGCGACCCTCGCTTTCACCGTCACCCCCAGCCAAGCCGCTGCCTACTATTGGGACAACAATGGAGCCACGGCGGGCTTCGGAACTGCCACAGGCACCTGGGCGGCACCGACCACTGGAAGCGCCACGCAAGGCTGGAGCACCAGCACCACCGGGGCGACACTGCCTGTCAACCAGACCACCACCACCGCTGACACCGTCAACTTTGGCAATGGCGCGACCGGCCTTGCAGCAGGAACGATTACCGTTAGCGGTGCGGTTTCCACCGGCAACATCACCTTCGCCTCCGGTTCGGGAGCCATCACCCTTTCAGGTGGCACCAGCATCACCCTCGCCGCGGCCCAGACCATCACCGTCAACAACTCGTCCAACACCATCAGCACGCTCCTCACGGGTGCTGCAACGAGTCTGACCAAGGCCGGCACCGGCTCTCTGACCCTTTCCGCCGCCAATACCTATGCAGGCCAGACCATTCTCTCCGCCGGCACCCTTCGCGCCACTAACTCGACGGCCGCACTTGGAACCGGTACCTTGGCCCTGGCAGGTGGCACCCTGCAGCTCGCCAATGACACGGGCCTGAATTTTGGAAGAAACACCACGGTCAGCGGCAACACGACCGTCACCTCCGACCGCCTGAGCTCGGGTGCGGGTGTGACGCACACGCTCGGAACCCTCACCATCGGCGCGCAAACCCTCAGCATCACCTCCGGAGGCAATGCCACCGGTACCACTGCCGGCATCACGTTTGGCACGGTGACCCAGTCAGGTGCCTCGATTTTCGATGTCGCCTCCGGCACCACCCTCACCCTCGGCGCCCTTCAGACCACCGCCCAGAGCATCACCAAGCAGGGCGCCGGCACCCTGGTGCTCAATACCGCCGCGAATGCCGCACGTGTCGCGGGCAACAACACCCTCTCGGCCGGCACCCTGAGGCTGGGAAGCGTAAGCGCCCTTGGAACGACAGGCGCGACCCTCACCCTCAATGGCGGCACCCTTGATCTGGCGACCGACACCACCGTCAACGCCCACAACACCACCGTCGGATCCACCACCACCATCAACTCAAACCGTGCCACCTCCGGAGCCGGCATCACCCACACCCTGGGAACCCTCAGCATCGGCGCTCAGACGCTGAACGTCGCCACAGGGGCGAATTCGACTGGCACCACGGCCGCCGTGACCTTCGGGGCCACCACCTTGACCGGTGGAGCCACCTTCTCGCCAGCCACAAGCACGGGACTCACCATCGGAGCGGTTTCGGGCCCTACTTTCACGATCAACAAATCCGGAGCAGGCACCCTCACGGTCAGCGGTGTGATCGGCACCACTACGGGCGGACTGGCGGTCTCGAATGGAACCCTGGTGGTTGGCAGCACTGCGAACACCTTCACCGGCAACATCACCGTGGATGGTGCAAGCTCGGTGCTGCAGATGAACGGGGTCACCAACAATGCGACCTCCGGCCCGCTGGGAATCTTCACCGGCGGCACCAGCTACAAAACCGTTACCCTGACGAATAACGGAATCTTCCGCCCGAATGCCAGCTACAACGACAATGCGCCCACCGCCGCCCTGCCCGGAAACGGCCAGATCTTCAGCATCGGAGCCACCGGTGGCGTCTTTGAGGTTCCGACCGGCGTCACCCTCACTATCGATGATGGCACCGGCAGCGGCACGCTTGCAGCTGCCAGCCAGCTCCAGGGAAGTGGCACCCTGACCAAGACCGGAGCAGGCACCCTAACCCTTGGAAACTCCACCGCCAGCAATGCCGTCTTCACCGGCCCGATCCAGGTCAACACAGGCATTCTCAGACTCGGATCGGTATCCGCAACGGGTGTGGCCCTGGGGGCCACGTCTGCTGGCACGGTGATCGCTTCGGGTGCGGGCTTCGACATCAACAACAACGCTGGCACCGCCGCCGAGCCACTCAGCATCACTGGCGCAGGCGTCGCGGGCACCGGCAACGTCATCTTCACCAGCAATGCTTCAGGTGGCAGCTTCTCCGGTCCCATCACACTCGCCGGCGACAGCACGATCGGTTCGACCTCGGCAGGAGCCATCACCTTCAATTCAGGTTCCACCTTCGCCCTCGGAGCCAACACGCTCACCATCCGCAACACCAGCACTGGACGCGTCCTGACGGACGGAATCATTTCCGGTACGGGTGCCATGGTGATCAACAGCACCAGCACCGGAGACTACGTTCCACGGGCCGACCACACCTACAGCGGCGGCACCACCCTCACCGCAGGGCTCCTTGCCGTGGATCGCGATTCGACCGGCACTCCAGGGTCACCGACCTCGGGGCCCTTTGGCACCGGAACGCTGACGCTTGCAAGTGGCCAGCTCCGTGCGGGCACGGCCACCAATCGCACGGTTGGCAACCCGTTGACGATTTCCGGCGACATCACCTTCTACACCAATGTTTCCGAGAAAACCCTCACCTTCTCAGGCCCCATCACCCTCAGCGGCGGAAATCGCACCCTCACCGCCAATGTCGGATCCACGGTCGCCGGAACCGGGACCATCCTCAGCGGTGCCATCGGAGACGATGGCAATGGCTATGCTCTCACCAAGACCGGCACGGGCAATCTGACCCTCGGCGGCGCCAACACCTACACAGGTGGCACCACGGTCAATGCGGGAACGCTGAACCTGACGGGCTCGTTGCCAACCAACACCTCACTCATCGTTGCTCCGAACACGGTGGCGGGTGCCACACTCTCCTTGTCCAGCAACGTGGCGAATCCGTTGACCAGTGTGTCGTCACTTGAGATCGGATCGGGCACCGGCACCACCACTCTCGGACTGGATCTGGGCGTGAACACCGCTACTTCCGACTCCATCAACACCCCGAACGCCGCCATCACATCTGGCACCGTGAACATCGGAATCACGGCTCTGGCCGGCTTCGGCAGCTCCTCGACTTACGACCTCATCACGGCCCCCAGTGGTCTGAGCGGAGCCGCTTACGTTCTCACCAACGCACCCGGCGGCTATGTCTACAACCTGAACACCAGCGGTTCCCTGGTGCAGCTTAACGTCACTCCCGCTGCCACCGGAGATCTCTACTGGCGCGGCATCGCCAGCGGCAGTTGGAGCGCCTTCAGCGGATCGAATACCAACTGGTTCACGGACGCGGCCGGTTCCAGTAATGCCCCCTTCACCCCAGGTGCTGGAAACACGGTCAACTTCAGCACCATCAATGCCACCAACACCGGTGGCGTCATCACCACGACCCTCGACAACAATTACACGGTCAACAAGATCCTGTTCGGCAGTGATCCGAACGGAGTCACATCGGTGACCATCGCCGGCGGTCTGACTCCCGTGGGCGTGCCCGGCGTCCTTTCCATCGCTCCAAGTGCCTCCAGCGACGGACTCAGCGTCGGCAGCAATGCCGGCACGATCACCATCTCCGCCCCGGTCATCCTGGGAGCCGCACAGACCTGGAGCGTGAACGGTACCGGAGCCAATGGTTCAGCCCTGACGGTCAGCGGAGCCCTCACTGGATCAAGCCCCCTGACAATCAACGGTCTCGTCACCCTTTCAGCCACCTCCGGCACCAGCTACAGTGGCACTACCACCGTTCCGTCCGGTGGCATCCTCCAGGGCGGTGCCACGAACTCGTTCGGCGGCAGCTCAGCCACCACCGTCACCGGCACCGGCATCCTGCGCCTCAACGGCTTCAACAACACCGTCCTCTCGCTCACCGGAAGCGGCACCGTCGAGAACAGCCACGCCTCCACTGCCGCCACCCTGACTGTCGGTGACGCCAACGACCAAACCTTCAGTGGAACCCTCCAGAATGGTGGAGTCGGCACACTCGGCCTGACCAAAACAGGAGCAGGCAAGCTCACCCTCACAGGTGCGAACACCCACACGGGGACGACAACCGTCAATGCAGGCAGCCTGATTCTGGGCACCGCCACCACCCTGACCAGCACCAACGGCGTGACCCTGTCTGGCACAGGAACGCTCGACATCAACGGCTTCAGCCCAACGATCGGCGCGTTCACCAGTGCAGCCACCACCTTCATCACCAACAACGGCGGCGGCACCGGAACAAACACCCTCACCATCAGCGCTGCCGGCCCGACTCTGGCGGCCTTGATCACCGATGGTGCCACGGCGAAGACCGCCCTGCGGGTGAACAACAACAACGTTGGCACCGCGATTGCCACGAACAACGCCAACACCTTCTCGGGAGGCCTTATTCTGGCCCACAACGCCACCAATGGGACCCGTATGGTCATCAACGCGGCGATCACAGGCACTCCCTATGGCACCGGTACGATCTTTCTTGGGGAAACCAACACCGACCGGGCAGGCATCTACTTCGCGACGGCGGACAACACCCTCTCCAACCCGCTGGTCATCAACACGGGCCTTGGAAATGATCGCTACGGAATCCGCAATGATGGGCGGACCATCACCTTGTCCGGAACGATCACGGCAAACACCGATGTGGTCTTCTCGGCCAATAGCGCCACCCTTGGAAACACCATCCTCACCAATACAGTGACCGGTACAGGAGGACTGGTCATCGACTTGAGCCAGACCAGCACGGCGAACACCCTCCATAGCGTCACCCTCAACACCACGCCAAATGCGAACGACTACGCGGGAGATACCCAGGTCGGACGCACCAATGTGGCACCAGGTCAGAACTACGCGGCCAGTCTCGTCCTCGGCGCCGCGAACCAGATTCCAAACGGAAGCGGAAAAGGAAATGTCACCGTCAACAACAACACCGCCTCCCGCACCGGCACACTGAGACTCGCTGGATTCGACGAAACCATCAACGGACTGAACGGCAATGGCTTTGTCGATGGCGGCAGTGGCACCCCTACCCTGACCCTCGGGGACAACAATGCCAATGGAACCTTCAGTGGAGTCCTTCAGAACACCACGGGATCGCTGACCGTCACCAAGGTCGGCTCCGGCACCCAGACCCTCAGCGGAGCCAGCACGTTTGCCGGCCCTCTGAACGTCAACGGTGGACAAGTTGCCTTCGCGACCTCACCCGCGACCTCTGGCCCTCTTGGGAACACCACCGTCGTGAACCTCAGCGGCGGCGGCCTCAGCTACACGGCCTCGGGCACGAACGCACTCAACCGCCCGATCGCGATTGGTGCCTCTGCCGGCACGGTCAATACCTCGAACGCCACCGGCATCCTTACCATTTCAAGCGCAACCAGTTCAGGCGGCAATCTCGTCAAGACCGGCCCCGGTGCAGTCGCCATCAGCGGCAGCACCTCCCTCAACGGCGGATTGGCCGGCGTGGTCGTGAGTGACGGCACCCTCCAGGCCGGTTTCGGAAGCTCCGGTGTCGCCACGATTTCCGTCAGCTCCACGGGTAATCTGGACCTGAGAAATTCTGCGACGGAAGTTCTCACCCTCGCCAATACCACCGGTGCACTCAACGTCACCGGCGGAGCACAACTCGGTTTCGAACTCGACGGTACCGCCAATGACAGGATCGACCTCGGAGCCAGCGGCACGGCGGTCACCAGCGGAGTCATCACCCTGAACCTCTTCAGCACGGGCGGCGGCGTGGCAGCGGGCACCTACAATCTCATCAGCTCCTCCAGCGGCGGTCTTGCCAGCGCCACCTACACCTTGGGCTCGGCTCCCAATGGATTCAACTACACGATCAACGCAACCAACAACCTGGTCAGCGTGACCGTCACCAACTACACGCCGATCTACTGGCGCGGTGGCCAGGACCTCTCCTGGAACACCCTGGGAGCCGGTCCAGCCAACTGGACCAGCGACTCCGGCGGTGCGACCGATTCATCCGGCAAGCCCGTCTCCACCGATACGGTCGTCCTCAGCGCAACCGGTGCACCGACGGTCTCCAACACGATCACCACCACCCTGGACGCGGCCTTCACTATCGATAGCCTCCAGTTCTCGAACGTTCCCTCCGGCGTGACCGCCGTGACGATCGAAGCTGGCTCCGGTGGCTCCCTGGTGCTTTCACCGCTCAGCACCTCCGGCGGCATCCGGGTCCTCAGCGGCGGCGGAGACGCAACGATTTCGGCCCCGCTCACCGTCGCCACCTCCCAGACCTGGGATGTCGATCCGTCGGGTAGGCTGATCATCAGCGGCAACACCACCTTCAACGGTGCAGTCAACAAGACCAACAGCGGACCACTGACCCTCGGCGGCAACAACTCCGGCTCCGGTGCGTTCACGCTTTCTGGTGGAACCTTGAAACTCGAAAGCACCAGTGCTCTGGGCACCGGCACCTTCACCATCGGAGCCGGCACCATCATCGATGCAACGGCTGGCAGCACCGTTCTCGGCAACAACAACGTCCAGAACTGGAATGGTGACTTCACCTTCACCGGCAGCAACAGCCTCGATCTTGGCACCGGTGCGGTCACCTTGAACAACAGCCTGGCCCTGACCACATCCGCAGGCAGCCTGACCGTTGGAGGGATCATTGGTGATAGCGGAAACAACCGCAGCCTGACCAAGGCCGGTGCTGGCACCCTGGTTCTCACAGGTGCCAACACCTATGGTGGACTGACCACCGTCTCCTCCGGCATTCTGAGCATCACGAATGGCTCGGCTCTCGGCTCCGTCAGCGGTGGCACCACCCAGTCCGGCACCAGCGCTCTTGAGCTCGACGGTTCCAATGGCGCTTTCATGGTGGGGCCTGAGGCTCTCACCATCAATGGCGGCGGCATCAGCAACACAGGAGCCTTGCGCAACTATTCCGGTGACAACTCCTACGGCGGAACCATCACCCTGGCTGCTCAGTCCCGAATCAATTCAGACAGCGGCACCCTCACTTTGAGCGGCTTGACCGCCGTCACCGGCAGCGCGCAGAATCTCGTCGTTGGCGGTGCAGGAAACGTCACCATCTCCGGTGCCATCACCACCACCACGGGCTCTGTCACCAAGGACGGCAGCGGCACGCTGACCCTCTCCGGGCCCAACACCTACTCGGGTGCGACGACCGTCTCGGCAGGCACACTGGAAATCCCATCCACCGGAACGATCAGCTCGGTCGGCAATGTCATACTCACGGTCAGCGGATCATCGTCCGTGGCAAACATCGCCGGAACCTACACCTCCACAATCGGAGGCGGCGTTGCGGTCAACTCAGGAGGCATCCTCAACACCAGCGGCACGATCTCATTGGGCGGCACTGGAACTCAGGCAATCTTCCTCGGCACTGCGGGTGGATCCGGCACCTGGAATGTGACCGGCGGCTCAGTCTCGATCAACTATGCCACCAATGGCTGGGGAATCGGCAATGGCGGCAATGGAACGCTCAATGTCTCCGGAGGTTCGGTCACCACAGCTGGTTCCAACACATTCGGAGTTGGTTTCGCAGCGGGAGGAACCGGAACCCTGACGATCAGCGGCACCGGACTCGTCACAGTGAATCCAGGAGCCGGGGTCTTCGACATCGGCCGCAACAACAGCGCGACCTGTGTGGGTGTGGTCAATCTTGACGGAGGCATCTTTGCCATCGGCCGCAACATCGGGAAGACTGGAGCGGCAGCCTCCGCCACCTTCAACTTCAATGGAGGCCTCCTGAGGGCGGGGCTCACCAGCACCACTTACCTGCAAGGTCTGACCACCGCCAACGTGCGGAATGGCGGTGCCAAGATCGACACCAACGGCTTCAACGTCACTGTCGCCCAACCTCTGCTTCACTCCAGCATCCCGGCAGACGACGCTACGGACGGCGGCCTGACCAAGTCCGGAATTGGAACGCTGACCCTGACCGGTGCAGCCACCTTCACGGGTCCAACCCTCATCTCCAGCGGCTTGCTCCAGCTGAACACGGCGGCGGCGACAGGAACACTCACGACCAGCGGTGTCACGGTTGAGGCCGTTGGAAGCCTCGGATTCACCGCTGCAGCGGCCTCCACTCTGGATCTCAGCGGCAAGCCACTGACCCTGGGCGGCGGCACCATCAGCTTTGATGTCGGCACCGGTGTCAACGACACGATCAATGTGCAGGACTTCACCCTGACGGCCAACAGCGCGTTCAGCTTCAACGCGATCGGCGCGGTTTCAAATGGCAGCACCTACACCTTGCTGACCTCGACCAACCCGATCACCAACAGCGGCCCATACACCATTTCCGGCCAGACCATTGGCAGGGCCATCCTGACACCGACCATCGGCACGAACACCATCACGGTGACCGCCTCGCTGGACGAAGGCATCTGGAATCAAACGGGCGATGGCGACTGGAGCAACGGAAACCCCAGCGCCACAGCAGGCAACTGGACCAACTACAAGCCGACCGTCTCCGGTGATGCGGCCCTCTTCGGCTCCGCCATCACGGGCGATGCCACGATCACTGTGGATACCCCCCACAGCCTTGCCTTCCTGCGGTTCGACAACCCGACCTACGACTACACCATCGGAACCAATGGCAGCAACAATCTGACCCTGAACAACGGGGCCAGCAACGCTTCGGTCGCCGTGACCTCCGGGTCACACACCATAGCGGAAAACGTCGTGCTGCTCAGCAACGTGGCGGCCCAACCCGCCGCCAGCACCAGCCTCACGATCAGCGGAGTCATCAGCGGTGCGAGCAGGTCGATCACCATGATCGGCGGCGGCACGCTGGAACTTTCCGGTGCCAATACCTACACCGGTGGCACCACCGTCAGTTCGGGCACGCTCACGCTTTCCGGGGCGAGAACGGCGACGGCAACCGGAGGCATTACGGTTGGCAATCTGGCCAGTAGCACCGGCACCCTGAACATCACCAATGGCACCTTCAATCTCGGCACGTCCACGCTTGTGGGCTCAGGAAACAACACCGTCGCCGGGATTGTGAACCAAACCGGCGGCAGCCTGACCACCGCCACCAATCAATTGCTCCTCGGCAACGGCGGCAGCGGAACGGCGTCAGGAAGCAATTCCACCGGCACCTACAACCTGAGCGGGGGCACCTTGAACACCATCGCAGGTGGAACGGGAGTGCTTCTTGGAGTCAATACTGGCACGACCGGCGTCTTCAACCTCAGTGGCAACGGAAACCTGGCCATGGCCGCCACTTCGACCATGCAGATCGGTCGTTCGGACAACAACGTGGCGACGAACACCACCGGAACCTTCAGCCAGACCGGGGGAACGGCCACGGTCGGCATCCTGCAAATGAGCGGAATCGCTGCTGGCGCGGCCAATAATGCCGGTGCCAATTCCACGCTGAGCCTCACGGGGGGCAGCTTCGCCGCTACGACCTTCAATGCGCTTTCAGGCGCGAACAACAGCACCTCCGTCATCACCATCGGAAGCACTGCCCAGGTCACCCTCCCGGCGTTCCCCACGAATGCCAAGGGATCCGGCTCAACGGCCACCATCACGTTCGACTCCACTTCGGGATTCCTTTCTCCCGCAGCGGCGAGCGCCACCTACCTGCCGGCTGGCACCTTCACTAATGCCTACCTGACTGCCAATGGTGCGAAGTTCAATGTGCCCACGGGCAGGGACATCACCGTTGCCCAGGTGCTGAGCAATGCTCTGTCGGCCACAGGCACACTGACCAAGTCTGGAGCAGGCACCCTCAGCCTCACCGGTTCCAACACCTTTGCTGGTGCGACCACAATCAGCGCCGGCACCCTGAACGTGAATTCCTCCAGCGCCTTGGGTGACGCCAGCGCGACCAACACCCTGGTCTTCAACGGTGGCACCCTGCAGGCCGGAGCGACCTTCACGTCTGCCTCCACACGTCCAGTGAACATGACGGGAACCGGAGTGATCGATACCTCGGTAGGGGCATTCAACCTGGGCATTGATGGGGTCATCAGCGGCACGGGTGCCCTGACAAAAACTGGCGGAAACACGCTTACGCTCTCTGGCAACAATACCAACAGCGGAGGCATTCTGGTCAGTGGCGGCGTTCTCAGCGCCACAACCAGCAACTCAGCCTTCGGCACTGGATCAGTCAACATCAACGGCGGCCTGCGCCTCACGGTTGCTGCGGGTCTCGACATCGCCAATCCGATCACGATCGCCAGCGGCCCCGGGGCCACTGGAAGAGGGGTTGTTGAATCCACTGGGGGTTCTGGAACGGCCACGATCAGTGGACCGATCACCATCAACGGAGGCCCCTCGGCAGGTGGACATTTCGTGGCCTCCACCGGGACCGTCCTTCACCTCGCAGGAGCGATCACTTCTGCCTCGCCGTTCTCCCAGCGGGATGGTGTGGTGAGATTCTCCGGCGGCGGCACGGGCTACGCGTCGCTCCTTTCGACAGGCACCACCATCGTCGGGGCTGACAACGGACTTGCCACCACGGCGACAGTGACACTCGGTGCTTCCGGTGGTGCCACCCTCAACCTCAACGGCTTCAACCAGAGCCTTGTCGGCATCACCAAAGGTGCCAATGCCGCCACCATCGGAAACAGCTCCACCACGACGGACTCGGTGCTCACCACCACCGGTACCTCGTCCTTCGCCGGAACCATCGTGGACTCCGTTTCCGGAGGCACCCGCAAGGTGGGTCTGGCGGTCGCTTCCGGTCAGTTGACCCTCACCGGCGCGAACACCTATTCGGGCAACACGACGGTCAATGGTGGCACGCTTGTCCTCGGCAGTGCTTCCGCCCTCGGCACCAGCTCCGCCACCGTGACAAGTGGCTCACTGAACCTTGGAGGCCAAACCGTCACCAATGCCATCAACGTCGGCACCTCGGGCACCCTCACCGGCAGCGGCTCCACCGGAGCCGCCACCCTCGAGGGCAGTGTCACCCCGGGCGGCACGAGTGTCGGTTTGATCACCTTGTCAACCGTCACGGTGGCTTCCACCTCGTCCGTCACCTTCCAGCTCCCGGCCACCGGAACTCGAGGCGTCAACTATGATGCCCTCAACGTCTCGGGAGCCCTCGTGCTGGATGGCACGATCACGGTCGATGTCACCGGACTGACTCCGACCCTCGGCCAATCGTTCGACCTGATAAACTCCACCGGCCCCATCGATGTCGCCAACTTCAACGTTGCCACTGACCTGATCCTCCCCGCACTCGGCGGAGGTCTGGCCTGGGATACATCGGCCTTCGCCTCCACCGGTGTCATCAGCATCGTCACCGGCGATCCCTTCAGCGGTTGGGCAACCTCCAAGGGACTCACCGGAGCCAACAACGCCAAGAGCGATGACCCGGACAACGACGGCAAGAACAACCTCTACGAATTCGCCTTCGACGGCGACCCGCTCTCGGGTGCCGATGATGGCAAGATCGTTGGGAAGATCGGAACCGTTGGAGGAGATCAGGTCCTGACCCTTACCCTGCCGGTGAGAAACGGAGCAACCTTCTCGGCTTCGTCCGGAGATCAGCTCTCCGCACTGGTCGACGCGCTCTACTACCGCGTCGAGGGCGATGAGGATCTTGCGACCTTTGCCAGCGCGATCTCCGAGGTGACCGGAGGCGACGCCACCACCATCCAGACCGGATTGCCCACGCTCTCCACTGGCTGGACCTATCGAACCTTCCGCGCACCAGGCACCGTTCCATCGGTTTCCAATGCCTTCCTCCGCGCCAAGGTCAGCGATACCCCATGATCTGATCAAGTAAGCCTCTAGACCAACAGCGCGGCGGGACCTTCCTGCCGCGCTGTTTTCTTTTCGGCCTGAAAGTTCAAATCGCCCGACTGCTTTGCTGGACAGCCAGTTCATGGCGTTGAAACCTGAGGCCCGCGCCATCCGGCTCGACATCGACGAGCGTCTTGCCAATCTCGTCGCCCGCAATCCCACCACGCCGAACATCCATGTCTGAATTCCTCGTCATTCCCCGCGACGCCCATGACACCCTCGTCATCCGCGCTTATGAATCCCGCGGCTATTCCCACGACGAAGCAGTCGAAGGAGCCAAACTCGCCGGAGAAGCCTCCCGCCACGGCATCCGCACCCACAACGCCCTCAAGGCCCTGCACCTCGATCACCTCTTCGGCTCCGAGGTCGGCGGCTGCGTCCCCGGTGCGGAAATCGAAGTGAAGCCCTCGCGTTTCGCCGCATCGGAGATCTGGAATTCCAACAAGAAGCTCGGCCAATCGGTTGCCTATCGCGCCATCAACCGCGCCATCGAACTTGCCGACCAGTTCGGCATCGGCCAGGTCGCCATCGACAACTGCTTCCACTACCTCTGGGGCGGCGGCTACGTGATGGAGGCCGCCGAGCGTGGCTACTTCGCCTACACCAACTGCACCTCGACCCTCGCCGAGGTCGTGCCCTTCGGCGGGAAATTCCCCACCCTCGGCACCAACCCCCACTCCTGGGGCATTCCCACCACCGAGGCCGTTGGCTACCCGATCGTCATTGACTGGGCCACCTCCACGGTCGCCATGGGCCGCGTCCAGGTGATGAAGCGCGAGGGCAAGCAACTCCCTCCCGGTGCCGCAGTGGACAAGGATGGCAATCCCACCACCGACCCGAATGCCGTCGCCGCCCTTCTGCCCTTCGGCGCGCACAAGGGCTACGGGATGGCCTTGATCAACGAAATCTTCGGCGGCCTGATCGGCGGTTCCCTGCCCACCATCCGCGGCCGTCAGACCTCGATCCCCGGGGAAAAGTCCACCTCGGCCTTCTACTTCCAGGTCATCCACCCCGACGCCATCTCCGGCAGCGGCTTCGCCCAGGGGCGCGACCAGAAGGGCAACCTCAAGGCCGTCCTCGACGACATTCTCGGCCACGGAAATGAGAAAGCCATGCTCCCCGGCCAGCTCGAGGCCGAGTTCCGCAAACGCTCGGATGCCGCCAACGGACTCCTGTTCACCGAAGCGGAAATCGCCGAGTTCAACGAGCTCTCCAGCTCCCTCGGCCTTCCGATCTGGGACACCGCCACCCTCGCCCCCGCTTAATCTTTAAAAACCACCACCCCACCATGCAACCCAGCTCCTTCCTCAAAGACCTCTTCAGCCTCCAGGGCAAGACCGCCGTCGTCATCGGTGGCACCGGTGAACTCTGCGGCACCATGGCCGTCGGCCTCGCCCGCGCCGGAGCCGAGGTCGTCCTCGGCGGCCGCATTCCGGAAAAAGCCGAAAAGCGCCTCGCCGAAATCGAAGGCCACGGCGGCAAGGGCTACTTCGTCCCGGTCGACGTGACCTCGCGCGAGTCGCTCCAGCACCTGCTCGACACCGTCCTCGAACGCTCCGGCCAGGTGGACATCCTCATCAACGGGGCCGGCACCAATTCCCCCACCCCCTTCCTCCAGATCACCGAGGAGGAATATGCCCGGATCATGGACACCAACCTCGCCGCCATTTTCCGCGCCTGCCAGGTCTTCGGGAAATACTTCGTCGAGAACAACCAGCCGGCCTCGATCATCAACCTCGGCTCGATTTCCGGACTGAACCCGCTTTCACGCGTCTTCACCTACTCCGCCTCCAAGGCCGCCGTCCACAACCTGACCCGCAACCTCGCCCGCGAGTGGGCGGACAAGGACATCCGCGTCAACACCCTCGTCCCCGGCTTCTTCCCCGCCGAGCAGAACCGCAAGGTCCTCGATGAATC
>JAIXPW010000026.1 GCA_027485995.1 Verrucomicrobiaceae bacterium
GATGAGAGCCGCTGCGAAGCGATCGAGACCGGCGATCCCGACGGCAATCCTTTTCTCGACAGCCAGTGGGTGCTCGCGCCCGTCGAATTTCTCGCCGAACACCCCAATCGCGCCGCCCAAGCGCGTGAGGCCGGCTGGGACATCCTGATCGTCGATGAGGCCCACCACCTCGAATGGTCGCCCGGAAATCCCGGCGCCGCCTACTCGGCCGTCGCCTCGCTGGCCGCGGAAACCGAGGGCCTGCTCCTGCTCACCGCGACGCCCCAGCAGCTCGGCCCGGAAGGCCATTTCGCCCGACTCCAGCTCCTCGACCCCGAGCGCTACGCCGACCTCGCACGCTACGAGGAGGAAACGCGCCACTACGAGGAAGTCGCCGAAGTGATCGAAGGACTGTCCGCCGGAAATCCTCCGAACGACCGGCTGATGCGCCTTGTTTCGGGCCGCAGGAGACTTCTCAAGTCCACCGCCGACCTCGCCGCCGGAAAACCGGAAGCCCGTGAACGCCTGATCGCGGACCTGCTCGACAGCGTCGGCATCGGTCGCGTGATGTTCCGCAACACCCGCTCCCGCCTCGGAGGCTTTCCAGGCCGCGAGCCGAAGTTTGCGAAGCTCAAGGGCAAGGACGACTTTGCCGCCAAGGTCGAGTGGCTTGCATCGTTGCTGGAGACCCTCGGTGAGGAAAAGGTCCTCGTCATCACCCGCAGCCGCGAAGTGGCCGAAGCCACTCTCGAAACCCTGCGCGACAAGACCGGCCTCGTCGGCGCGCTTTTCCACGAGGATCTCAGCCTGATCCAGCGCGATCGCAACGCCGCCTTCTTCGCCGAGCCCGACGGCGCACGCGTCCTGATCAGCTCGGAAATCGGCAGCGAAGGACGCAATTTCCAGTTCGCCCGACACCTCGTGCTCTTCGATCTTCCGGAGGACGTCGATCTGCTCGAACAGCGCATCGGCCGGCTCGACCGCATCGGTCAGAAAGGCACGATTGAAATTCATGTCCCTTATCTAACAGGCAGCGCCGACGAGGTCCGCGTGACCTGGTTGGAGGAAGGGCTCGACGCTTTCCGGAAAAGCCCGACCGGTGCCGCCGAGATCCAGCGCGAGGTCCTGCCCCTGCTTTCGAAAGCCCTCGCCAAACCCGGCAAGGCCGCCGTCACGAAACTCCTCGCCGAGACCCAGGCCTGCCGCTCCCGCATCGCCGAGCGACTGGCCCGTGGTCAGGATCGATTGCTCGAACGCAGCTCGAACCGCCCGGAAAAAGCCGCCGAACTCGTCGCGCAGATCCGCACTTGGGATGAGGACGCCGACTTCGAGGACTTTGTCATCCGGCTCTTCGATCACTCCGGCCTCCACATCGAGGAACTCGGCTCGCGCCGCTATTTCCTTCTGCCCGGCAACCTCAAGTCCGACGCCTTCCCTTCCCTTCCAAATGAAGGCATCACTGTCACCCTCGATCGCCAGCGCGCCCTCGAACGCGAGCAGGAGGCCTTCCTCACCTGGGACCACCCAATGGTCCGCGCCGCACTCGATCTTCTGTTAGGCGCGGAGTCAGGCAATGCCGCCTTCGGACTCTGGGATTCCAGCGGAGAAAAGCGGATGCTGCTCGAAGCCTGGATCATCGTCGAATGCGTCGCGCCCGCACAACTCCACGCCGAGCGCTTCCTGCCGCAGACCCCGATCCGTGTCGTCGTCGACCACGCCGGCAACGACCACAGCGAAGACCGCAGCATCGCCACCGCCAAGCTCCGTCGCGGCGATCCGGCTTCCTTGCTGAAAAACGAAAAGGTCAAGCGCACCGTCCTTCCCGCCATGCTCGATCGCGTGCGCGAGATCGGCACCGAGCAAAGCACCGAAGTCATCGAAGCCGCCCTCACCGCCATGCAGGCCGAGCTGTCCGATGAAATCTCACGTCTCCGGGAGCTCGCCGAACTCAACGACCACGTCAGCCCGGCTGAAATCACCGCGCTGGAATCACGAATGGCTCAACTCACCGAAGTCATCCGCAACGCCCGCGTCCGGGTCGATGCCGTGAGACTGATCTGGAAAGCCCCGATCGCGGAGCGCTGACCCATTGCTTTCACAAGGCGCAAGGTCATCTCCTCCCACCGCAAAACCGTTGAGGGAGGATTGCACACCCGCTGCGATTCCTCCCTTGATGAACCAGTGTCCCGGCTCAATGCCAGCGAAGTGATCTGCAAAAAGCTCATCATCATCGACTTCCACTATAGTTTGTCAGAGCATTTGTTTCTGGAGCATTTTTTGTCTCGCCATCTGAGTTTCGTCCCAAAGCCCAGAGTGGCTCGTATCCGAGCCACTCTGGGTGGGGAAATAGAGGATTCCGAGTCGCATCGGGATTCCATCAGACGAGCAAGCCGCCAGCGACCGCGAGGACGAGCGCTGGATTTTCGGGAACCCAAAACGAAGTGAATCAACGGCGCGACACGCATCCGTTTCGGCGACGCAGCAAAAGGCTTACGACAGCAAGCCCTGCCATCGCGAGGTGGACGGCCGGCTCCGGGATGGCTGTCACGGCGACGTTGTCCATCACCAGATGGCCCCCTTGTGGAGGAACGCTGTTGGCACCCCAGCCGGTTACCCGGAACTCCAGCGTCTGTCCGGGACCCAGCAAAAAATCCAGCCTCTGATCGACATGAACCCATGCCCGGGTCGCCCAGTCGAGGGTGCCGGCGGCAAGGTCGGTTTGAAATCCGTCGGCGCTGCTTGTCACCGCAAATCCGGTCGGTCCGGTGCCGGGCGATTCGTTGCGCAAATCCATGGTGATTCCGTTGAGCGAAAACGTTGCGGCCGAGACGTTAGTGATCGAAAACCCGTAATAGCGGTTGTCATTCCGGCCACCGAGCCAGTTCCGGGCGGCCACGGCGGGGGATGGATTTCCGCCGTAAAGCGTGGGGAAGATCAAGGTGGCTCCAGTGACCGAGACGCCGCTTGCCGAAATTCCGTCCGTAACCGATGTGGGGCCAAGGCCGTCGGCAAAGTCATACGAAGCGAGCACAGTCGCCGCCGTAGCCGCCTGCGTCAGCATGAGCAACGAAGTGAATGCAAGAGTGGAACGTTTCATTTCAGCGATGATTGGTCGTAACTGCTCGAAAGCAAGCCTCCCAGCCTAGACTGGTGGATCAGATCCCGTCGCCATCTGGATCCGACGAACCGGCGATCTTCACCACCCGGAAGTAGCGCTTGGGCTGGTTCTCGATGCTGTAGAATCGGGTAACCACGCCGCCGGTGCCGATGATGTCGGTTTCGACGGTTTGCCAGTTCAGGAGGTCGGTCGATCCCTCGATCCGGTAGCGGAGCCCATTGCCGGCATTGAAGCGGAACTCGACTGCGGTTCTAATGGAGGAAACAGCATCCGGGGTGCTGGAATTCTGGGTCGGGTTGAAGCCGGTGTTGATCTCGAACAGGTCGTCGAAGCCGTCCGCATCACTGTCCTTGGCTGATGGGTTGGTGGCGTGGGTGATGACCTCGGCGAAGTCGCTGAGTCCGTCGCTGTCGGTGTCGGCGAGTTTTGGGTTCGAGCCGTGGGTGTTGATTTCCAGGCCGTCGGCCAGTCCGTCGGAGTCGCTGTCGTCCAGCGCAGGGTTGGTCTGGTGGATGTTAGCTTCCGCACCGTCGCTCAAGCCGTCGCCATCGGTATCGGAGGCGAGGGGATCGAGGCCGACCCGCTCGAAGAGGTAGCCCGCTGCGACAAAGTCCGCGACGGCATCCGCCCACTGCGTGGCAGCTTCCATCAGCACCGCGTGGTTCTCGGCCGTGCCGCCGTTCGGTTGGCCGTTAAGCCAGCGTGCGTACGTCGGGGTGCTGCCGTCGGACCACAGCCAGGAGCTCTCGGCTGCGGCGTCGGACAGGCCGAGCCACAGGTAGCCTTGGGTCCTCTTGCGGGCGCGGGCTGCCATGCGGGTGAAGTCGCTGGCATTCGGGAAGCTGGCCAGACGGCCACGGCGCGTGGCGGCATCGGCGCTCGCCTGGGCGTGGGTGAAGGAGCCCTCGATCAAGCTGAAGTAACGCCCTGGGTGATTGAGCTCCGTGCTGTCTGACAGTCCGTCGCCATCGGTGTCGGCCTTGAGCGGGTCAGTGCCGTGCTGGGTGATTTCCGCCAGGTTGCCCAGGCCGTCACCATCCTGGTCGGAGGCGTCGTCGTTGGTGCCGTCGCTGTTCGTATCCAGCAGTTTGGGACTGGTGCCGGTCAGATTGATCTCCTGGCCGTCGTTGAGGCCGTCGCCGTCGGTGTCGGCGAGCGTGGGACGGGTGCCTGCGGTCTGTTCCTGGCCATCGTTCAAGCCGTCGCCGTCGGCATCCGCCACGGTCGGGCTGGTGGCGTAGCCGGTTTCCAGCAGGTAGCCATCGCGGATCGTGGTCGGCGAGCGGTCATACCACTTGCCGATCTCCGCCCCGCCGCCGCCGCTGACCTCGGCGAAGTCGAGGCTGTTGCCGACGGTCGAACTTGGGCGGCCAGTGCCCCACGGAGCGAAGCTGAAGGACTCGCCATTGACCCAGGTCCAGGTGCCATCCACCGCGGCATCGCTGGCTCCAATCCACAGGCCAGTGAAGTCATCAAAGGGATTCGCCGCAAGGTTCTGCATCGCGCGGTTCCAGCGGTCCTCGGTCGGGAAGCTGGCGAGGTCGCCGCCTTTGCTCCGGGCATCTGTGCGGGCCTGCTGCCAGGTGAAGGAGCCAGTGACGATGGAGAAACGGCCGACGCCGAGTTCGTAGCCGTCGCTCAGGCCGTCACCATCGGTATCAGCCAGCGCCGGGTTGGTGCCGTAGGTCACTAGTTCGTCGTAGGCGGTGAGGCCATCGCTATCGCTGTCGGTGAGGTCCTTCTCGAAGGTGGCGCCGACCGTCTTGTCGGCGTCCATCGTGATAGTCAGCGGGTTGACCGTGCCCGAGGCATCGCCGGTCCAGATTCCGAAGATATAGCCTGGTAGAGGGGTAGCAGTCAGCGTAGCGCTTGCGCCGCTGAGGTAGGAGCCAGTGCCTGTGACAGTGCCGTTGACCTGGTCTGTGACAGCTAGAGTCCAGCCGCGGGTGTCGATGGCAGCGCTTGTCCCTGCGGTGCATGTCGCTCGCGCGGAACTGCGGGCCACCCGGAACCCGACGTAGATGTTGTCCGCGTACGCCGGCGTGTTGCGGCTGCGGAACGTGACGCGGCAGTCGCCCGCGAAGCTGCCCCAACTGCCGTCCCGGCACACCCGGTCCGCGCCCGAAGCAGCGCCACGAGGATCCGTCGCGCCACTCACATACGTTGCATACGTTGATTCCCCATACCAGTCCCAGCACCACTCTAGCACGTTCCCCGACATGTCGTAGAGCCCATAGCCATTCGCCGCAAAACTCCCCACCGGTGAGGTGTAGGGTTGCGAACCGGTAGAATAGCTCGGGTGGTAGCTGTTCACGGCACGACTCAGGTCGTAGGCATATAAAGTCGTAGCAAAATAATTCGCTTGGCTGTGGCTGATCGTATTCGTGCCCCACGGGAAGCTCTTCCCACTCACACCACCGCGCGCCGCCTTTTCCCACTCCGCTTCCGTCGGCAGGCGGTAGCCATTCGCGTTCCAATCGACAGCTGGTTCCGAGGTGCCGGCTTTCATCACTGCACTGCTCACCGTGTAAACCGGCGTCAGCCACTCCTTCTCACTCCGCGCATTGCACCACTTCACCATGTCGAACCAACTGATCGCCTGCACCGGATGGTTGCTCGCCTTGCCTCCGCCTGTGCTGAGGTCGGTGTAGCCGTTCGACAATCCCCAAGTCCGCACCTCGTCCCACTCGGCCTTCGTCACTTCGTATTTTCCCATGTAAAACGCGCTCACGTTCACTGTCACGGGCCGGGCGTCTACGCGCCAGTCGAGCGTGTCACCCATCGTGAAAGCCCCCGCGGGAATCAGCGAAAATCCTTCCGGCACGCCCGCCACCCCATCATCCACCTTGACCTCGAAGCGCATCGCCGTGCTGTAATTTCCCAGCCAGTCGGTTCCCGCGTTCCAGGTGATCAACTTGCCCGTGCCGACCGGCACGTTCGCGCCCACAGCTCCAGTCAGGTTAGTGGCGGGGACGCTGAAGGTCGTGCCGCCATCGCTGGAAATCCGCAAAGACACCCCCACCGTCGGCGTATCCGCCGTAACGTCGTAGGTAATATCCACCAGATTCGTGCCCGGTCGTTGCAACACTTGTACATTCGAAACGACCGGATCCGCCGCCAGAAGCGTGCTTGTTAGAAAAAGGAGCGAGGCGACGGCCTTGAGGGCGGTCATGGCCATTGATCCAAGTGATGACGCTCGGTGCATGATGCTCCTCATCCCAGTCCGCGGGCCCTCGGTCAAGGCTCAACCCGACACTAGCACTCGTGGCCGGGGTCGGTCGCGAGCGCTCTGCATTGAGTGTGTTTGGGGGTACCGGTCCCGATTTACATGTGTTCGGCCTCACGGTCGCTTTGTCTCCCTGGTTGGACGGAACCGAGAGGGTCGGACTCCGTGCTTTCTCTGCCCAGGCTAGCCTGCAATCGGACAAGCCAAGGCTTTGGGATGGCACGCCAAGGGCGCCGGGGCGAGGTGAGGGTTTGGAGGACGAGGGGCTTCCTTCCGAATTTCGTGCTTAGAGTTTCGGATTTCGGTCCTTAAGGTTCGATCGTTCCTTTCGTCCATGAAATCATCGCTTCTCGCCCTCGCGCTTTCTCTTTCGACCTCCCTGGCCGTGCCGCCGCCCGCCCCTTATGGCGCGATTCCGGATGCCGCGCAGCTTTCGACCCAGGCGATGGAGACCTACGCCTTCGTCCATTTCACCACGAACACCTTCACCGGCAAGGAATGGGGATACGGCGATGAGGACCCGAAGCTCTTCAACCCGACCGATTTCGATGCCGATCAAATCGTCGGCACACTGGCCAAAGCAGGCTTCAAGGGAGTCATCCTCACCTGCAAACACCACGACGGCTTCTGCATGTGGCCGACGAAGACGACTGACCACAACATTTCCAAAAGCCCATGGAAGAACGGTCAGGGCGACATGGTGAAGGAATTCTCCGCCGCCGCCAAACGGGCCGGTATCAAGTTCGGGGTCTATCTTTCGCCCTGGGACCGCAACAACGCCACCTACGGCACGCCCGACTACCTCAAGCTCTATCGCGCCCAACTCACCGAACTCCTGACGAACTACGGACCGGTCTTCGAGGTCTGGTTCGATGGCGCGAACGGTGGTGACGGCTACTATGGAGGTAGTAGGGAAAAGCGCAGCATCGACCGCACGACCTACTATGACTGGCCGACCACCTGGGCGCTTGTGAGAAAGCTCCAGCCGAATGCCACGATGTTCTCGGACGTCGGTCCCGGCACCCGCTGGATCGGCAACGAACGCGGCATCGCCGATTATCCCTGCTGGGCCACTTTCACTCCGATGACCAAGTCCGGCGGCCCGGCCGGCCCAGGCTCCGACGTCAAGGACCTCCCCTCCGGCACCGTCGATGGAAAACTCTGGGTCCCCGGCGAGTGCGACGTCTCGATCCGCCCCGGCTGGTTCTGGCATAAATCGGAAGACAGCAAGGTCCGCACGCCGAAGAACCTGCTCGACCTTTATTTCAACTCGGTCGGCCGTGGAGCGTCCTTCCTTCTCAATGTTCCGCCCGACACCCGTGGTAAACTCAACGAGGCCGATGTTGCCTCGCTCGAAGGCTACAAGCGCGCCCTCGACGCCCTATTCTCGAACAACCTCGCCAAGGGCGCGAAGGTCACAGCCGACCAGGTTCGCGGCCCGGAGTTTTCCGCCGACCATCTCCTCGATGACAAGCGCGAGACCTACTGGTCCACGCCCGATGGCATCACCTCTGCCAGCATCGAACTCACCTTGCCAGAGGTCCGCACCCTCAGCGTCGTCCGCCTGCGTGAGTTCATCGCCCTCGGCCAGCGTGTGCGGAAATTTGCCGTCGATGTCAGGCAAAACGGCCAATGGCGTGAGTGGATCAGCAATGGGTCCAGCATTGGAGCCCAGGTCCTGCTTCGAGGGAAACCTGCCACCGCCGACGGCGTTAGACTCCGCATCCTCGAAAGCGCCGCCTGCCCCTGCCTGTCCGAGCTTTCCCTCTGGCTGGAGCCAACCAACGTCCCGAATTCCCTCGCCGCCATCAACGCCGATCCCAATCAACTGCCCAAGATTGGATGGACCCTCAGCACCAGCTTCGAAACCCAGGACCATCCCGCCGCACACGCCATCGATGGCGATCCGGCCACCATTTGGTGCACGCACGACGTCGAGAAAGGCGAGCAGGGACCGCCACAGAGCATCACGCTCGACCTTGGGAAAGCTCAGCCCCTTGCCGCCATGACCTTCCTCCCCCGCCAGGACGGCAATGCTCACGCCGTCGTGGACCGCTATCGCATCGAGTCCAGCCTGGACGGGAAATCCTGGACTCCTCCACTAGAGGGCGAGTTTTCCAACATCCGCGCCAACCCGATTGAACAACGGGTCGATCTCCCCAAAGGCACCACCGCCCGCTATCTCCGCTTCACCGCCCTTCATGTCCTGGAAAAGAACAACGTCACGATGGCCGAGATCGGCGTGATCCCGGCCAAATAAGGGGCGGGGACATTCCTGTCCCACGTCCACTGCGGTGTTGTGGCGACAGGAATGTCGCCACACCTCAAGCTAGATCCTCCGCACCGCGATGCCGCCGATGAGGAAGGCGAAGCCGGCATAGACGAACCAGTGCGCGATGTCCTGATAGACCGCCGTCTTCGGCAGATCCGCGCGGACCTTGTCGGGATCGAAGGCGGTGAGCGACTTGAGGGCCGGATCCGGTTCGCGGTCGAGCCGGTACTCAGCCGGGTAGTCGCGCTGCCAGCCAAGGGTTTTCATCAGGGAATGATCGGTGTCGCGAAGACTCAGGTTCACACGATCCCGGCCATCCAGATTCACCGCAGCCTCGTAGCGGCCGACACCAGTCTGGCGGATGCTGACCGGCACGTCGCTGCCGTTGGCATCGATCGCCTTGACGTCCCATTTCACCCGGTCCACCGGGCGGTCCTGCTCGTCGCGCCGGGTCACATCGACGATCCACCTCTCACGGTCAACCGAGCCCGCAGCAGATAGACCGGACGATTGTTCCTTGCGGACGATGCCACGAAACACCTGCGCCCAGAAGGCTCCGGCATTTCCCCAACCGAGCCATTCGCCGCCCCACTTTTCTGTTAGATCAGAGGTCCAGCAGAGTCCGGTGCCGAGGCCGTAGCGGCAGACCGCGAGCAAGGGATCACCGGTTTCCGCCGCGAGCAGGAGGTTCGCGGTGGGCTTGGTCTGCGTCATGACATAGCCGAGCACGTAGGGCAGCTGGGATTTTTCGTAGCCGGAGAGGATCGGATGATCGCCGGTGACGACGCTGGCATAGAGGTCCTCCTTGATGGCGGAGCGCGAGGCCTGCATCGTCTCCTTGGTGAAGATCTGCGGCATGTTCGCCGGGTCCTCGGTTTCGTAGAAACGGCCTCCGCCTTCCTGGGCGATCATCTGCATCAGGTCCTTCGCCGCCCCCGCTCCGAGGGCCACGCTGGACACCGTCATGCCCTGGGCCCGCATGTCACGCACGAGTCCGGCGAAATCATTCTCCGGCGTCTGTCCATCGGACAGCACGATCATGTGCTTCACCTTGGCCACGGCATTCTGGAGCAACTCCTTGCCCTTGACCATGCCGGGGTAGGCATCCGTGCCACCGTCGGCCTGCAGGGACTCGATCGAGTTGAGCACCGTGCCGCGATCCGCCGCGCTGGTCATCGGAAGGATCACCCTGGTTTCGCTGTCGAAGCCAATGACCGCAATCTGATCCTGGGCTCCTAACAGTTCCGCCGCCGCCTTCGCCGAGGCGCGGGCAAGAGCGATCGGCTGGCCATCCATCGAGCCGCTCTTGTCGATGACCAGGGCCATCGCGAGACTGGGTTTCTGCTTTTCCTTTTCGTAACGCGAGGTCAGCGGCAGGGCCTCCTCGATCGGCGTGCGGAAATAGCCTCCGAGGCCGAATGAGTTTTCCGAGCCCAGCATCGCCAGGCCACCTCCGAAGTCGGAAACATAGCGGCGCAGGAGTTCCATCTGCCGCTGGTTCATCGAGGTCGCGGGCACATCGGCAAGGATGACGGCATCGAAGGCCAGCAGCTCGGCCATCGTGTCCGGCAGGCCGCGTTCGCCGCGCAGTTCAAGTTCGAGCCCCTGCTTTTTCAGCGCGCGGGCCAGCGGTCGCATCTGCTTCTCGTCGCGATGCAGCACCAGCAATCTCGGTTCACCTTTCACGGTGATCGTGGTGGCGACCTTGTTGTTCACCGGAAACCAGTCCTTCTCCGGTTGCAACTCGGCCTCCCAGCGGCTTTCACCGGCAGCGGTCATCGCGACGTCGAGCACGACCGCGGTTTCCTTTCCGGCTTCCAGTTTCACCGGAGTCGAAGCCACCGCGACACCGCCTTGAAGAATGCGGGCGGTGGCCCCCATCGACTCGTTGGCGCGCATCCGCAGGCGCATGCGGACGATTTCCCCGCGATAGGCCACGCGGGCCATCGGCTCCAGTGCCACGATCGCCGCCTCTGGCCGACGCAGGCCTTCCATCGGGCGGAAACAAAGATCCACTCCCTCCTCGCGCAGGGTCTGAATCGCCGACTCGACACCCGGAGTCGTGGGACTGCCATCGGAAAAGACCACCAGTCGCCGGGCCATGCCGGCATCGAAGGCGAGACGCGAGCCCAGCAGCGCCTCGGACAAGCGGGTGGAGTCGCGCGCCGAGGAGTCAGCCGTGCCTGCGGTCGCTTCGTCGGCCAACTTCTTCAAAGCCGACGCATCGGTGGCAGCCAGACGCGTGCCGAACGACAGCAGCGTGGTGCGGTCAGACGATTCCAACGCGGCATTCGCTTTCTCGATCTCGGCCACCGTCTTGCGGATCGCCTCGGGATCGACCGATTCGGAAACATCGACGAGATAGACGACATGCAGGTGATCGCTGCTGGAGAGCCAGTAGGGTCGGCACAGCGCGAGGATCAGGCAGACCGCGCCGAGCAAGCGGAGGCCGTGGGCCAACCAGCGTCGCGCCGGTGGGCGATCAACGAGCGAGCGTCGCCACACGAACAGGCTGGCGGCGGCGCAGGCCAGCAGCAGCCAGAGGGGAAGGAAGGTGGAAAACTGCATGGGAAACGAAGTCAGCCGACCTTGCGGCGATGATAGAGGAGTTCCTCGGCGAAAAGGGCGATGAGGGCGGCGAGGAGGAACCACGCGGCGAGCGGCCAGCCGGAGGCAAGTTTCACCTCGGGCGGCGGCGTGCCTGCGGCGGCGGGGCCGGATTCGCCGGACGAGAACACCGCGCCGCCGAGCTGCCAGTTGGTCGAATTACGGGAAAAGCCGTAGTTCCCGACTCGATCCACGCTGACCGGTGTCTGGAGTGGCAGCGGACTGACCTTGTCGCCCTGACGCAGCGTGGCGGCGGTCACGGCCTCGGTGCCGGGGATCTCGACCCTGCTGCCCGTCGCGGCGGTGGAGGGAAAGGAGTTCTCGCGGCCGGTCAGCAACACAGCGGCATCGTGAATCAGCACCGGAAACCAGGGCGAAAGGAAGAAGTCCTCGCGCGAGGGATCGAAGTTCAGCACCACCGCGCGACGACCATTCGCCGAGCAGGTGTAGAGCAGCGGCGTGCCATCGGCATGAGCCAGGACCACCACAGAACCCACAGGCGCGGTCAGTTTTTTCGCACCATCAAAGGCCAGCAACGCCGGATCGATGCGGGCGATCAGCGCGTGGTCCTTCGAGGTCACCTCCGGCGCGCCGGGAGCCAGCTCCGCACCAACGTCCTTCCAGAACGGCGACTCACCCGACGGCGAAAACACGATCGTCGTTTCCGTTTCCGGAGGAGGTCCTTCGGCGAGGGAAAGCCGGGCGAAGTCATCGATCGGCTCGAACAGCGAATCGGCGCGGCTGAAGGCGGCGATGCACTGCTGGAAGAAGAACGGATTCTTCGAAGCGACCTGCACCGGGATCGGTTGAGGGGCATTGAGACCGAGTGGTGCGAGGTTGTCGGTGGCCAGCGCGTCGTCGCCACGCAGGCGCAGCAACCAGGCTCCGGGCTCGATGCCCTGAAGCGGGATCGAGTCGCTTGCCTCGCCACGGGCCGGAAGGTTCATCGAGAAAAGATGCGCCAGCTTGCCGGTCTCCGCCGCGACGAGCTCGAGTTCGACCTCGCGGGCATCCGGAAAATCCGAAATCAGTGAGGCATAAAGCGTGGCGCGGCCCGGGGCGTCCCAGTGGAGGTCGGCGGCGGTGATGCCGGCATTTCCCGACTGCCCGCCGACGCTCACGACCTCCACGCCGGTGGGAATGGTCATCGGGGCCGAGTGCCGGTCTGTTAGAAACAGGATCCGCGTTTTCGAGGCGTCGTTGGTGGAACTCAACAGGGCCAGCTCATCAAGCGCATGGGGATCGAGCGAGAGGTCGGATGGCTGGACGCCTTCGAGCGCATCGCGCAGCAGCTTGGCGTGATTGGTGAGGTTGGCACGATACTCGATGCGGCCGGCCACAGTCGCAACGGCGGCACGCTGCGATCCGCCGAGGGCGGTGATCCATGAGCCAGCGAGTTCCTTCGCGCGCTCGAGCCGCGATTTTCCATCATCGACCCCATTCATCGAGGCCGAGCGATCGATCACGATCAGCAGGTCAGGCGCAGTGCCATCGCCGACCCGAGGGCGGGTGAGGGCAAACACGGCGGCGAGGAAGGCAAGGGCCACAAGCAGCAACGAGAGCAGGTTGCGCAGACGCTGGAACAGCGAGTTCGAGGCCTTCTGCTGGAACACCTGCTGCCACAGGAAGAAGGCATTGACCTGCTGGCGGCGCGGGCGGGTCTTGATGAAATACACCGCCGTGAGCGGCAGCAGGGCGAGGGCAGCCCAGAAGAACGCGGGAAATCCGAAGGTCATGCGACGAGCCCTCCCTTCCGCAGCATCGACTGGATCACGACTTCGAACGGCACATCGGAGGTCGTGCTGGCGAGTCCCACGCCACGCCGCGAGCACTCGACACGCAGGCTTTCATTCCACGCCGCGACGGCTTCGCGATAAATCTTTGCCTCCTTCTCGGAGATCGTCACGCGCTGGACGGCGGAGGTTTCCACGCACTCGATCTCGAGGTCGCCGAGCCACGGACATTCGAGGTCCTGGGGGTCGTTCACCTGGAGCGCGAAGACATCGTGCCCGGCCCATTGCAGGAAGCGCAGGCCTTCCTCGAAGCCCTTCGGGAAAAAGAAGTCCGAGACCACCAACACCACACCCTTCTTGCGGTTCCGCGCCTGGAAGGTGCGGGCGCAGGCGGTGAAGTCGGTGTCCACGCCGGAGGTCTTGGCGGCTTCGAGATCGCGGAGGAACGGGAACACCTTTCCGCGACCGCGTGCGCTGTCGACGATCGTGCCGAGCTTCTCGGTGATGCTGTGGACCACGACACGGTCGAGTCCGTTGAGCGCGATGTAACCGAGGGCCGCCGCGAGTTTGCGGGCGTAGTCGAACTTCGGCCCCATCGAGCGGCTGCAATCGAAGAGGATGTAAACGGTGGTGTCCTCCTCGACCTCGAAGAGCTTGATCAGCAGCTCCTCGGTGCGGGCGTAGATCTTCCAGTCGATCGCGCGGTAATCGTCGCCGAA
>JAIXPW010000033.1 GCA_027485995.1 Verrucomicrobiaceae bacterium
GATCTTGAAGACCTTCGATCCCGGATAGCGCTTCTGGAAGGTCAGGATGTGCTCCATGTCCGCGCCGCGCCAGGAGTAGATCGACTGCGCGTCATCGCCGACCGCCATCAGGCTGTTGGTTTCCCCGGCGAGCAGGTCGATCATCCGGCTCTGGACGGAGTTGGTGTCCTGATACTCATCGACCAGGATGTGGCGGAACTTTTTCCGATAGAGTTCGAGCACGTCGGGCTTTTCCTCCAGCAGCTTCACGGTGAGGACCAGCAGGTCGTCGAAGTCCATCGAGTTCGTCGTGAGCTTCTTCTTTGCGTAACCAGTGCGGACGCGTTCGATCTCCTCCGCCCATTCGTCGAAGTAGGGATAGCGGGTGGCGAGCACTTTCTCGAGCGTCTCGCCGGTGTTTTCGATCAGGCTGAAGATCGTCGCCAGCACGTCGGCCTTGGGAAAGCGCTTCTGCTTGGTGTCGATGTTGCAGGCCGCGATCACGGCGGTCAGCAGGGACTTCTGGTCATCGCGATCGAGGATCGAGAACGACTTGGAAAAGCCGATGTCATCGGCATGACGGCGCAGGATGCGGTTGCCGATCGAGTGGAAGGTGCCGGCCCAGAGGTCCGAGGTATCGGTCGAGACCCTTTCGCGCACGCGGCTGATCATTTCGCGGGCCGCCTTGTTGGTGAAGGTCAGCAGCAGGATGTTCCGGCACTCCACCTGGTGGTCGATCAGCCAGGCGACGCGATAGATCAGCGTGCGGGTCTTTCCCGAGCCCGCGCCGGCGATCACCAGCGAACGTCCGGGCGGCGAGGAAACCGCGGCATATTGCTCCTCATTGAGCTCCGCCACGTAATCAATGCCGGAGCCGGAAACCGGAGCCGGGCGATGGAGGGTGTAGTGGCGGGCCATGGGGGGTGAATGACGAATGAGAAATATCCGAATGACGAATCAGAATCGCCTGGCGCGCTCCTTCGTTTCGAATTTCGTGCTTAGGATTTCGTGCTTTCTCTCCCTTGGAACTTCAGCAGCCGAGATATGCCGCCTGAACTTCCGGGTTCGCCTTCAGATCCTTCGAGGGGCCTTCGATGAGGATCTTTCCGGACTCGAGGACGTAGCCGTAGGTGGAAACATCGAGGGCGAGGTTCGCGTTCTGCTCGACGAGCAGGACGGTGAGGCCCTGCTCGCGATTGATCTCGACGATGCGTTCGAAAATCGTCTTCACCAATAGCGGGGCGATGCCGAGTGAAGGCTCATCGAGCATCAGGAACTTCGGCCTGCTGAGCAGGGCACGGCCGATGGCCAGCATCTGCTGCTCACCACCGGAAAGAGTCCCGGCGGACTGGTTCTCGCGTTCCTTCAGACGTGGAAACAAGCCGAAGACGTAGTCGGTCTGATCGGCGATCCACTTGCGGTCGCGCTGGAGATAGGCCCCCATCTTCAGGTTCTCGCGGACGGTCAGGTTGGCGAAGACCATGCGGCCCTCAGGCACATGACAGAGCCCCTCGGCGACGATCTTGTTCGGGGCGAGGCGGGTGATGTCCTTGCCGTCGTAGGTCACGGTCCCGGCGGAGGCTTTCACGAGGCCGGAAAGCGCCCGGAGCGTGGTGGATTTCCCCGCCCCGTTCGCGCCGATCAGGGTCACGATGCTGCCCTGCGGCACCGACAAGGATATGCCGTGCAGCGCCCGGATGGAGCCGTAGGAGACCTGGAGATTTTCGACCGTCAGCAAAAGGGTGGAGAGAGTTGAGGGTTGAGATAAGGAATCAGGAACCGCCTTGCAAGGAACGGCGGAGACCGCTGAGCATCCGGCTCTGCTCATCTGCGGAGAGGTAAAGTGCCTGAAACTGTGTAGGAGTGAGTAGGCCCTGGTTGCGACAGATGGAGGCCTGTGAAATCACTTCGCAGAGCGAACCTGCGGCGATCTCGATGAACCGCACGAAGTCTTTGCGGGAGGATCGCGAGCTTCCTTCCGCGATGTTTGAGGAAATCGAGACGGCGGCCCGACGCATTTGATGGATCAGACCGAACCGTTCGTCGGCAGGAAAGTCTCCGGTGATCGAATACACAATTTCGGCGAACTCGATCGCCTTTTCCCACACCTTAAGTTTTTCAGCGCTGAACATGGTTTCCTGAATGATTCCGTTCTTCCTCTCAACTCTCAACCCGTCCCACTCAACCCACCACAGCGGCTGCGCCGAGATAGGCTTCGATGACCTTGGGATGGCTCTGGATTTCCTTCGGGGTGCCTTCCGCGATCTTCCTGCCATATTCGAGCACGGCGATCCTTTCGCAAATGCCCATGACCACTTTCATGTCGTGCTCCACCAGGAGCACGGCGAGATTGTAACGATCCTTGATGAAACGGATCAGCTTCATGAGGTCGTCCTTCTCGGAAGGGTTCATGCCGGCGGCGGGTTCATCCAGGAGGAGAAGCTTCGGGCGGGTGGCCAGCGCGCGGACGATCTCCAGACGGCGCTGGTCGCCATAGTTCAAGCTTTTGGCATTTGCATGGCAGGCATCCTTCAGGCCGAAAATGTCCAGCAAGTCCATCGCCTCATCTTCCACAGAACCCTCTTCTTTCAGGAACGCCGGGCCACGTGTCAGGGAATGAAGGATTCCGTGCTTCAGGTGCATCACCATCGCAGCGCGGACGTTGTCGAGCACGGACAATGATGGGAAGAGCCGGATGTTCTGAAAGGTTCGCGCAATTCCCATTCGGGTGATCCCTTCGGGCTTTCGGGACGACACTGAGTCGCCGTTGAACGAGATGCGACCACTCGTTGGGGTGTAGACCCCGGTGATCAGATTGAAAACGGTCGTCTTGCCAGCACCGTTCGGTCCGATGAGCCCCACAAGCTCACCCGGAGAGATCGAGAAGTTGAGATCGGTCACCGCCTTCAGGCCGCCGAAGCTGATGGAAACGTCCTTGAGTTCCAGTCCAGTGCTCATGCGGATTTCTTGCGGTTCAAAATCGGGAAAGAGGGCAGCAAGCCTTGCGGACGGACGATCATCATGACGATGAGCAGAATCGAGAACACCAGCATCCGGTATTGTTCGAAGTCGCGCAGGAACTCATTGAGGACGGTCAGGACAATCGCGGCGATGATGACACCGGCGGTGCTCCCCATTCCACCCAGAATCACGATCACCACCACGTCGAAGGATTTCAGGAAATTGAACCCTTCAGGTGAAATCGTCGTCCGAAGGTGGGCATACAGGCCGCCGGAAAGTCCGGCAAAGAAGGAGCCCACCACGAATGCCGTGACCTTGTAGCGCACCGTGTTGATTCCCATCGATCCAGCCGCAATCTCATCGTCCCTCACAGCCGGGAAGCCTCGACCATAGGTGGAGCTGACCATGGAGCCGACCACATAGACACAGATGGCGGCGATCGCGAAGACCCAGAAGAACGTGGTCAGGGGAGGAATCCCCTTCAATCCGAGCGGTCCGCCGAAAACACCGTCCCCGCTGGTATTCTGGAGGATGACCCGGACGATTTCATTGAATCCAAGTGTGACGATGGCGAGGTAATCCCCTCGCAGCCGCAGCGACGGCATTCCGACCAGCCAGCCGCAGACAGCAGCACAAAGACCACCAACCAGAAGGGCCAGCAGGAAGGCAAAACCTGTCGCAAAGACTCCCGGTCCACCCAACATCGGCATCAGCCTGGCACTCATCTCCAGGGTGAAGATCGAAGCGCCATAAGCCCCCACCGCCATGAATGCGGCGTGCCCGAGGGAAAACTGGCCGGTGTGGCCGTTGACCAGGTTCAAGCTGACCGCGAGAATGATGTTGATTCCAACATTCAGGGCGATGTCCATGTAGTAGGCGTCGAACTTCCCGGAAAGCACGGAGATGCCCAAACTCAGCAGGACGACGACCAGCAGGACGATCTGGGTGGTGTATCGTTTCATGGTTGAATCAGACTTTCTCACGTTCCACACGACCGAGAATTCCAGAAGGCTTGAACACGAGGATGAGGATGAGGAGGACAAACGCGACGCCTTCGGAGTAGCCGGAAGGGATGCCAAGCTCCTGACCGTATCCCTTCACCAGGGTTTCCGTGACGCCGATGATCAATCCACCAAGAGCCGCTCCAGGAATGTTTCCGATGCCCCCCAGAACCGCGGCAACGAAGGCCTTGAGGCCAGGCTGAATCCCCATGAAAGGTTCAATGCTCGGGTAGAGGGATGCATAGAGGATGCCACCAGCGGCTGCCAGTGCGGACCCGAGACCGAAGGTGAAGGAAATCACGACGCTGTTGTTGACCCCCATCAAGGTTGAGGCCGTTGGATTCAGGGACAGTGCCCGCATCGCCAGTCCCATTTTGGTCTTCATCACCACGATCCGAAGACCCGCAAGAAGCGCGAGGGTGGTCACAAGCACGATCACCTGTGCCACCGAAATGGTCAGCCCTCCAGCGTTCGCGATGGCGGTGCGCGGAATCAGGTCCGGAAAGGGTCGCTGGGTGGCACCGAACAACAATTGCGCCGAGTATTCGATGAACAGCGAGACCCCGATGGCGGTGATCAGAACATTGAGCCTGGGTCGGTCACGCAGAGGCCGGTAGGCCAGCCGCTCGATGATGATCCCAAGCGCGGCGCAAAGGGTCATGGAAACCAGAAGCACGATCAACAAACTCACGGGCCACGGCAGCGACGCCAATGTCGGCCCCATCAGCTTGTGAAGGCCGAGGGCCGTGAATGCGCCCAGCATGAAGACATCCCCGTGAGCGAAGTTGATGAACCTAAGAACGCCATAGACCATGGTGTAGCCGAGGGCGATCAGCGCGTAGATCGAGCCCTGAAACAGGCCGTTCAGAAGTTGTTGAAGAAATTGGTCCAAGGGAGATGCGGAGAAGAATGGAGGACTGCTTTCAGATGCGGCTCAGGGAGTGATCGTCTCCGTGTAGGCCACTTTCCCATCCTTGATGGTGAGGATGACGGCTGGCTTGTTCGCGTTGCGCTTTTCATCCAGCGTGATGCTGCCCGTGATTCCGGGGAAGTCCTTGGTGGCCGCGATCGCATCACGCAGCGCCTTCCCCTCCGTCGTGCCCGCCCGCTTCATGGCATCAAAAAGGATCTTGGCGGAATCGTAACCAAGAGCCGCCATTGCATCCGGCTTTGCACCGTGCTTGGCTTCATAGGCCTTCACAAAATTCTGGATCACCGGAGAGGCATCTTCGTTCGAGAAGTGATTGGAGAAGAAGCACCCTTCCATCGCTTTGCCTCCGACCTCGGTAAGCGACGGGGAATCCCAGCCATCGCCGCCCAGAAATGGAACAGTGATGCCCAACTCGCGGGCTTGCACCGCGATCAGCGCCACCTCGTTGTAATATCCGGACGCGAAGATGGCATCCGGCGCGCCGGCCTTGATGGCGGTCAACTGGGCTTTGAAATCCTTGTCGCCGGATCCGTAGCTTTGCTCACCGGTGATGGTCCCCTGGTTCTCCGTGAAATGCTTTTTGAAGAACTGAGTCAGTCCAACGCTGTAGTCCTGCTTCGTGTCGGTGAGGATCGCCACCTTCTTCCAGCCCTTGGAGATGGCGAACTTCGACATCACCGTGCCTTGGAACGGGTCAATGAAACAGATACGGAACACGTAATCACCGGCCTCAGTGACCTTGGGATTGGTTGATGCCGGGGAAATCATCGGAACTCCCGCTGTCTGGGCGATCGGGGCCATTTCCAGGGACTTCCCGGAAGAAACCTCTCCCAGCAAGGCGCTGACTTTCGATCGGGAAATCAGCTTTTTCGCCACAGTTCCGGCTTCACCCTGCTTTGATTGATCGTCCTCGGTGATGAGCTTGATCTGTTTCCCCAGAAGTCCGCCGGCCGCGTTGATCTCATCGACCGCCATCTGGGTTCCGTTGTGGGACGATTGACCGAACGTCGCAGTGCCACCGCTCAGGGAAGCGACTTCGCCAATGTTGATGGTGCTGTCGTCGGAGCTCTTGCACCCGCAAACACCGAAGGCGGCAAAAAGGGCTGTGGAGGCAAAAAGGAGGCGTGTTGAAAATTTCATGATCAAATCAAGGGGCGCTCGGAGACTAGGGAAAGCGCCCGGAGGTGTGCAACAGGAAAGCACGTCATGTGCCCTGCCCACGAACCCATGGAAAATGGCGCAGAAAAGCCGGCTCCGGTCATTTCACCTCAAAGAAGTCGGTCGGCTTCACCGTCACGCACATGCGGGTCATGGTGAAGTTTCCAAACATCGTGGCCAGGGCGACGTCCGCCGCGTCGCGACCGTAGGCAATGACGATCCGGTTTCCCGTCGTCCGGGGCTGGGTGGCGTCGAAGGTGTACCACCGACCGCCGACAAAGGCCTCGAACCAGGCATGCAGGTCCATCGGTTGGAGTTCGTTCAGGAACCCGACCACCATTCGAGCCGGAATGCTGAGCGCGCGGCAAAGCGCGATCCCGAGATGGGCGAAGTCGCGACAGACTCCGCGACGGGTATCGGCGGTTTCGAGCGCCGAGGTCGAGCTGTCGCTGGCGGTGCCATCGTAGCGGATTTTCTGATGAATCCAGTCGTGGATGGCGGCAACCCGTTCGTAGGTCTCGGGCATGTCGCCGACGATCGACATCGCAAAGTCAATCAGCCGGTCCGACTGGCAGTAGCGGCTCGGAAGGAGATAGAGCAACACATCGGTCGGCAGGTTCCCCACCGGAGCCACGAGTGCGGTCGGGCAACTGTCGAGCTTATCGGGCACACGGACCCGATATTGCACAAACACATGGAACTCCCCCGGCGGCATGACGACGCGCTGGCAGAGATTTCCATAGAGGTCGGTGTATTCGACCACGGGCACCTCGGGATGGAGGTGAAATTCCTCTCGCATCACCCACTGGCCGAGGCCACTGCGCGGACGCAGCATGAAAACGGTCGGCACCTCTTCGGAGGCGACGTAAACCAGCTGGCAGGAGGCATCGAGGATCATGACGGAACGGCCCGACGGACAGCAAGGCACACAAGCTGTCCGCCGGGCACGTGCAATCGGCAAGGGAATTCGCAGGGATCAGGCTTTCCGGAACAAGGTGGTGCCTCCATCGACGTCGGCCTGGATCACATCGCCATCGACGAAGTTTCCATCGAGGATCTCCAAGCTGAGCGGATCAAGCAGGTGCTGTTGGATCGAGCGCTTCAATGGGCGGGCTCCATAGACCGGATCGTAGCCCTGGTTGCCAATGAACTCCTTGGCCTTCTCGGTGAGTGCGAGTGCCAGGCCCTGCTTGGCGAGACGCTTGCGGACGCGTTCGAGCTGGAGATCGACGATGGTCGTCAGTTCCTCGCGCTGCAGGCGATCGAAGATGATCGTTTCATCAATGCGATTCAGGAACTCGGGACGGAAGTGCTGTCGCAGTGCATCCATGACCTTGGCCTCGCGCTGCTCGGCGTTCTCCTCACCGAGGATGAACTGGCTGCCGATGTTCGAGGTCATGATCAGCACCGTGTTGCGGAAATCCACCGTGCGGCCCTGGCCATCGGTGATGCGACCGTCGTCGAGCACCTGGAGCAACACGTTGAAGACATCGCTGTGCGCCTTTTCGATCTCGTCGAAGAGCACCACGCAATACGGCTTGCGGCGGACCATTTCGCTGAGCTGGCCACCTTCATCGTAGCCGACGTAACCCGGAGGCGCGCCGATCAGACGGGAGACGCTGTGCTTTTCCATGTACTCGGACATGTCGATGCGGACCATCGCGCCCTCGTCATCGAACAGGAACTCGGCGAGCGCCTTGGAGAGTTCGGTCTTGCCGACGCCGGTGGGTCCGAGAAACAGGAACGAGCCGATCGGGCGGTTCTCATCCTGAAGCCCCGCACGGGCACGGCGCACGGCATTCGACACCGCGCGGATCGCCTTCTTCTGGCCGACGACACGATTCCCCAGCCGCTCCTCCATGTGGACGAGCTTCTCCTTTTCGCCTTCCTGAAGTCGGTTGACGGGAATGCCGGTCCACGCGGAAACCACGCGGGCGATGTCCTCTTCGGTGACCTCTTCCTTGAGGATCGCGCCGTTCTTCTGGAGCATCGTCAGCTTCTGCTTCGCATCTTCGAGTTCCTGATGGGCACCTGGGATGGCTCCGTAGGTGATCTCGGACGCACGGGTCAGATCGCCGAGCCGCTGGGCCTTCTCGGCCTCAGTCTTCAAGGTGTCGATCTTCTCCTGCGCGGCTCGGGCCAGTTCGATGATCTCCTTTTCGTTCCGCCACTGCGCCATCAGGCCGGATGACTGCTCCTTGAGGTTCTCCTGCTCTTCGCGGACTTTGTCGAGACGCGCCTGGCTGGCCTTGTCGGTCTCCTTTTCGAGGGCCTTCTTTTCCATCTCGAGTTGGAGCACCTGACGCTCGATCTGGTCGATCTCGGTCGGCATGGAATCGAGCTCGATCTTCAATCGCGAGGCCGCCTCGTCGATCAGATCCACTGCCTTGTCCGGGAGGAAACGATCGGAAATGTAGCGGTCGGAAAGCATCGCGGCGGAAACGAGCGCGCCGTCCTTGATGCGCACGCCGTGGTGGACCTCGTAGCGTTCCTTCAGTCCACGTAGGATCGCGATGGTGTCCTCGACGGAGGGCTCGCCGACCATCACCGGCTGGAAGCGCCGTTCAAGCGCGGCATCCTTTTCGATGTGCTTGCGATACTCGTCGAGCGTGGTCGCGCCGATGGTCCGCAGCTCACCGCGGGCGAGCTGAGGTTTCAGGAGGTTCGAGGCATCCACCGCGCCCTCGCTCGCGCCAGCTCCGACGATCGTGTGAAGTTCATCGATGAACAGGATGATCTCACCACTGGATTCGGTGACCTCCTTGAGAAAGGCCTTCAGGCGTTCCTCGAATTCACCGCGATACTTCGCACCGGCCAGCATGCCGCCGAGGTCCATGACGATGACCCGCTTGTTCTTCATCGACTCCGGCACGTCGCCGGAAACGATCCGCCGCGCGAGGCCTTCGACGATGGCGGTCTTGCCGACGCCGGGTTCGCCGATCAGCACCGGGTTGTTCTTCGTGCGACGGGAAAGCACCTGCATCACCCGGCGGATCTCGTGGTCGCGGCCGATGACCGGATCGATCTTCCCGGCGCGGGCGCGGGCGGTGAGGTCGGTGCCGTATTTCTCAAGCGTCTGGTACTTTCCCTCCGGATCGGCGTCGGTGACCTTCTGCGGGCCACGGACGGATTCCACGGCGGCTCGCGCTTTCTTTTCATCCAGCCCGGCTTCCTTGAGCAGCTTGCCGATCGGGGTGTCGGCCTTGAGAGCGCCTAACAGAAAGTGCTCCACGCTGAGATACTCATCGCCCATCGCCGCGCGGGCCACATCGGCCGCGTCGAGCACGGTGCGCAGTCCGTAGCTGAGCTGCGGCTGGCTGGTCGCCCCTTCCTGGCGCGGTTCCTTGTCGAGCGAGGCAGCCACCGCAACCTTCAGTCGCGTCACATCGATCCCCGCCTTCTGGAGGATGGGCGTCGTGATGCCGCCTTCCTGTTGGAGGAGGGAGAGCAGGACGTGCGCTCCCTTCAGCTCTGGATGCGCCGACTTTGTGGCCAGGCCCTGCGCGGACTGGAGGGCTTCCTGAAGTTTGTTGGTGAGTTTATCGAGTCCCATGATGATGAGGGTTCAATCGTCAATGTATCGGTTGGCTTCCCGGTAAGCTAGGCCCGGAATGCCGATTGCTGTGCACTGGATGCCATCGAAAATCCGATCCTCAACTGGTTTCCTGTGAAATCGGATGCGCGCCGACCACTTTTGTGGCAAAGAAAGTTCCATGAAAGCGCTGGTCATCGTTCTCGACTCCGTAGGCTGCGGACACGCTCCGGACGCGGCGGTCTATGGAGACGCCGGGGCCGATACCCTGGGTCACCTTTTCGAGCGGATCGAGGGCTTTGCCCTGCCGAATCTCGCCTCGATCGGGCTCTACGAGGTCCTTAGGAAACACAATCCGGACTTCCCTCTGACCTCCCCTCCCCTTCATCCCGCCGCCTGGCACGCCAGCCTAACAGAAAAGTCGGCGGGCAAGGATACGACCACCGGCCACTGGGAGCTGATGGGGGCGACGCTCCGCAAACCCTTCGCCACCTTCGAGCAGTTTCCCCAGGATCTCGTTCGGGAGATCGAGCAGCGTGGCGAGGTCAGGTTCATCGGCAACGTCGCCGCCTCCGGCACCGAGATCCTGAGCGCCCTTGGCGAGGAGCATGTGAGGACCGGCCGACCCATCCTCTACACCAGTGCCGACAGTGTGCTGCAGATCGCCGCCCATGAGGATCGCTCGATCTTTGGCGTGGATCGGCTTCAGGAGCTTTGCCGACTCGCCCGTCAGATCCTCGACGAACGGGGCATCCCGATCGGAAGAGTCATTGCCCGTCCATTCATCGGGGAAACTTCGGCCACGTTCCAGCGAACCTCGAACCGTCACGACTACTCGCTGCAGCCACCGGTCAACCGCCTGAACCGCCTGCAAGGTCTGGGCGTCGAAACCATCGGGATCGGAAAAATCTCCGACATCTTCGCCGACTCCGGAATCACCTCCTCGCACCCGACCATTTCAAATGCGGATGGCATGGCGACGATCGACCGACTCTGGTCTGCGACCTCGACGACTCCCCGCTTCCTGTTCGCCAATCTGGTGGACTTCGACAGTTTATATGGACATCGCCGGAATCCCGAAGGCTATGCCAAGGCCCTCGTCGAGTTCGACCAATGGCTCGGGACCTTCCTTCAAAAGATAGGCCCTAACGATCTGGTCATCATCACCGCCGATCACGGAAATGACCCCTATCACCGCGGCACCGATCACACCCGCGAACAGGTGCCGGTCCTCGCCCTCAACCCGAAGCAGCCGGAGCTGGACGCCGACACTTTCGACAAGGTCGCGAAACTCGTCGAACGCCACCTGTTTCCCCTCAACCCGCAGTTCTTCGACACCGTCTTCCTCGGTACTGAGCCTGCGGGCGGCTGGCCTGAGGATTTCACCATCCTCACCGCCCATCGCCCGGTCGGACGCGCCCATTCTCCGGAGGAAGACCAGCAGGCGGATGAAAGACTTCACCAGCATCTGTTAGATTCAGGCCTGACGCCATTCCGGGTCACCGGTGCCTCGCCCGACCTCTCCCATCAGGAGCCCGGATGGGGTTTCACGGGCGTGGATCTTGCCACCGCTGCCGAACTGTCCGAGAGGTTTGGGCAGGAAGCCTTCTTCCGGATCGCAGGTGGGCGCGTCCATCTCCACCGGGATGATTCCGGCACATGCTGGCCGATCAATCCCGGGCAACTTCCCGACGAGCGCGGATTTTTCCGTGATCGGCTGACTTCGACCTGATTGAGTCGGGCATGCATGTTCCCACCCTGATTGCGCGCAAGCGTGATGGAGAAGCTCTTGCCGCCTCGGAAATCGAAGCGCTGGTAGCCGCCTACACCGCTGGGGAGGTTCCTGACTATCAGATGAGCGCCTTTTCGATGGCGGTCTATTTCCAGGGGATGAATGCCGTGGAAACCGCCGCCCTCACCCGCGCGATGATGCAGAGCGGCGACATCATGCAGCACCCCGCCGGCCACCCGCCGATCGTGGACAAGCACTCGACCGGCGGCATCGGCGACAAGATCTCCCTCGTTCTCGCTCCCCTCGTCGCCGCCACCGGAGCCTGGATTCCCATGGTGTCCGGCCGAGGCCTTGGCATCACCGGCGGAACGCTCGACAAGCTGGAGTCGATTCCAGGCTTCCGCGTCGGCCTCAGCCTCGACGAAGCCTATGCCCAGCTCGCGAGGATCGGCATCGTCATGATGGGCCAGACCGAGCGATTCTGCCCGGCGGACAAAAAGCTCTACGCCCTAAGAGATGTCAGCGGCACGGTTCCATCGATCCCGCTGATCACCGCCTCGATCATGTCGAAAAAGCTCGCCGAGTCCCTCGACCGCCTGGTTCTCGACGTGAAGTTCGGCAAGGGGGCGTTCATGCGCACCGAGGCGGAAGCCCGGGTCCTGGCCGACAGCATGATGGCGGTGGGAAATGAGATGGGCGTGGAAGTCCATGCGCAGCTCAACCCGATGAACCAGCCAATCGGGCGTGCGGTGGGAAATTCCTTGGAGGTCATCGAGTCCGTGGCGGCGCTTGAGGGACAGGGTCCGTCGGATCTGATCGACCTGGTGATCGACCTTTCCGTGCCCATCACCGGCTGGACCTCCGAAGCCTTGCGCGGATTGCTTGCTTCAGGAAAGCCCCGTGAGCTCTTCGATGCCTTCGTGCTTGGACAAGGCGGCTGTCCGGCGGATCTCCCGAACCTCGCTCAGATCCACCTCGCTCCGATCATTCGTGAGATTCACGCCGGTTGCACGGGAACCGTCAAAGCCGTCCACGCGGGTATCGTCGGCCAAGCCTCCCTGCAACTTGGCGCGGGCCGGGCGAAAGCCAACGATGTCATCAACCCGGCAGTCGGTTTCGACCAGATCGTCAAGATCGGGGAAAATGTCGAACAGGGTCAGCCGCTCTGCCGAATCCATGCGAACAGCCAAGCGGACTTCGAAATGGCCGAAGCGATGTTCCTCTCCGCCATCGGTCTGGAATCCTGAAACCTCAGGCAAAGATCTATCATCTAACGGCTGCGACCGATCGCAGGAAGATCAACTCGCTCTCCCATGATCTTGGGACGGGTTTTCAGGAAGTTGACATCCAACCACATTTGAACTCTCGCCCCAACTTCACGAAGTTTGGTCTTGTAACCTCCGCTGCCGACGACGTCGATTGCGTTCAATCCACTGGCCTTCATTCCATTCGCGCGGGCGATGTACACCGCACGCTCATTTTGAAACCGCTGGGACACGAAGATCAGCTCGGTCGCCCCGAAAATCTCCTTGGCCCGCACGACCGAGTCGAGGGTCCTGAGCCCGGCGAAGTCCTGAACAATCCGGTCGTTCGGAACGCCCGCTGCCACCAGAGCCTGTCGCATCGCCTCCGGTTCGTTGTAGAACCTGGAGCTGTTGTCACCGGACACGACGAAACAATCCACCTTGCCGGCCCTCCACAGTTTGACCGCCGCATCGATCCGATAGCGGAAATACAGGTTCTCCCGCCCATCGATCTTGTCGTCACAACCGAAGATCAGCGCCACCCGTTGATATGGCACCTGATCGACCTCATCGAACAGGCATCCCTTCGCCACCCTCTCGGGCAAGAGATTGGTGTAAATCAGAAGGGCGAAGCCCATGACGAACATGATCCCAAGAGGCAGCCGTGTCCGGCGCAGCAATCGGCGCAGCCTGGATGGAGGCTGTCCCGTCATGAACCCGATGACACGGTTGGATCAGGACACCGTTTCTGCCAGGGCGACATCGCCCGCATCACTTCACCGAAGCGGCTGATGATCGGCTCCTCCGGGGCGATGACCCGCAACCTCCGGGTGCATTGGGAAAACTCCACCTCGCTGGCCCGGCCCAGCAGTTCACCATCCACCTGGATCGGCACTTCACCCTGGGACCTCACCGTAAAACTGTCCGACTGGAAATACTCGGTGGAAACGGCGAGATCGACCCCGCCCTTGGCCAGGCCCCTCAGGGAATCCAGCACGAACCGATACCCGGCCTCCTTGAAGACCAGGACATCCAACATCGAGTCCTGATTGTCCGCCTTCCGGAAAAGCTTGAACTGTCCGCCATAGAGCGAGCCGTTGCCAGCCAGCACCGCGACGCCTTCCTCACGACGGCCATCGGCGAACTCCACCACCATCGCCGGAGGTTTCTCTCCCAGAACCTTCACCGCCGACAAGAGATAGGAAAGCGGTCCCAGCATCTTCTTCGACTCCCAGGTCGTCTCTTCAATGACCATCGCATCAAAGCCCACCCCCGCCATCTGGACAAAGGGTGCGCGGTTGGCCTCGAAGAGATCGATTTCCCTGACATGACCGCGCTCGATGACGTCGAACGCCTTGGAAAGACTTCCGAATGGAATTCCCAGCTCCCTCGCGAAGACATTCATCGTTCCGGCCGGCAACACTCCGAGGGCCGTCTTCGAACCAGCCAGGCCCGCCACCACCGCGTTGAGCGTCCCATCCCCCCCTGCCGCCACCACGATCGGCTCACCTTCCGCCGCGAAACGAGCCGCCATGGCCCGGGCCTCATCAGAGCTGTTGGTCGCGCACAGGTAAAACCGGGTCGAATGCTCCATCAGAAACCGCAGGGTCCTCTCACCCCGCTGGCTTCTTGCCTTGGGATTGAACAGCAGTGGATACCTCGGCGGAGTTGCCATGCACCAGTCATCGTTGAAACCCGGGCATCCCGCAACCCGTTTCACCCAGCCGCATCAATCGCTCGACCACTTCATCGACCGGCAGGCCGACCACGTTGCTGTAGCTTCCCTCGATCCCGCTCACGATCCGCTCGCCATGCTCCTGGATCGCATAGCCGCCGGCCTTGTCCATCGTGTTCACAAGCGAGAGATACTCCTCGATGGAAAGCTGGTCGAGTTGATGGAACTGGACGGTGGTGATGGAATGAAACACTTCGCGACCTCCGCCGGGAACGCAGAGGCAGACGCCGGTGCACACGCTGTGGGAACGGCCGGAAAGCCGCCGCAACATCGTGCGGGCCTCTTCGGGGGAAGTTGGCTTCCCGAGTGCGACTCCATCGATCCACACCAGCGTATCCGCCCCGATGACCACCGCATCCGGCACAGTGGCCGCCACGGCCTCGGCCTTGAGGCGGGCATTGTGTTCGCAAAGCTGGTCCAAGGGCATCGCCGGGTCATGGATCTCGTCTGCGGGCGAAACCTTCACATCGAACTTCACCCCCGCCGCTTCGAGGAGTTCCTTCCTTCTGGGCGATGAGGAGGCGAGGATGACTTTCACGCCGCGAGATAAGTCGATCCCCGACTCGCCCGGAAGCCAAATCCGCCACTCGGCGCAAAGCCTGATTTCAGGGGCACGGTGACGTCCACCACATCCGCTCCCAATAGGAAGCCGCATCGGCCTCGGCGGCAACAGCTCGATCCTTGGCACGTGCCCAGGTGCCCGTGAAAGTCCAGCGCTTGGGGGCTTCACGCTGGAGTTGATGGGCCTCGAAAACGGCGCTGCCACGAACCCAATTCAGGACGCTCATCACGCTTGAGGGTCGGCGGGCTTTCAATCCCTTCGATTGATGACTTCCCGGCGGGCGATGGTGAATGCATGTGAAATCCCCACCCGCTTGCCCAAACTCCTTCAATACCTCTGCTCCCAACAGTCCTGGAGGAACGATTGGAGGTGCTGATGGGCGTAATGGAGTCTCGACCGGACGGTGCCTTCCGAGATTCTCAATACCTTGGCGATCTCGCCATGAGGCATGCCCTGGATGTCAAACATGGTCACCACTGTTCTGTGGGAGACAGACAGCGAGCGCATGGCAGCGGTCAGCCTTTCATGAAGCTCGTTGAGATTGCTCTGCTGCTCGGGGTTCGCCGCATGGGCGGTATCGACCAATCCAGGGTCGTCCTTCGGGGCGGAGTTCGGGTCATCCAGGCTGACTCCGGAACGGCGTTTCCGCTTCTGCAGGAAATTCAACGTCTGGTTCACGGCGATCTGGTAGATCCAGGTGTAGAAGCTCGATTGGCCCCGGAATTTCCCCAGCGACTGGTAGGCACGTGCGAAAATTTCCTGCAACAGATCAGACGTGTCCTCCTTGTGGGTGGTCATGTTGTAAACCAGCCCGAAGAGCTTGTCTCCGTACTTGAGGACCAACGCGTCGAACGCGTGGGTATCACCGTTCTGTGCTCGGGAGACCAACTCCCGGTCAGGATCGGGTTGCTGGGGTTGGCGGAGATACATCGGGGGAGATGACGAGGCAGCGAGGCAAGACTACACACCCCCCGGCGGGTGTAAAGAAGAGGCCGTTCAGGCCTTCCTGGAGCTTTCCCTGATCACCCGCACGGCGACGGCCTCGGTTTCCGGAAGGATGAACTTCTCCACCAGGACTTCGATTCGGCGCAAAGGATGATTCCCCAGAAGAATCGTGGCAATGTCCACGGCAAGGGTCTCGATGAGCCGCCTCGGCCTGGCATCGGCGATCGCCTGGATTTCTAGGACCACCGCGTGATAATCAACGGTGTGCGTGATGTCGTCGCCCAGCTCCTCGAACGCGACCTGCGGCGTCATCACGATCGAGATTTCCAGAGTCTGAGGCGAGGCCAGCTCCTCATCGGGCACCCCCACGAAGGTGGTGACTCGGAGCTTGCGGATCTCGATGAGGTCGGAGGGAGGGTTCACGAATCGAGGAGACCGCGCTCCATGGCCTCGACGAGCAGGTAGCGGGTGGGGTGGTTGAGTTCGAGCGAGAGGGCATTTGCCGGAGTGACCCAGCGAAACTCCTCTGCCTCGTCATTGAGGATGACGTCCCGCGAGTGGGAACGGGCGATGTAGTTGAGCAGGATGAAATGCTCCGGACGCTCGAACTCGGCGGAGTCGATGCAGTCCTGAACGAGAGCGAAGCGGATCCGGTCGATCTCCAGAGCCGTTTCCTCAAGGATTTCGCGATGGAGGGCCGCGATGGCCGTTTCGCCCCTGCGGATCTTGCCGCCGGGAATGCCCCAGAGGTTCCTCCACTTGTGGGTCCGGACCATCAGGACGAGACCGGCATCATCGTGGATCAGCGCACCCACGGTGGAAATGGGATGAGCCGGACGGGTGTGCTTCGTCAGCAGGCCTCTCAGCACTCCAAGGTCAGGCACAGTGAGGTCCGGTCGCACCGCCGCCAGCGGCTCGGCGTGGGTGTAGCCGGTGAGGACGGCAATCGACGAAACTCCTCCATGCCTGGCGGTTTCCACATCGTGGGTCATGTCGCCCACGAAGGCGGTCTCGGCGGGATCGAGCCGGTGGGTTTCAAGAATCCGGTGGATGACGTCGCGCTTGTCGAGCACCCCCGCGTAGGTGGCCTCGAAGAACTCACTGAATCCGAATTCCCTCAACTGCTTTCCGAAGGCCTCGGCATCCATGCTGGTGAGCACGAAGGCCCGGATACCGCGATCCGCGCACCATTCGAGCTTCTCGCGGGCATGGGGCAGCACGGTGACCGGCACTTGCGACTCCCGGAACGCGGGGCGGAATTGCTCCTCCAGCTCCTCCAATGGCACGCCCGGCAGGAATTCCTCATAGAACTCCCGGTAAGGCAGACGAAAATGCCGGCGGAAGCGGTCGCGATCCATGGATTCGAGGCCGTATTTTCCGAACACAAGGTTCGTGGCCTCCAGCACGGGCCCCAGGTCGTCCACCAGGGTGCCGGACCAGTCGAAGATCAGGTTGCGGAACATGATGGGAAAAGGTTCATCCGATCTGGAACCGGACGGAATGCACCCGGTCGGCGCCGAGCGCCTCGCGGATCCGGGTGAGCAGCATCGGCTTCATTTGTTCGAGATGGAAACGCATCGCAGGTTGCGTGACACGCAGGACCAGATGACCGCCCTTGATGGAAAGGGGTTCGGTGTGGCGGGAAATGAAATCTCCTGCAAGTTCCTTCCAGGCCGATCGGACCTGATCCTCATCTAGCCCTTCGGTGGCACCCGCCTGTTGCAGGATCGCGCGGAGGAACTTTCCTGGCTGGGAAATCCGGTGGTTGAGGTCCAGCGGCTCATCGGCCCCCCGCCATTCCCTCAGGATGGCCTCACGGATCCTGCGGAGGGAGGGGTCGTCGCTCATGGCGAATCGGTGGGATCAGTCGTCACCGTCGTTTCCGATCGCCTCGACCGGGCAACCTTCCATGGCTTCGACGCACTGGGCGACCTCCTCTTCGGACTCCGGCTGCTTGTAAACAAAGGAGTATCCCTCGTCGTCGGCACGCGTGAAATTCTTCGGGGCGGTCTCGCGGCAAAGGTCGCAGTCGATGCACTGGCTATCGACGTAGAATTTTCCTGCAACGTTCTCGGTGTTCTTGTCTTCGCGGTCAGCCATGAATCAGTGTGGGGTGCTCAACCACTGGATGGCCTCGCGAAGGCCGGGTTGCAATTCGTTTTTTCCAGACCGGGCGTCCGGCTTTCGCACTGGCCAAGTGGATTCCCGGGTCGTAGAAATCTCCAAGCTGTCCTCATGAGCGAACCAGATCCCGAAACCTCCAAGCCGTCTCCGCCAACCAGCCCGCGGCGGCTGCCGCCCGCCAACCGCCTCGTCAAGGAGAACTCGGAGAAGGACCTCTGGGATTTCGATCCCGATGAGGAGGTCCCGCTGCTCCAGGCCGAGACACCGGCTCCGGAAGTCGAACCCGAGGTCATTCCCAAGCCCCGCTTCAAGGCACCGAAAGCGGTTGAGAGGTCCCCACGCCCGCTGCCCCCCACTTCTCCGGAGGATGGGGAGCCGCCGGTCCGCCAATCCGCAGTGGGGCACCTGAGCCAACGAAATGCGGAAACCGTCCGCCGCTCCAAGCGCCTTGATGACATTGGAGATCTGGACGAAACCGAAGACGCCTGGGAGGAGGAGTACGTCCCGGAGATGGAGCAAGAGCCTCCGACCGATCCTCCCTCCGTCGTGGATCCCCCGGCTGTGATCGAAGAGGTTGAAGCCAATTCAGAGGCTCCGGAAGTGGACCATCAGGAATCCTATGAGATCGCCACGCCGCCAATTGACACCCGTCCACTTCGCGACCGGGTGGTCTTTACAAAAATCGAGAAGGTCGGCCTGCTCATTCTGGCCGCCGCCTTGGTTGGAATCGGAATCTTCCTGCTGACCTCGAGCTTCGGCCACATCTCAACCCGATCCGAGCGTGGCGAACAACCGGACTACCCCGTCAAAGGGAAACTGATCCGCATCCTCAACGCCGACACTTACTGGCGTGAGCCCATCCGCAGTGGACCCAACGCGGAAACCGTCCGCAGGGAAACCCAGCTGATCCCGGTCCTGAGGCTCGAACTCGAAGGTGGCCCATGCGCCATCCGTGCCTTTTTCCGCGATGACAAGGGCGAGTTTATCGGTGACGGCGTGACGGTGTCTGCAAGCACCGGTTCCCTGGAAATCGCGGCAACCGCCGGTTTCGATGATCTCGGAACCTATGCCGCCTACCGCACCGGAGAAATCCGCTCCTGGAAGATCGAGATCTTCGAGGCCCCATCCGTGGATTCCTCGCGGCAGGACTTCACCAAAATTCTCGAGATACCCATTTCCAACGATCGACGCTGACCCCATGTCAAAGACCCCCGTGACCCCGCTCGTGCCCAAAGAAGGATGGCACGTCATGCACCTTTTCTACCACGTCGACCACTCGGCCTGGTCGCTCTTCAGCGAGGATGAAAAGCGCCTTGCCAAGACCCGGCTCACCGAACTCGTTCAGGAAATCCGCGCCAACCAGGACACCCACCTGCTCACCTTCGCCGTCGCCACCCCCAAGGCCGACATCGGGTTCATGCTCCTCACGCCCGATCTCCACCAGGCGACCTTTTTCGAGAAACAGCTCACGCTTTCCCTCGGACCGGACGTCCTGTCCCCTGTCTACTCCTATCTCTCCCAGACCGAGCGCTCGGAATACACCACCTCCCGCGAGCAATACGCCGCCGAGACCCTGGTTGCCGAAAAATCGATGACCGAGGGCACCCCCGAGTTCGAGGCGGCACTCAAGGAGTTCGATGACCGGATGGAACATTATCTCCAGCACCGCCTCTACCCGGTGCTTCCCGACTGGCCGGTGGTCTGCTTCTACCCGATGTCGAAGCGCCGCAGCGGCGGTGACAATTGGTATTCGCTCGACTACGAAGCCCGCCGCAAACTCATGGCTGGCCACGCCCGCGTCGGCCGCACCTACTCGGGACGCATCCTCCAGCTCATCACCGGCTCCACCGGCCTGGACGAATACGAGTGGGGCGTCACCCTGCTCGCCAAGGACACCATCGACGTGAAGGCCATCGTCTATGAAATGCGCTTTGACGAGGTATCAGCCCGCTATGCCGACTTCGGCGACTTCTACATCGGCATGCAACTGCCGCTCGATGAACTCTTCCGTCGGGTTTGTCTGTGAGCTGTTAGGATGAGAGATCAACCACAAGGATCTCAAAGGACACAAAGAACCCATCAAAGGTCCTTCCTTTGTGCTCTCTGTGACCTTTGTGGTTGAACCTCTTCCATTCCCATCAGCAAATCTGCCTCAATTCACCGAGCGCACCTTGCGGAAAATCAACAGGCTCGCCACGCTCACTCCAATCGCCAGCCAGCCCAGTCGGTCGAAGTGCTGGAGCGATCCGTCCGCGCCCTTCGTCACCACCACCCCGCCAATGGCCGCCGTGATGCCCGATGCGAGATCACGCGCGCACGCGACCAGGCTCATGTAGGCACCGCGACGCGCTGCCGGGACAGCCAACGAAATCACCGCCTGGCCCGGAACAAAGCGTCCGCTGGCAAACATGAAGAACAGGCCCGCGAGAATCATCACCTCCCACACCTCGCGATGGCCGCTGTTCGTCAGCATCCAGATCACCGAGGATGCCCCCGCCACCAGCACCAGATAGGTCTTGAAACGCCCGTGCAGGTCCGCCAGGCGGCCCACCCCGGGGCCCGTGAACACCGTCACCACCCCGCCTGTAAGATAGACGAGGAAAAGATGGCTTTCGGGCATCCCGACGTTCCCCACCAGATAGGGAGAAAGATAGGGAATGATCGTGAAATGTCCGAAGACCATCGCCGACATCAGAGCCAGCCCCCGCCAGGCGTTGCCGTCCCTCAGGAGCATCAGGAAATCCCGGACCGATTTCGGTTGCCCATTCAGATGTCCCCGCACCGCAGGCAGCGATCGCCAAAGGAAGATCCAGACAACTCCGGCAACGCCCGCCACCACCAGGAACGGAGCCTCCCAGCGAAACCACTGCGCCAGCTTCAACCCCAGCGGCACTCCCAGCGCCGCCGCCACGGAGAATGATGTCATGATGATGCCCATGCCCCGAGCCCGTCTTTCCGGCGGCACCACGTCCGCCACGATGGCCATGACTGTCGCCCCGCTCACTCCTCCGAAAGCCCCGCACAAGGCCCTTGCGAACAGCAACATCCCCGGCGTGTGGGAAAGCCCGCAGACCAGCGTCGCGATCGCAAACCCGGCATAGCAAACCAGCAGCAGCACCTTCCGATCAAAACGATCAATGAACGGTGCGGCCGCCAGCCCCACCACTCCGGCGGTGATCGCAAAGGACGAGATCAGTGCGCCGAACTGCTGCGGATTGATGCCCAGTTCACGCATCAGCTGCGGCCCCAGCGGCATCATGATCATGAAATCCATGATCTGCGTGAACTGCACCGCCGCCAGCAACAGCAGGATCCACCGTTCGGAGATTCCGCGCACCTCTTCCTTCGATGTTTCTTGGATTCCCTCGTTCATGGATCGCATTCAAAAAGAAAACGGCGTCCGCATGGACGCCGTCCGCTCAATCCCTCGCCCGATTTGGCTGCCGGGCAAGCGCGATCTTCGATGATTCCCGGAGCACCAGGCCTCAAGGCTCCTCAAGCCCTTCCATTTCCCGTTGCATCCGTTCCATCAGCCGCTGCATGTCCTGCACGTGACGCTTCATCCGCTCGATGCTTTCCGCATCCGGGGCGGGTGCCATCCGCGGCGGACGCGCCTGGCCACGACTCATCTGCGGTCGAATCGGCTCATCCTTGGTCACCTCCACCTTGGCCACCGAGGGATCCGTCGCCGGACGTTTCAAGGTCGAGATGATTTCGGAGGCCGGAAGGATGAAACTGCGGGTCCGGTCGGCCCTCGCTACGGTCAGCCCGATGAAGTTTCCATCGAGATCCACAATCGGCCCTCCGCACTGCTGCGGTTCGACCTGCATGTCCGTCTGGATCACTCGCGAAAAACCGTCACGCACCCGGCTGATCTTGCCTCCCATCTTCTCCATTTGCCGCAGCCTCGGGTTGGTCGGCATCGCGGTCGGCGGGCGTCCACCCAGCTGCACTTCAGCCTTCGCCTCCTCGCCCGCCCGGGAGTAGAGCACCTCCACTCGATCACCCGGCTGCTTGTCGTTGAGTGAATTCCTCAACTCCATCAGCCCGGAAATCTGGCGGCTGCCGACCTTCAGGATGACATCCCCAACCTTCAGGCCTGCCGCCGCAGCGCCGGTTCCGGGCTCGATCGTCTTGATCCTCGCGCCGGTGCCGTTGTATTCGAGGTCGCCCATCAGTCCGAGATAGGCCTGCTTGGCCTCGCTCAACGGGCGCTCCAGCACACTGACCACCCCAAAGCCCGCCGCCTTTCCATCGGGCCTCGGCGCCACCAGAAAACGCCCCAGCGCAGGCTCCGCCTTCGTGCTCCAGTTGACCACCGGCAGCGGCGTGCCTTCGATGCGGAGCACGGCTAGATCGTCGGTTTCATAAACGCCTTCGAGCTTCGCGTTGCGCACGGTGCCAGTTGAGTCAATCACCCGCAGCGGCTTGCGGCTGGCGGCCACCTCGCTCCATTTGCTCAGCACCTGGTTGCCATCACCGATCACCGCGCCGTAGCAGGTCTGATTGGGCGCGACCGCTCCCACCGACACCACCGACGGAGCCGCTTTCCGGACCAGAGGGCTGAGAGTCTGATAGATCTCCAGCGTCTGAGCCTGCACGGCAGATGCCTCCTCGGCCGTCAGCAGAGGAATGTCCTCCTCCTGGGCGGAGACAGAAAGTGAAAGGGCCATGCCCAGCGCAAGGCCACGGAACAGAATCGAATGCTTGTGGTTCATGCTTGGAAAAAATGTAGGTTCAACGGTTCTCAAAAATCGAATCCATGCGGCCCAGCGTGACCATGATCTCGACGGTTCCCTGATCGCGCGTGACCCCCAGCTTGACCTGGTCTCCCGGTTGCTTCTTCGCCAGGAAAAGCAGCAGGTCTCGTCCGCTCGCCACCGCTGATCCGTCGATCGAAACCAGCCGATCCCCCACCTTCACCCCCGCCGCCGCTGCAGGAGAGCGTGGAAACACTCCCGCGATCGGGACTCCCTTGCCGCGCCGATCCATCCCCATGTTGATGCCCAGCACCGGCATCTCCGGATTGGCAAAAGGATTCATCGAAAGCTGGCCCCACATCTCGCCCGCAATCAGGCGGTCCCAGTCGTCCTTGAAGCCATCCACGCCCGCGTGGTTGTTGTTCTTCAGGGACTCGCCGATCGAGGAGTTCACCCCGATGATCCTGCCCTCCAGATCAAAGATCGGCCCTCCGGAGTCGCCGCCGATCAGGGTGCAGTCGGTCGTGAAGAAATTGCCCGGTCCCTTGGAAACCAGGCGTCCGAAGCGCACCGGCGGCGTGCGACCCGGATCATAGCCCGCCGAATGCCCCAGCGCCAAGACCCAGTCACCGGCCGCCAGAGGCTTCGACTCGCCTCGCGGAACAAACGGCCACTCGCCCGGATCGGTGATCTTCACCAGGCCGATGTCCTTGGAAAAGTTTGCGCCGAGCACCTTGCCGTTGACGACCTTGCCACCTGGAAACACCACCTCCAGTTCGTCAGCGCCCTGCACCACATGGGCCGCTGTTAGAATCAGTCCGTCCGCCGTCGTCACGACGCCGGAACCGGACGAACCGGTTCGGTCGGAAACGAGCGCCACGGTTGCCGGCAGCACCTTCGCGGAAACCGCCTCCACCTTTTTCTGAAGAGCCTGCAACTCCTCCAAGGACTTCACCGATTCCCTCGCCAACAGCGGACTCCCCATCAGCAAGGCCATCACCACTGGAATGAACGTCTGTGTTTTCATGGTTCCGCTTCCGGTAGCGACGCACTCCCTCCCTTTCGTCTCACGGATTCTTCGTCAAACGTTCACGAAACAAGGATGGCGGCCCGCCTTCCGGCGCGTTACGTTTCGCCCAGCGATGCCGAAACGCAACCCGCCAGAATCCACTCCGTCGAAAAGCGCGAAACAGCGCCAACGCCGCGAGCCCGAACCCGCGCACGGAGCCCCGAGCCCGGTCTCCCTGCTTTTCCTCTGGCCCTTCCACCTTTTCCGCCTCCTGACGCAGCCGCTCGGCATCCCGCTGCGCCCCCTCGCCCGCTTCTTCGGATACCCCTGCGTGGCCGGTCTCTACGGGCTCCTCGTCGTGGCCATCCTCTACGGCTTCCGCGCCAGCCGCTACGACCTCGGGAAACTCAAGTCGATGCCGGAACGCACGATCGTTCTCGACCGCAATGGCGAGGAACTCGGCCGCATCCACGGCGAAAAGCGCGACGTCATCCCGCTTTCCCAGGTCTCCGAAACCTTCCGCAAGGCCATCCTCGCCCGTGAGGACGAGCGCTTCTATCAGCACGGGGCCTTCGACCCCATCGGCATGGTCCGCGCCGCCCTGAAGAACTTCCAGGGCAAGCGCGAGGGAGCCTCCACCCTCACCCAGCAGCTCGCCTCGGATGTCTTCCAACTGAAACGCAACGAAGGCCGCGGCGAGACCCTCAAGCAGCTCGACCGCAAGCTGCTCGAAATCGCCATCGGCATCCGCATCGAGTCGTCGATGGAAAAGGACGAGATCCTCGAGGCCTACCTCAACTCGATCAACTGGGGCCGCCAGATCCGCGGCATTGAGGAGGCCTCCCGCATTTACCTCGAGAAGCACGCCTCGGAGCTCTCACTCTCCGAGTCCGCCATGCTCGCCGGCATCGTCCGCGGTCCCGATGCCTTCAATCCCTTCCGCAGTCCCGCCGATGCCAAGCGCGAGCGCGACACCACCCTCGAACGCATGGTCGTCGCCAAGGCCATCACCCGCCAGGAGGCCGATGCCGCCAAGGCCGAGCCCATCGAGGTCCGACCGAAGTGGCGGCAGAAATTCCAGGAGTCCTACGCCATGGACGCCATCCGCCATGACCTTGAGCTGATCCTTGAAAAGGAGAACATCGAGCTCGGCGGCCTGACCATCTCCACCACCATCGACAACCGCATCCAGAAAAAGGGCGAGGAGGCCCTCGACAAGCGCCTGCGCGAGGTCGAGAAAATTTCCGGCTATCCCCACCTCACCCGCGATGCCTGGCTGAAGCAGGCACCCGAGAAACGCGGCGAACCCACCTACCTCCAAGGCAGCGCCGTCGTGGTCGAAAACCACGGCGGAGCCATCCTCGCCGTCATCGGCGGTCGAGATGCCAATGAGTCCCGCTTCAACCGCGCCCTCCAGGCCCGGCGCCAGATTGGCTCGTTGTTCAAGCCCTTCGTTTACCTCGCCGCCTTCGACCAGGGCCTCCGTCCGGACACCCTCATCAGCGATGGCCCGATCGAGCGCGGCGAGATCGCCGGGGCCCCCGCCACCTGGCACCCCCATAACTCCGACGGGAAATTCGGCGGCATGAACCCCGCCTCCACCGGACTCATCCGCTCCCGCAACACGATGTCGATCCGCGTCGGCAACCACGCCGGCATGGACAAGGTCCGCGAGGTCTCACGCCTCGCCGGTTTTGGCGAAGAGTTTCCTCCGAAACCCTCCTCCTACCTCGGCTCCTGGGAATCGACGCCCTGGAAGGTCGCCTCCGCCTACACGATTTTTCCGAACGACGGAGTACGATACCGACCGTACTTGATCCGGGAAATCCGCGACAAGAACAACAACGTCCTCTACGCCACCCCGCCGCTCTCCTACCAGGCCGCCAGCCCGGGCTCTTCTTGGTCGATTTCAAAGATCCTCGTCGAGGTGGCCACCAACGGCACCGCCGCCGCTGTGAAACGTCTGGGCTTCGACAAGCCCTGCGCGGGCAAGACCGGCACGACCAACGACTTCAAGGACGCCTGGTTCACCGGTTACACCTCCAGCCTCTCCTGCGCCGTATGGGTCGGCTTCGATACTCCGAAGAAAACCATCCAGGGCGGCTACGGGGCCACCCTCGCCCTCCCGGTCTGGGTCGAGATGATGAAAACCGCCGACCGCCTCGGCTATCGCGCCGGGGAGCTGAAATCCAACATCAAGCTCGTCGATGCCCGCCTCTGCCGCCAGTCGGGAAAACAGGCCACCGCTGGCTGCGAGGCGGCCGGCACGGCCTACGACGACCGTGTCCCGGCCGACATCGCCACTGCGGGCAACGATCTCTGCCCGATCCATCCCGCCCGCGCCATCCCGATCGCGGAGGACACACCCGAGGCCGCTCCGCCGAAGGCGATCCTCGTCCGGCCCAATGTGCGCCCACCTCTCCGCGCCCAACCGGTCGAGGAAGAGGACGCACCGCCCTTGAAGGCCATTCCAGTCGAGTAAACGCCGCCAATTTTCCATGTCCACCTGGCGTCCCATTTCCCCACCTCCCCGCTGGCTGCGCTGGATGCCCACCTGGCTCCATGCCCCGGTGAAATGGGCGCTCGGATTCGGGGTCGTCGGGCTCATCATCGTCGCGGGCATTGCTTTTTCCTACTTCTGCCTCGCCATGCGCTTCGATCTCGATGAGGTCGCCAGGCTTCCCGCCTCGAACCGCGTGCTCGACCGCACAGGACGGGAAATCGCCGCCTCCACCGGCACCAGCCGCCGCCTGATCACCCGCGCGGACCTGCCCGACTTCCTTGTGAAAGCCCTCCAGGCCCGCGAGGATGCACGCTTTTTCGATCACTCGGGCGTCGATGTCAAAGGGCTGCTGCGCGCCACTTTCCGCAACCTCAAGGATGGAGATTTCACCCAGGGCGCCTCCACCCTGACCATGCAGTTGGTCAAAAACACCTACGAGAACCGCGCGAAATCCATCCACCGCAAGCTCCTTGAAATCGCACTGACCCTCCGCGTCGAATCCCGCTACAAGAAGGACGAGATTCTAACAGGCTACCTCAACCGCATCTACTTCGGAGCCGGCTGCCATGGCATCGAGGAGGCCTCACGCACCTACTTCGGTCGCAGTGTGAAGGACCTCAACGAGGGCGAGTGCGCCATGATCATCGGCATCATCCGCGGCCCGGTGATCTTCTCGCCCTTCCGCAACTTCAAGGCCGCCGAAGCCCAGCGCAACGAGGTTCTCGACCGGATGATCGCGATGAAGTTCATCACCGCCGAGGACAAGGCCCGCATCATCGCCACCCCGATCCGCCTGGTGAAGGACGACGACCGCGACAACCAGCCCTCCTACGCCCTCCAGGCGATCCGCCGCGAACTTGATGGCATCCTTGACGAGGAAGAGGTCCACCTCGGCGGCCTCACCATCGTCTCCACCCTCGATGCCGCCTGGCAGGAGCGCCTCGAAACCGAACTCGCCCGCGCCGTCGAATCCCTGGAAACGGAAAAGTCCTGGAAACACCCCAGCCGCGCCGTCTATGCGGCCGGTCAGCCGATCGACTACGTCCAGTTCGCCGCCACCACCCTCGAGACAAAAAGCGGGGCCATCCTCGCCTTCATCGGTGGACGGGATTTCAAGCACTCCCGACTCGACCGCACCCGCATCCGTCGCGACCTCGGTTCCGCCTTCGAGCCCTTTGTCGCAGCCGCCGCCGCCGAGCGTGGCAAGCTCGTGCTGCCGGGTCGGGCCGTGCAGACCGGTCGCCAGGTCGGCCCCGCCGAGGTCCAGCGCATCGCCAAGCGCTGCGGCATCTCCGGGCCCTTCCTCGACACCGAGGACCTGTTCCGAGGCTCGGTCTCCGCCACGCCCATGGAAATGGCCATCGGCCTCTCCACCCTCGGCAACCAGGGCAAGCGCCCCAAGCCCTTCCTGATCCGCGAAATCCGCAACGCCGCCGGGGAAGTCGTTTACACCGCCAAGCCTGAACTCTTCCCCGCCCTCTCGCCCAACGGAGCCAACGAGGCCAAGTCCGTCCTCCAATCCCGCGCCGGCACCAAGTGCTTCACCGGCGCCACCGGCTCCGAACGCGAAGCCTGGACCCTCCGCCTCGGCCCGAAAGGCGCCACCTCCATCTGGATCGGCTTCGACCAGCCCCAGGTCATCGCCCCGGAACCGAGATTGAAAGCGCTGCTGGATGAGTTCGTGAGTCGCTTGGGGAATGAGTAGAGCCAAGTGGCAAGCTGTTAGAGGCTCCTATTGGTTAGATGGCTCGCGGGAAATGAACTTACCAGAGCGATCAAATCTGAAGATCTCCCATGCAAAATAGCCTTCCCATGGATGATCATCAAACGAGTCGGGCCGTATGGAAGCCGTACCGAAAACCACATAGTTCCCATCCTCCATCCCGATCAGCTTTGCCCCAGTGTGATCTCTTCCTCCGCCATATCTTTGCCGAGGAGAAGGATGGATTCCAAACTTCGTCGGTTGAAGCGCCATCAACCGGACCAGGGCTTGATGCTGAACGTCGGAAAAATCGGGAAAGCCAAGCCCGAAGGGGTTCTTCATCGGATTCTCGTCATAGGTCCAGCCAAGAACCTTCAGCAACTCCGTGGGGTCTGTTGAGGAAGCTCCAAGAGTCTTGTCCAGGAGCGAACATCCATCCCCTTTCACCCCGTAGTATTTGGAGCGATACGCCCAGGCGAATCCATCATGCTCCAAATCCTCAACGTGTGCCCAATACAGAAACCCGCCGATGGCGGTGACCACCAAAAGCATCAATAAGAAAATGATCTTCTTCACTTCGGACAACAACGTTCTGAGTTTTCCCACTCACTTTGTCAGCCAAAAGAAACCAGGACCTTTCACGTCGGCCCAAAAGGCGCCACCTCAATCTGGATCGGCTTCGACCAGCCCCAGGTCATCGCCCCGGAGCCGAGATTGAAAGCGCTGCTGGATGAGTTCGTGAGTCGCTTGGGGAATGAGTAGGCAGATCCAACGATCACGAGCGTTTGAGCGCATCCGCGGCGGGATGGAAGCTGGAATTCAATTTGGTGACTTATCGCCGTCGGATGGCGCGGCTTGTTTGCTGGTCCTATTCGCCGGTGCGTCCCATAGATTGCCGTCAAATTTGCCTTCTGAAGCGGCTTTGAGCATCTCGATAACGAACTCATCCTCTGTCAATTCATTCTGCTGCGCGACCATCTTCAACGACTGGTTGCCTGCTTCAAAGGAACGCCACAGCTCGACCTTCCATCCATTCGCCTGCTTGGTCATATAGATGACCGGTGTCTTGGGTTGACTAGGCAATGCCAAGATCGCAGAGGATGGATTCGCCGAAACCGCAACAAGCCCCTTCAATGATTCAGCACTCGCGCGCGAGATCCAACCCCGACTGACACCTTCTGCAAATAGCTCCCGACCGGACATCTTAGCAATCGCATACTTATTGAATTCAACACGGCATCGGAGAATCATAAGTTTTGTGATGATGTCTTGCTTCCGAATCTCCTCACGTGAAGCGCCTAGAGCCTTCTTGGCTAACGTCACATAGTATTCTTGTGTCTTCTGATCAATTGAACTCCATGCTGCTTCGACATTCTTCGAGAGTAGTGCATCTCGATAGCCGCTACATGCTGCTAACGCGTCGCTCAAATCATCTGCTCGTGCTGTCACAGTTGCGATCGTGGCAAGGGCAACGAGGAGAAACCTTGAAATGGTGGTGTATGACATGATTGTCTGGAAATTGAGGTAGGGACACCGGTTGCCCGGTGCCCCCCTCGCAGATCCCGGCGTGCGAAACTACCGCACCGGGCTCCTCGGAGAACGCGCACGCAGGGTTGCGTTGGTCCTTGGTTTTCTTGTTTGTGGCTTGATCATGCAGGTTGGGCTCTCAAATGCAATCCGGGACTGGGGCGGCTCTCCACCACTTGCGCGGCGTGTGACGTTTGTCCGTCACTGTGTCCCTGGTCATTTTGGCACTGGCAAGAATGCAAACCGCCTTCGGCAGCTTCTCAGGCGTCTTACCCAAGAGAAGCTTGCTGAGATGGCGGGGGTGGATCGTCGCCATATACAGCGCCTCGAGAGGGGGTCTGCGAACCCGGGAAGTGAGGTGATTTGTGGCCTCAAAGCGGCGCTAGGGGCAGAATGGGATGAACTGATGGACAGCGTAGGCTCCTGAAAAGGTGGTTTTCATAACCCAATGAAAACGTGAGACATTCAGAAAAAGGATCGGTTGTTTCAGGAGAAGGAGCGGGCATTTCTCAAAACGGACTGATCCTCCCAGAATAGGGATCGGCGGACAGGGCCGATGGAACATTCCTTCAAGAGAAGCGAACGGGGATGGGGGTGAAAGGAACGATCCGGAAGGGTGCAGGATCGTTCTTCAGCTCAAGGTCATCGTGGGTTCTGCCCGGTGGAGCATTCTTTCTCGTCCACCGGGCGCTCCTTTCGGATGAATCAATCAGGGATTGGCCGGGGCGGGCGGGGTCGCTGAAGGATGACTCATGGAACTGCGGATACCACGAGCACGAATCGAAGCCGGGTGATCCTTGCCAAGTGCGCCTTCGATCAGACCTACACTGGCTTGAGCGAGCTTGTAGTTGTTTTCCCGCAGGCTGGTAGTGAGGGCGATTGCCGCGACCTTGGCAGCTTCCGCCTTCACTTCCGCTGCTTCGGCATCGTCGGTGGCCTTGGAGCCGTTTTCCAGGTTGGTGATCCGCTGGGTGGGATCGGTCGCTTTGGCGATCATCTCGGCCTTGTATTCCTTGAGGATCCCGGTGATCTGGCGGGTATAATCTTTCTCACGGGTGTCCGGTTGAATCGAATTTGAGAGTTTAGAATGCTTTCCTGATGAGAGGCTTAGGTTTGGAAATCGATGTGACGGATTTGAATCCCGGAGCGTCAGCTTGCAGGATGTGC
>JAIXPW010000241.1 GCA_027485995.1 Verrucomicrobiaceae bacterium
CCCGGCCTGCTCCGTCTCGCGAAGGACCTCAACCTCCGCCCGGTCGCGGCGAACGACGTCCATTTCCTCGACCGCTCCGATCACGAGGCCCACGACGTGATGATCTGCATCGGCACCGGCCACCTCATGATCGATGAGAACCGGATGCGCTACACGCCCGAGGTTCATTTCAAGAGCGCAGAGGAAATGCGCCACCTGTTCCGTGACATCCCAGGGGCCTGCGATGCCACACTTGAGATCGCCGAGCAGTGCAACGTCGAGATCAAGCTCGACTCCGCCAGCTCGGAAAAATACCCGCAGTTCCCCACGCCGGATGGCTCACCTCGCGAGGAATACCTGATGAACGTCTGCCGCACCGGCATGGTGAAGCGCTACGGCGAGGAAGGCCTGCAGGATCCCGAGAAAATGGAGCGCCTCAAGTACGAGGTGGACACCATCAACCAGCTCGGATTCGCCTCCTACTTCCTCATCACTGCCGACTTCATCCAGTGGGCGCGCGACCACAACATTCCCGTCGGTCCCGGCCGTGGTTCGGCCGCCGGTTCGCTGGTGGCCTACTCGATGGGCATCACCGACATCTGCCCGCTGAAATTCGGCCTGCTGTTCGAGCGATTCCTCAATCCCGAACGTGTCAGCCCGCCGGACGTTGACATCGACTTCTGCCAGTCGCGCCGCCCGGAGGTCATCGAGTATGTCCGCCGCAAGTACGGCGAACGTAGTGTTTCCCACATCATCACCTACGGCACGATGGGTGCCAAGAGCGTCATCCGCGACGTGTCGCGCGTCATGGGCGTCTCGTATGGCGAGGCCGATCGCATCGCGAAGATGATCGAGGCCAAGCCCGGCATCACGCTGGGGGGCGAATGGGAGGCGAAGCCCGAGCTCAAGGAACTCATTGAAAGCTCCACCACCTACCAGGAGCTCTGGGACTACGCCCTGAAGCTCGAAGGCCTCGTTCGAAACGTCGGCGTCCACGCGGCCGGCGTGGTGATCGGCGACCGCTCGCTCGACGAGCACGTCCCGCTCACCCGCGCCAGTGAAGGCGAAGTCGTGACCCAGTACGACATGGGCGCGATCACCGAGGTCGGCCTGCTGAAGATGGACTTCCTGGGCCTGAAGAACCTCACCGTCATCCAGGATGCCGTGGAGCACATCCGCGTCCACACGCCGAAGTTCGACATCACCAAGGTCCCGCTCGACGACCAGCCGACCTTCGACCTCCTGAACCGCGGCGAGACGATGGGCGTGTTCCAGCTTGAATCCGGCGGCATGGTCGAGACCTGTCGCAAGTACCAGATCGAGAAGATCGACGACATCATCGACCTTCTCGCCCTCTATCGTCCGGGTGCCATGCAGTTCATCGACCAGATGATCGAGGTGAAAAAGGGCCGCAAGAAGGCGACCTACGAGCATCCGCTTCTTGAGAAGGTCTGCGGCAACACCTATGGCGTCATGATTTATCAGGAGCAGGTGCAGAACGCCGCCAAACTCCTCGCCGGATACACCCTCGGCGGTGCCGACCTTCTGCGCCGCGCGATGGGCAAGAAGGACCCGAAGAAGATGGCCGAGGAGCGATCGAAGTTCGTCTCCGGCGCGGAAAAGACCAACGGCATCGGCGAAAAGCTCGCCAACCAGATCTTCGAGAAGATCGAGATGTTCGCGGGCTACGGCTTCAACAAGTCGCACTCCGCCTGCTACGGCCACATCTCGTATTGGACCGCGTATCTGAAGGCAAACCACCCGGTCGAGTTCATGGCCGGACTGCTCTCCAACGAAATCCACAACACCGACAAGATTGGCGTCTTCGTGGCCGAGTGTCATCGGATGGGCCTCGAAATCCTTCCGCCCGATCTCAACGCCTCGCGCCTCCGCTTCGCCCCGGAAAAAACTCCGTCTGGCAGCATGGGTATCCGCTATGGCCTCGCGGCGATCAAAAACGTCGGCGAAGGTGCGATGGCCACCGCGCTCGAGGACCGGAAGAACAACGGCCGCTTCCTCTCGCTTGAGGATTTCTCCACCCGTCTCGACTCAAAGGCCGTCAACAAGCGCATCCTGGAGAACCTCGTGAAAGCCGGGGCGCTCGACTGGACCGGAGAAACCCGCGCCGGGATGTTCAACCGCCTCGAACAGGTCGTCGCCTCCGCCTCCTCCACCCAGCGCGATCGCGCTTCGGGACAGGTCTCCCTGTTCGATGCCATCGAGTTTTCCGCTCCGGCTCCCGCCGCGAAAACAGCGGCCGCCAGCGATGTGCCTGAGTGGACCAAGGACGAGCGACTCGCCCATGAGAAGGAACTGTTAGGCTTCTATGTCACCGGCCATCCGCTCGACAAATTCCGTGGCGTGATCGACTCCGACCGCTATCTCCGCATCGGCCTGCTCGATGAGGTCGAGATCAGCAACCCGCGCGACCGCTTTCCCTTCGCCGGAATGGTCCGCAGTCTGGAGGCAAAGACTACCAAGGCCGGCAAGCCTTTCGGCGTACTCATCATCGAGGACTTCACCGGCAGCGCGGAAGTCATGCTCTGGGGGGAGACCTTCGTTCCCGCCCGCGACAACGGCCTGCTGGAACCCGGAAAGATCATCAAGCTCAAGTGCGCGATCCAGCCCGACGACCGGACCGGGGCCAAACGGCTCACCGGTTACGAACTCGCCGAACTCAAGCCGCGCCGAGCCGCCGCGAATGCCAAGGGTCCGCTTGAACTGACCCTCTGGACCACGAGACACAGCGAGCGTGACATCGACCAGATCCGCAACGTCCTGATCGAGCATCCCGGCGAGACCCAGGTGCTGCTTCATTTCCAGAACAGTGCTGGCCGTCGCGTCACGGTGGAAGCCGGTGGTCGCTACACCATCAAGCGCAGCGCAGCGCTGGAGGAGTCGCTGGATCGATGGCTGATGGATGAATGATCCGCCGATCATCACCACACGCGCAGGCCCACACCCTCTCGGACGAGGTCAATTGGTCTCCTCGCTCGAGTTTCGATCTTTCCTCGATGATTCAAGGGCAGCGGCATGGAGCAGCCTGCGGCTCTGTGGCCATTCCGGGCCGAGTGAGGATCGCCGCATGCCGGTGGTCGGAGGCGACGGATTCCAATCATCAACTCTCACTCGATTCGGGAAGGGCTTGGCATTCCAACTGCCGATTCCTAACTTGAGATCGGTTGTAATTTTCTTCGGATCGCCTTTCCCAACCCACTTGCCCTGATCCCATGCACATCCAATTCAACTGTCCCTCCTGCGGGCTGGCGATGCTAGCTTCCGCTGATCAGTCCGAGGGTACTGCCGAGTGCATCCTTGACAAGTGTCACGCGATGGCAGCGTGACTGACATCAGGCATCTTGACACCCTCAGGATCTGCATCATGATGCGTTTATGAGGACAACGGTAACCTTAGATCGGGATTTGGAGCGAGTTCTTCGGGAAACCGCTGCTCGCACCCACAGGCCATTCAAGAAGGTTCTCAACGACACGCTGCGAGCCGGTATCGAACAGTCCTCCGCCATGGGACCATCGGAGCCGTTTGTGCTGAAGGCCCGGCCGATGGGCCTGCGTGCCGGCTATGATCCCACTGGTTTCAACAAGCTGGCCGACGACCTGGAAGCGGAGGCTTTTCTCGAAACCTCCCGCAAACTCATGGAACGCAGCCGATGATTCTGCCGGATGCCAATCTGCTGCTTTATGCCTACGATCAAAGCAGTCCATTTCACTCCAAGGCTGCGGCATGGTTTGAGGAGATCATGAATCGCCCCAGCCCAGTGATTCTGCTACCTGCAGTGGTATTTGGTTTCGTGAGGATCTCCACCCATCCGCGGATTTTCACGAATCCGTTGACGGTGGCCGAGGCTTCCGCCCACGTCCGGTCATGGCTGAGCCGAAAGCAGGCGCGCCTGCATGAAATGCTACCGGATGATGTGGGCGCCGCACTCGCGCTTCTGGAAGCCGCCGGAACCGCCGGAAACCTGACCACTGACGCGCAGATCGCCGCCATTGCTCTCCGGCTCGATGCCGAAGTTCACACAGCCGACCTGGATTTCGGAAGGTTCGCGGGCCTGCGTTTTGTCAATCCGTTGGTTTGAGGATCCGCTCCAGTCAAATTGGGTCCAAGAAGGAGGGAACCGGCCTCCACGGTTTGACAACGCCGGGTTGCCCGCCCACGCTGCCGGCGAACTCGAAACTCTCCACCTTATGGCTTACGATCTCATCGTCATTGGTGGTGGCCCGGCCGGCTATGTTGCCGCCATCCGCGCTGCCCAACTTGGTAAATCCGTCGCTTGCGTCGAATCCGAACGTGCCG
>JAIXPW010000030.1 GCA_027485995.1 Verrucomicrobiaceae bacterium
AAGGTCGAGCGCCGCATCGGTCTCTCCATCAAGGCGGTCAACTACAACGACGACCAGCTGAAGAAGGAAAGCGCCAGCTTCGAGTCGCTCCGTCCGTCCTCCGAGATGGTCGGCCTCGAGCAGGCCTTCAACCTCGCCACCGCCGCCTCGGAAGAGTGGCGTCCCGGCCAGGACTGATCGTTCTGACAAATTGATTCACCAAGCCGGCGGAGGAAACTCCGCCGGCTTTTTCGTGTCCACAACCCGTCCGCCTTGAAGTTCGCCCTGAGCCGATCGTCTTGCTCTTTCGCCGCTCCGGCCCTATCGGTCGCGCGATGAAACTCCTCCTCATTTCCGGCAGCGCCCGTCGTGAATCGCTGAATGGCAAACTCGCTGCTGCTGCTTCCAAACTCGCCGCCGCTCAAGGTGTCGAGACCGACCTGGTTTCTCCGGACGACCTGCGTCTTCCGCTTTACGACGGAGATCTGGAGGAAAGCGAAGGCCTGCCCGCTGCGGTCGTGGCCTTGAAGAGCCGCTTCATTGCCGCCGATGCGATTCTGTTTGCCTGCCCGGAATACAATTCGTCGATCACCCCGCTGCTGAAAAACCTGATCGACTGGGTCAGCCGCGCGGGCAGCAGTGACGAGGCCCCGCTCGCCGCCTACAAGGGCAAGGTCGCCGGACTCGTTTCCGCCTCGCCGGGGGCACTTGGCGGCATGCGCGGACTGGTCACGGTCCGCTCGATTCTGGGCAACATCGGCGTGCTGGTCGTGCCGACGCAGTTTGCACTCGGCAAGGCCCATGAAGCCTTCGATGACGAAGGAAATCTCACAGACGACCGCGCGAAGAAATCGCTCGAATCGGTCGTGAGCGAAGTCACCCGGGTGGCAAAATCACTGGCCTGAACACGACCTCCGGGTCCCTTCCGGCTCGACCCTCAAGCCGCCGTCTGTTGCGCTCCTCCCGTGAGCACGCCCGTTCAAATAATCGGCCAGGGCCTGGCGGGAACCTGCCTGGCTTGGGAGCTGTTGGATCGCGGCGTGGCATTTGAAATCGTCGATCGCGGTCAAGGCGGCAGCTCACGAGTGGCGGCAGGGATGATCAATCCGGTCACCGGGAAAAATTTCCAGCCGAGCTGGCGGATCGCGGAGTTCCTGCCCGAGGCGATGGCATTCTACGCTTCCGTGGAGGCCCGCCTCGGCACGAAGTTATGGCATCCTCATCCGGTGCTCCGACTCGCCGCAGATCCGAAGAATTGGGAAAAGATCCGAGGCAAACTTACCGCACAGGACGTCGCTCCGTGGGTGGTCGGCGAGGTGCACCCGCCGGACGAACGCTGGGTCGGCGCAGTGGCGGTTCGAGGCGGCGGAAGGCTCGATGTGAAGGCCTTTCTCGATGCCTCCAGGGCCTTCTTTTCGGAGCAAGGTCTGTATCGCCAAGCAGAGATGGATGATCCAACAGCTTCGTCGTCGCGCCGGGTCTGGTGCGAGGGCGCGGCGGGCTTGCTGCTCGGTCGTCCGGCCCCTCACCGCTGTGCGAAAGGCGAGATCCTGACTCTTCGCGCGGAGGGCTGGGATGATACGCAGATCCGGATCGGAAATCGTGGCTGGCTGATTCCGCTCGGCGGAGGACTGTTCAAGGTTGGCGCGACCTATGAATGGGATGAGCTCGATGAGTTTCCCACCGAGGCCGGGCGTGCAGCGGTACAGGCGATCGCCGTTTCCCTGATGGATGAGCAGTTCCAGGTCATCGGCCACGAAGCCGGGATCCGGCCGATCCTGCGGCGGAGCGAACCGCTGATCGGCGAGATCGACGGGGAATGGTTTTTCAACGGGCTCGGGTCAAAGGGTTCGCTCTACGCGCCGGGCATCGCGCGCCGTCTAACAGCTTGCCTGCTCGATGGGGCACGGCCTGAACCGGAGCTGGACCTCGGCATCTTTCTTGAGAGCTTGAAGACCCATGGCCAATCCTGACCAGATCCCGCGACCCACCGAACTGGTGCATCTGTTGTTGCAGCGGTTTCTTTCCGAGGGCGATCGGGTGATCGATGCCACGGCGGGCAATGGTCACGACACGGTCTTTCTCGCCAGGCAGGTGGGTGCGACCGGCCGCGTGCTGGCCTTCGATGTGCAGGCAGCGGCGATTTCATCCTCGCGGCGACTGGTCGAAGCCGAGGGCCTCGGGGAACGAGTGCACTTTTTCCAGAAGTCGCATGCTGGTCTCGCCGACCATGCCGAGGCTGGAACGATGGCGGCGATCCTGTTCAACCTCGGCTACCTGCCGGGCTCGGATCGATCGGTGATCACCACGGCGGCGGAAACCTTGAGGGCGTTGGAGGCATCGCTGCGGGTCCTGCGTCCGGGTGGCTGGTTGTGTGTGGTTTGTTACCCGGGCCATGAGGGAGGAATTGACGAGGCCTCAGCCGTCGAGGCCTGGATGGCCTCGCGAGGAGCGGAACTGCGGGTGGCGCGATACGGCCTGCTCGCCACGCTGCGTCCCGCGCCCTTCCTCCTGATCGCGGTGAAGGCGATGGGTTGACGGATGAGGAATCAGGTGGCTGATTTGAGATCATGAGAGGAGGACGATGGCTTGCGGCTCTGTGGCTCGCGGTGTTCACGGGGGCTGCTGCGGCGGCTCCACCTGCCCGGCCTGCTCCGAAAAGCCCGGAGGAACTGGTGCGGGATCTGACCCGTGATCCCAACGGTGATCTCTCCGTGCTGGCCCGCGCCTTTTTGGGAAAGAGCGGTGGCAACCAGTTGTTCTATTTTCCCACCGCCGATCCGCAGGACACGCCTGCGACCTGGGGTGCGCGTTACGAGGACGTCTGGTTCAAGTCGAAGGACGGCACGAACCTGCACGGCTGGTTTCTGTTCTCAAAGAAGAAGCCGGCGCTGGGAACCGTGGTGTTCTCGCATGGCAACGCCGGAGCGATCGGCCATCATCTCGGCTTCGTGACTTGGCTGCTGCCGGAAGGATTCAATGTCTTCCTCTACGATTACCGCGGCTTTGGAAGCTCGGGCGGATCGATCCAGAGGCATGGCTTGATCGAGGATGTGTGGGCGGCGTTCGACTACGTGAAGAGCCGGCCCGATGTGGATCGCACCCGGTTGATTTCCATGGGCCACAGCCTCGGAGGGGCGAAATCGATCACCGCCCTCGCGGAGCAGCCGGTGCCGGGAGTTCGCGCGGTGATCTGCGACGGCGGATTCGCCTCGTATCAAGGCATGGCCGACATCGTCGCCGGCAAGGTCGGTCGCAACATCGTGACCGACGAATGGGCTCCGAAGGACTGGGTGGCGAAGATTTCCCCGCTGCCGCTGCTCTTCATCCACGGCACGGCGGACGAGGTGGTTCCTTTTGCGCAGGGCAAGCAGCTCTTCGCGGCGGCAGCGATGCCGAAGACCCTTTTCACCGTCCAGGGCGGCGGTCATGGCGACTCGCTCTGGAGAAACAAGGGCGAATACCGGGCCAAGCTGGTCGAGTGGCTGAAGCCGAGGCTCCAGTGACCTCTGAAAACGAAAACGGGCGACCCGCAGGCCGCCCGTTTTGGAAATGGTGATCGTGGGAATCAGGCGAAGATTTCGCCTTCCTTGAAGAAGCGCTTGAGCTCATCGGCAGCGGCTTCGACGGAGTCGGAAGCGTGACAAACGTTGCGCATCTTGGCGTCGCCTTCCTTGTCGCCGAAGTCACCACGGATCGTGCCGGCAGCAGCGGCCTTGGAGTCGGTCGGTCCGAGAAGATCGCGGACGCGGGCGATGACGTTTTCCCCTTCAAGGGCGAGGGCGATCACCGGTGATTCCTGCATGAATCCGCGGACCGACGGGAAGAAGGGCTTGTCGGCGATGTGCGAGTAATGCTCGGCGAGGATCTCGTCGCTCAGGGCGAGCATCTTGATGCCACGGATGCGGAATCCTTCGGCTTCAAAGCGGGAAAGAACGGTTCCGACGACGTTTTTCGCGACAGCGTCGGGCTTGAACAGAATGAGGGAGGTCTCAAGAGACATGCGCGGGAGGTAGGAGCCCCGGCCCGCACTGGCAAGTTTTTTCGAACCGCCTCGCGGAGTTTCAAGGGTTCAGTTTCAAGGTTTCAGCGATGCGCCACTTGAAACTGAATCCTTGAATCTTGAACCTTCAGAGCGGCCTCGCATACGTATCGCAGCGGTTGTGCCAGCCTTCCTTCCAGCGGGCCTCACCCCGGGCCGGCGGCGAGTTGCTGATCCGCCGGTCGAGCACCCGTTTCGCGGCGGCGGCGAATTCCTTCGCGGCGGGGGCACCGGCGGGAACCTCCTGCATTTCCCCGAGGACCTGCATCAGGCCCCAGCCTCGACCGTTGTAACGCTCGGAGGGGCTGATGCCATCGCCCTTGAAATTGACGTAGTCGATGAGGGCGTAGGTGCCGTTGGAGGTGGTGGCGACCTTCTGATAGTTGGCCTCGATCCGTTTCCTCTCCGACGCCGGCGCGGCGGCGAGGATCTTCGGCAGGGCGGCGCGGGAATGCCAGACGATGAAATCGGTCTGAAGCGCCACGTTCGCGGCCAGCCAGTTGCGGAGTTCGGTCATCTTGGCCCCCTTGAACTCGGCGAGGAACTGGGACTTCGAGTTCCATGGACAGTCCGCCAGCGAGGCGACGGCCGGAGGCTTCGCGCCCTTTTGCTTCGCGTAGGCGACGAACTGCGGCCACGATTCAGTGAAACGCCCGTTGAAGCCCGCCGGATACCAGATGAAGTGCCCGATCCCGAGTGAAGGAAACTCCTCTCCTGCGTTCCAAGTGGTCAGTCCGTTGACGGTTCCGGCGCACTCGTTCTGCCAGATCTTTTTCCCGATCGCGGCCTTCTGCCCGGCGGTCAGCTCCGCCCTGGCGGGGACGATGGCCATGAGAGCGGCGGCGCAAAGCAGGCGGATGACTTGCATGGCCGGAAAGTAAATGCATCCTCATCAATCAGCAAGCAAACCGTCATGAGCCGCATCCCCTGGGACAAACTCCTCTCCTTCAGCACGCTCGATGTGGTGAAACTCGTCGTCAGCGCCGCGATCATCGTCTTCGTGACAAAAATCCAGCTGGTGAACGACCGCCTCTCCGCCCTACTGATCGCCCTGCCCTTCACCTCGCTGGTGGCCATGTGCTGGATGAAGGCCGACAAGCAGACGCCGGAACGCATTGCCAACCATTCCGAGGGCACCTTCTGGTTCGTCCTGCCGACCCTGCCGATGTTCCTGATCCTGCCCTGGATGCTGCGCAATGGCTGGGGCTTCTGGACCGCGCTGCTGGCGAACTGCCTGCTGACCATCGCGTTTTTCTGGCTCACCGTGGTCGTGCTGCGGCGTTTCGGGATCGATCTGATGCCGAAATAAAGCCGGATCGAGTCAGATAAGGCTTGCTAAAGACCGCCGATCCTGATTCATCCGCCCTCCGACTTGCCGGTCGGAACCTGATCGAACGAAAGCACCTGCGGGATGGCAACGGACAACATCATTCCCTTCGAGTCGCCTGATCCGATCTCCCGATTTCCCGGAACACCCATGAAAACCGACCTCATCGATAGAGCTGCCGAGATCGTCACCGATCCACTTGTCCTCGTCAATCTGGTGTCCCAGCGCGTTCGTCAGCTCAACAGCGGTCGTTCCCCGTTGATCCCGACCCGCCCGAGCATGGGTGCCGCCGACATCGCCCTCACCGAGATCATCGAAGGCAAGATCAAGCTCGCCGACAAAAAGGCAGTGATCGAGGAGTGATCCCCGATTGCCGCGAGCGGACCCCATTCCCATGAGCGCGGAAATCGCGAGCAACAGGAAGTCCGGACGCGACTTTCACATCACCGCCAAATTCGAGGCGGGGCTGGAACTCAAGGGCACGGAGGTGAAATCCATCCGCGCCGGAAAGATCAACGTTTCCGACGCCTTCGCGCGTGTCGAGAAGGGCCAGGTCTTCCTCTATGGCTGCGACATCCAGCCCTGGCAGACCGCTGGAGAGTGGTTCAACCACGCCGCCAAACGCCCGCGTCGTCTCCTTCTCAACAAGAAGGAGATCTTCAAGATGGAGCAGGCCACCATGCTCCAAGGCTGCGCCCTGCCACTGCTGCGGATGTATTGGAAAGACCGCCGCGTGAAGGTTGAGATCGGCATCGGCAAGGGCAAGACCCACGCCGACCAGCGCCACGACCTCAAGAACAAGGTCGAGCTGCGCGAGGCCCAGCGCGAGGTCAGCCGGTTCAATCATCAATGAGTTTCAAGTTTTCAGTGTTCAGTTTCAAGGAAGAACAGAGATCTTCCATCTTCCTGAAAACTGAACACTTGAACCTGAAAACTCAGTGAACCGGCTCGAAAAACCTTGCCAAGAGCCGCTTCCCGGGCTTTTCTCCGCGCCCAACCTCAACCCGAGGACGGCCCGGCATTCCGCTGGACTTATCCGCATAACACCATGAGCGACAACGCAATCAACCTGAAAGACTATCAGGTTCACGACAAAGACACCGGCAGCGCCAGCTATCAGGCGGCACTCCTCACCCAGCGCATCGTCCACCTGACGGCGCACCTTGGCACCCACACGAAGGACTTTTCGTCCCGCCGTGGCCTCCTCAAGCTCGTGGCCCAGCGCCGCAAGATGCTCGACTATCTCAAATCCGAGAGCGAAGAGCGCTACGCCAAGGTCGTCCAAGGCCTCGGACTCCGCCGCTAACCACTTTCGCGACCACAGCCACCCGGGAAACCGGGTGGCTGTTTCGCAAAACGGGGCAGACGTTCACACGAACCCGCCCCGCCGGACTCCCCACGGAATGCCCGGCAAGAACGACCCCGCGTG
>JAIXPW010000039.1 GCA_027485995.1 Verrucomicrobiaceae bacterium
ACCCCCAATCGGACGAAAAGGCCGCTTCACGGGATCGGCATGAGGCAGGAGGGTGATTCCGATCCAGCCGGTAGCGGCTTGGCCACGGTCGCGTCAGGCCTGTCAGGCGGCGGCTGGAGCCCAAAAAACCCGCTCAACTTTGGACACCGTTCACAGCAGCATAAATGCTCTGACAAACTATTGAGAAAGCCACACAGTGTCAATTGCTTGCAAATCACTCCTCTGACATCAATCGAGCCTCCTGGAGGGACTTTCCCGGGCTTTGAAGAGGGCTGGCATCCAGGTGAACCGGGCCTTAGCGCTTTTTCCTGAGCCGCTTTCCGGAGAGCCGGGTGGCGATGAGATTCGGGCAACGGCCCTTGAGACGGAGTTGCTCGCAGCCAGCCTCGATCTTGAGGGTCTGCCGGACCGGGCGGAAACCCAGGCGTCGGGTCACACAATCGTTGAGCAGCTCGATGTGGGTGTCCTCGAATTCCGTGACACGCCCGCAATCGATGCACACGAGGTGGTTGTGGGCGGGCTTTTCGATGAAGTTCGGATCGTAGGTCTTGTGATTGTCGCCGAGTTCGATTTCCCGCAACAGTCCGGCCTCCACCATCAGGAGGAGGGTCCGGTAAACGGTGGCCCGCGAGGCGCTGGCGTCGGTTTTCCGGACGCGGTCGAACAATTCGTCGGCCGTGAAATGCTCGTCCGTGGAAAAGGCGGCACGGACGATCACGTCGCGCTGGCCCGTGCGGCGCAGGCCTTTTTTCCGGATGAAGGTATCGAGTCGTTCAAGGACTTCGGGGTCCATGGGTGGCAGGCTACGAGGAGAACCAGCCCTTCGCCAAGAACCGATGGAACTTCAGGGTTGGAAAAGCGTGGCAGACTGATTGAATGCGCCCGATGAGAGCTTTCTTGCTAGTGGCCATTTCGGCGGTGCTCGCCTCCTGCGCGGGGGATTCCAGAAAGCTGGAGGTGAAGCAGTTCGTGCTGCGCGATGCGGGATCGGATTTCAACGAGGACCCGATGATCCGAGGCGAGAAGACGCGACGGCTTTACGGGGCGGTCGGGGTTGACGAGCAGGCGCAGAGGCTGGGCCAGTATTACACGGTGCTCTGGCAGGACCCTTCGGTGGGAGCGCCGGTCGAGGTGGTGTTTGACTACCAGCAGGGAGGCAGCGGCAGCCGGATCAAGCGCTCGGTCTGGAAGTTTCCGGCCACCGCCACCTCTGGAAAGGCGGAGTTCAACGTCATTGGCGACCACTACGTCAAGGGCGGCAAGGTTCTGGCGTGGAAGGTGAGCCTGCTGCGAGGCGGGCAGGTGCTCGACACGCGGAAGTCCTATTTGTGGCGTTGAATCGTGGAAATCCCCCGCATGGGCGGTTGACCATTGGCAAACTTCGCGGTTTACTAGGAACGCACCCATCGCCCGTTGGCGAACTGCTTCCCGTGACTGCTGAAAACTCCATCCTCGTCGGCAACTTCGACGGGTTCACTTGGATACGATGTGAGGGTAAAGGCTCGTTCCTGACGAGTCCGCCCCTCAAGGACTATGCGGAATCCAGGATCACCTCCGGCGAGCGATGTCTTGTGATCGACCTTGCCGCCTGCACCGGCATGGATTCCACCTTCATGGGAACCCTGGCCGGGCTCTCCACTCGCCTCCAGCCTTCCGAAGGAAAAGTCCAGGTGGCGGGTGTGAATGAACGGAACCGCCGGTCCCTAGAGGACCTGGGACTGGATTTCCTTCTCGAGATCGACCCCCAGGATGCGGTCTGGCAACCCAGCATTGATTCGATCAGGCACTCCCTTTCCCCTTCCGTTTCAAGTGGTTTCTCCGGCATCAATGACCGGGCGCGCCACGTTCTGGAGGCTCACAAGGTGCTGTCCTCCGCGAGTGAGGAGAATGCGAAGAAGTTCGCCGGCGTGGTGAGCCTGCTGGAGGCGGAGGTCGCGGCGAAGCCGGATCTGGATCAATGACCGGGAACTGACTGGCGGTTAGGACATCAAGAAAACCGGATGCAAGAGACCGCATTTTTCATCACCCTGGCTGTCGTTGCGTTGGTGGTTTTCCTGATCCTTCGGAAATGGTCGTGGCGCTTGAGGCGCCTCAAGTCCCGCCTCAAGTCGTTTGAGATCGAAGAAGAACTGATGTTCGCCTTCCTTCACGACCTCGGTAGCGCGATCGAGAGCGATACTTCGGTCAAGGCGCTTTCCCGAATGATCGTCGACGGCATCGACAAGGTGGTCTCCGCGCGCGGTGGGGCGATCTACTACCTCAGCGAGGACGGCAAGCATCTGGTGCCCGCCTACGTCTCCGAGCATTGCCCGCCGCTCATCGGAGTGCCGGTGGAGATCCTCAAACGGGCGGAGCGTGATCCGCGGGTTCTGGAAAGCCATGTCCGGCTGGCCAAGGTCCCGGTGGACGAGGGCATTCTCGGGCACTGCCTGTCCCTGCGCGAGTCGCTGCGGGTGCCGGATGTGAAGAATCACGTGGCCTATCGCGATGCCTTCGTGCGCTACGATGGTGACGTGGCCGTTCTGCTCGCTCCGCTCCGACATGCGGGCAAGGAACTCGGGGTCCTGGCCGTCGCACGCCTGCACTCGGATGGCTCGTTCACTGGAAATGATTTCGCGGTGTTCCGAACGGTGGCCGAGCAGTCCGCATTTGCCATCGGAAACGCCAACATCCATCGCGAGGCGAACGAGAAGCGGGTCTTCGAAAGCGAACTCCGCACCGCCCGGGAAGTGCAGCACATCCTGCTTCCGCAGGCCGAGCCGATCATTTCCGGCTATCGCGTCAGTGGCACCAACCTCCCGGCCCGGATCATCAGTGGCGACTACTACGACTACGTCGATCTGGGTCAGGGGCGCCATGGGATTGCCATCGCCGATGTTTCGGGGAAAGGCGTGGCGGCCGGACTGCTGATGGCGATGTGCCGCAGCGTGCTCCGCTCGGTGGCGCCGGGCGAACTTTCGGCCTCGAAGGTGCTCGCCATGGTCAACCGCCAGTTGTTTCCCGACATCCGCGAGGACATGTTCATCAGCATGGCCTATCACGTTCTTGAGCCGGGCAGCGGTCGCGTCGTGATGGCCCGCGCCGGACACGATCCCGCCCTGTGGTATCACAAGTCCAGCGGCACGGTCGAGTTCCTGAAGCCCCCTGGCTTGGCGGTCGGCATTGACGCCGGCGGTGTGTTCGAGCGGGTCACCCGCGATCATGAGATCGTGCTCGAGAGCGGCGACTGCCTCCTTCTTTACACGGACGGAGTGAAGGAAGCGATCGACGGCAAGGAGGAGGAATTCGGACCCGAGCGGCTTTCCCAGGTCTTCCGCGCGGCGGCCGTTTATGGGGCGGAGGAAATCGTGGCGGCGGTCCAGCGGGAGCTGAAACTTTTCACCGGAGAGGCTCCGCAGATGGACGACATCACGTTGGTCGCGATCGAAAAGCGGTGAACCTCCCCATCCATCCCCACCTGCCATGAACACCGTCGTCCGCTATTTTCTTTATGTGCTAAGCGCGGCCATCCTCGCGTCGCTGGTCGGCGGTCTCTTCGCCGCGCTGGTGGCGACGATTTCACCCGAGTTCGTGAAAGGGCTTTTCATGCCTGAAGAAGGTGCCTCCCTGACCCGATATGCCGCCGCCGTTGGCGCGATCTGGGGGATCTTCATCGGGACAGGGGTGATGGGATTCTGTCTCGGGCTGGTCACCCTTGTTCAGATCGCCAGATTTTTCACCAAGCGGAAACCCGACGGTGAGCCCCCAGCCGTGTGATCTGGTGGGGAAGGTGGTGTTGAAAACTTCCTCCCCCAACCCCTGGCTCAGGACTGCCCGGAAAGGCGGTGGTTCATGGAAACCGAGGACCTCAGGCAACGCATGATCCCCACCAGGGAATCATGTCCCTTGGACGCCTCCGCGCAGGCCGGGTTGCGGCCACGATTGCGGCTGACGAAGCGACCCACTTCAGAGTAGAGCTGGCTGATCTGGGTCTCGATGAGCCCGAGTTCCGCACGATGGCCGGAGATTTCCCGGTTGGCCTCACCGATGATCTGGAATGCTTCCGAAGCATGATTGCGCCGTTCCTGGCGGATCTCGCCCAGCTTCCTGTCTAGCTCGTCGAGCTCGGCATCGCCCTCCTCAAGTTCCTTGGCGACCTTGGCACGTTGGACCTTGAGTTCGGCGAATCTGCCCTTGAACTCCTCAAGTTTCTCCCGCACTCCGACCAAGTCGGGGTGATCCTCGGAGTTCTCTTTTCCGAGGACCTCCAACTTCATCTTCATGCCCTCATAGGCCCTCCTCACCTCCCGGGCTCTCAAGACGACCTCGTCCCGCTGCCGCGCAAGGCCCTCGAGCTTCGCCATGATCTGATTACGCTCGGCCTGAAGGTCCTGATGCGGTTCGGGCTTCGAGTTGAGAAGCAAGGCGCGTTCCTGGTGGGCGGCTTCAAGCCTCTGATTGCACAATTCCACCTTGGCCCGAATTTCATCGCGCTCCTTCACCAGGCGCCGGAGGTTCCAGTACTCCACTGACAGCTCCTCGATTTGCTCCACCCGCTCCCAGATGGCGGCACCGAGCACCGTCTCCGCGTCGCGAAGAAGGTGCATCTCGTTTGCAGCGTCTGACATTCGCCTGTTCTTTCGGTGGATGCCGAAAGCCTGCGCAACACGGGCGATGAGGAACTTTGAGGGAGTCATGGCAAAAAATCAGCGGGCGATGGTCGCGCGTAGATTGGCGATCACGTTGAAATCTTCAAGCGTTGTTGTATTGCCGGAAACGTCACCGGTGACAACCAGTTCCTTCAGCAGGCGGCGCATGATCTTTCCTGAACGGGTTTTCGGCAGTCCGGGGGCGAAATGCAGGTCGTCGGGCTTGGCGATCGCGCCGATCAGCTTGCCAACGTGGTTGCGGAGTTCGGTACGAAGCTCCTCGGTGCCCTCGAAATTCTCCTTCAGGGTGACGAAGGCGACGACGGCCTGGCCCTTCATGTCGTCCGGACGACCCACGACCGCCGCCTCTGCGACGGCGGGATGGGCGACGAGTGAGCTTTCGATTTCCGCCGTTCCGAGGCGGTGGCCGGAAACATTGAGCACGTCATCGAGTCGGCCAATGATCCAGAAATTGCCATCCTTGTCGCGGCGAGCGCCGTCGCCAGCGGTGTAGAAGCCCTCGTAATCGGACCAGTAGGTCTTTTTGTAGCGGGCCTTGTCGCCGTAAATCGTGCGGGTCATCGCCGGCCAGGGCTTGCGGATGACCAGGCGGCCGTCCTCGCCGGCTTTGCACTCGTTGCCGGCATCATCGAGGATGGCGGCATCGACGCCGAAGAACGGCAGGGTCGCGGTGCCGGGCTTGCAGGGCGTGGCTCCGGGGATCGGCGTGATCATGATCGAGCCCGTCTCGGTCTGCCACCAGGTATCGACGATCGGGCAGCGCGAGCCGCCGATTTGCTTGTAATACCAGTTCCAGGCTTCCGGGTTGATCGGCTCGCCCACTGAACCGAGCAGGCGCAGCGAGGAAAGGTCGTGTTTCTCTGGAAACGCATCGCCGGCCTTGATGAAGGCGCGGATGGCGGTCGGCGCGGTGTAGAAGATCGTGACGCCGTAGTCCTCGATCATTTTCCAGAAGCGACCAAAGTCAGGCTGGTTCGGGGCACCTTCATACATCACCTGGGTCACGCCATTGGCGAGCGGACCGTAGACGATGTAGGAATGCCCGGTGATCCAGCCGACGTCGGCGGTGCACCAGTAAACGTCCTCCTCCTTCATGTCGAAGACGTACTTGCAGGTCGAGTAGGTACCGGTGAGGTAGCCGCCGGAAGTGTGGAGGATGCCCTTGGGCTTTCCGGTGGAGCCGGAAGTGTAGAGGACGAAAAGGGGATGTTCGGAGTCGAAGGCCTTGGCCTTGTGCTTCGAGGAAACGGTGGCCTCCTCCTCGTGCCACCAGACATCGCGTCCGGCGGTCATGGAAACCTCGTTGGCCGTGCGCTTCAGCACGATTACACGCTGCACCGACGGACATTTCACAAGGGCTTCATCAACAGCGGGCTTGAGGGCGACGACCTTTCCACGACGCCAGCCACCGTCTGCGGTGATCACAGCCACCGCGCCGGAATCCTCAAGACGGTCGACGATCGCTTCCGAGGCGAATCCACCGAAGACCACCGAATGCACTGCGCCGATGCGGGCGCAGGCGAGCATGGCCACAGCGGCCTCCGGAACCATCGGCATGTAGATCAGCACGCGGTCGTTGGCCTTGATGCCGTTCTTTTCGAGGACGTTGGCGAAGCGGCTGACGTCCTTCTGGAGCTGGCCGAAGGTGATGACCCGCTTGTCGCCTGGCTCTCCTTCCCAGATGATGGCGGCCTTGTTCTTGCGCGGCCCTTCGGCGTGACGATCGACGCAGTTTTCACAGACGTTGAGCTTTCCACCGACGAACCACTCGGCGAAGGGGGCCTTCCAGTTGAGGACCTTTTTCCAAGGCTTGCGCCAGACCAGTTCCTTTGCCTCGCGGGCCCAGAAGGTGGCGGGTTTGTCGATCGACTCCTGGTAGAGCTTCTTGTATTCCTTCATCGACCCGATCCGGGCCTTGGACGAGAATTCCTTGGACGGCTTGATCGCCGCCTCTTCGACAGATTTTTTGGGTTTCTTGCTCATCGCTTCAAAAGAAAACTTCTCCGAACGGCAGGTGCCTTCCCGGATGATGGCAGATGCTAGAAATCACGACGGCGAAGGACAAGCCACTTGCCTGCCAAATTTCACTTTTTCTTCAGCACCTGCTCGCCCGGGGATTTTCCAGCATGGAGGTTTCCTCTGAGATCAACTCCTGCGGGACGGAACGGGCAAGGCGACGAGTCCGTGACCCGGATCTTGGGTCCGGAGATCTCCTGGATGTGCTTTCCGAGATCTTCGCAGGAGGAGTTTTGAGGGTTGCGAAAAACATATGAAATTATTTTCGGGAACCTGAAAGGGCATCATAGGCCAAGCGTAAGGCACCGCGAGGATACACACGTGAAAACACTACTCGCCCCCTTGAGGGCACTGTTGGGAAAAGCCGGCCACTTGGCCGGCTTCGTCGTTGGGAATTTAAACTGGTCGGCACCACCGTGGCTGCGGTGGGTCGGCGGACGGGCCCGGGCATTCGGGCGACACGTTGCATCCCATCCGAAAGGTTGGGGGCTGGCCGTGATATCGATTGCGGCAATCACTGGAGGTGGGGTTTACAGCTGGAACTGGTGGGAGGCGCACAAGCCGCGGGTGGTGGTCTATCAACCCATCCAGAAGGTGGCGGTGACATGGAAGGTGCCGGTGGCGCGTCAAAGGCCGGAGACAGATCGTTCGCCCGAGCCGCTCATCATTGCATTCTCCCTGCCGGTCGCCCCTCTCGAAAAGGTCGGCAAGGAACCGGGCAGCGGAGTATTGATGACTCCGGCGGTGGAGGGCAAGTGGCGCTGGAACGACAGCCGCACGCTGGTGTTCATCCCGAAGGAAATCCATTGGATGCCTTCGTCAAGATACACCGTGTCGCTCGGCTCCGGGGAGATCGCGCCGCTGCTGGAACTCGATCATTCGAAGATCGAATTCACCACTGCTCCAATGGTGGCCCAGTTGAGGGATTTCAACTTCTATACCAACCCGCAGGATCTGGACGTGCACCAGGTGGTCGGCGAGTTGCGATTGAACTATCCGGCAACGCTTGAGGAGGTGACCCGTCAGGCGCGGTTGGAGGTGATCGGCGGAACGGCCTTGTTTTCTCCTGCTCCGGAAGGGACGCCAGCCTTGACGGTCACGATGGGTGACGGCCCGCAGCAGTACTTCCTGCGCAGCCGGAACCTGGTGATCCCGCCAAAGGAGGACTTTGTGAAACTGCGCGTAATGGCGGGGCTGAAGTCGTCGAGAGGCGGCGAGCCCACGGCGTCGGACGCGGAAATCAAGACACGGGTACCGGACAAGTTCTCCGGCTTCTCCCTGTCAGGGGTGGAGACCGAAATCATCCGGACGGAAGAGGGTGAGCCGCAACAGTTCCTCTTTGTAGACTCAAGCGTGGCGCTGGAAAGTGCGGAGGTGGCCTCGCGGATCCAGGCATGGTGGCGCGAGGATTGGTCCAGCGGCGACAAGACCAAGCTGGAGTCGGAGATTGCGGCGGCATCCCCGGTGAAGCTCATCGCGGTCGAAGGAGAGGAGCCGGTGACCAAGCGGCATGCGTTTCGTTTCATCGAGCCTCGCCCGGGAACCTTGCTGGTGCGGGTCGCCGCCGGGGTGAAGGCTCCGGGTGGTTTCGAACTCGGCGAGCCGTATCAGACGACAGCGGAGGTGCCAGAGTTTCCGAGGGAGGTGAAGATTCTCGGAAAAGGAAACATCCTGGCACTCGGCGGGGCGCGGAAGTTGATGGTTCAGTCCAGGAAAGTGGACCACCTGCGGTTCACGGTGGGCCGTGTGCCGGTGTCGCAGATCCAGCATCTGGTGACGCAGAACGATTACGGCGATTTCACCTCGCCGGAAATGAACTCGTCCTTTCCCGAGGCAAGCCTGGTTCAGCGCTGGCGGAAAATCGTGCCGATCCCCCGGGAGAACGACTGGCAGTCGGCCCGGACGGAGTTTGATCTCAATGAAGCTCCTGGGGTGACTTCACCCGAGGTTCTAACAGGCGGGCATGGGATTTTCTTCGTGAAGGCGGAGTCGGTGAGAAAGCTGACGCCCGTCGAGCCGGATAAGACGGTCTTCGGTCGCATCGAGGATCCGGATGCCGGTCGCGACGACAACGAATCACCTTATGAAGAGGAAGTGAGCAGTCGCGACGTGGTGGACGGCTGGGCGGTGGAACAGCATGACGAAGAGCGGGATGGGGACGGCAGCGCGACGACGAACGGGCGCTTTGTGATGGTCACCGATCTCGGACTGATTTCGAAGGCCGGAGCCGACGGTGGACGCGATGTGTTCGTGATGTCGCTTTCCTCCGGACAACCGGTGGCCGGAGTGACGCTGAAGGCGCTGGCGCGGAATGGCACGGTGCTGAAGGAATCCGTCACGGGTGCGGATGGTCGTGCGGCGCTGCCGGACCTTTCGGGCTTCATCGACGAGCGCAAGCCGGTCGCCCTGCTGGCGGTGAAGGACGACGACGTGACCTTCCTGCCGTTGCGCGAAAGGCAGTTGCCGGCGATGGATTTCTCCCGCTTCGACACCGAGGGCGTGATGTCCTCGCGGCAGAAGGCGGTGGAAGGCTTCGTGTTCACCGAGCGGGGGATCTACCGACCGGGCGATCCCGTGGAGGTGGGCGTGATCGTGCGTCGCCGGGATTGGAAGCCGGTGCTGGAAGGTCTGCCGGTGAAGGTGTCGCTGACGGATTCACAGGGGCGACTTGCGGGCTCGCAGCAGATGGCACTGCCCTATGACGGATTTTTCGAAGTGAAGCTGCCTTTGACCGAGGGCGCGGTGCTCGGTCAGTATCAGGTCACGGCGGACGTGTTGAACAGCGATGGCGATGCGTTGTTCCGGCTCGGACGCAGCAGCCTGCGGGTGGAGGAATTCCAGCCGGACCGGATGAAGGTCGGCACGGTGATCGAGCCCGCCCCGGCGGCAGGCTGGATGTCGCCCCAGGCGGCGGTGGGCAAGGTGACGGTTCAGTCGTTGTTCGGCGATGCCGCCTCCGAGCGCAGGGTCACGATGCACCTCGAGTATTCTCCAGCGGACTTCGAGTTCCCGGGCTGGGAGCAATTCACCTTCCATGACCCGGCCGCGAAGGCATCCTCGGCGCAGGCTGGGAAAGAGTCGGACCTGGGCGAGACCAAGACGGACGAACACGGAGTGGCGGAATTCAAGTTGCCGCTGGAGACGGTGAAGGACGCGTCCTATCGCATGGCGGTGCTGACCGAGGCCTTCGAGCGCGAAGGCGGACGCAGCGTGCGCCATGCCTTGACCCAAATGGTTTCCCCGCTGGAGCAGGTGGTGGGCTGGCAGGCGGATGGCGAGCTGGATTACATCGGCAAGGACACGGCGCGGACGCTGAAGTTCGTGGCACTCGACCGTTCACTGAAGACCGTCCCAATGAGCGGGTTGCGGAAGCGACTGGTGGAAATCCGCCAGGTGTCCGTGCTGACGAAGCAGAACAACGGCAACTACGCCTATGTCTCGACCGAGCGCGAAAAGATCGTGGCCGAAGAGGATCTGTCGTGGCCGGCGGAGGGCTTCGACCTCGCGCTGACCACCGGGAATGTGGGCTCTTTCCGGCTCGAAATCGTGGCGGCGGACAAGCGCGTGCTGGCCCTGGTGCCCTATCGCGTGGCGGGAAAAGGAGATCGCAACCGTTCACTCGACAGCGAGGCTGAGCTGGAACTCGTCCTGGGAAATGGAAGCGCCGAGCCCGGCGAGGAGATCGAGATTCATCTCAGCGCGCCTTATGCGGGATCCGGTTTGGTGACCTTCGAGCGCGACCGGGTGCTCGCCCACCAGTGGTTCCGCGCCGAGACGAATGAGACGACCGTGAAAATGCGGGTGCCGGAAGGCCTGAGCGGGACGGTTTATGTCAATGTGGCCTTCGTGCGTTCTCCCTCCTCGCCGGAGGTGTTCCGCAGCCCGCTGAGCTACGCGGCCGAGCCGCTCGACGTCGCGCCAAGGCGGCATGAGCTGGCGATCACCTTGGAAACTCCGACCGTGATCCGGCCTGGCACCGAGGCCCAGATCACCTACTCCAGCAAGCAGCCCTCGCGAATGGTGATCTATGCGGTGGACGAAGGCATCCATCAGATCACGAACTACAAGCTGCCGAAGCCGCTGAAGTATTTCTCACGCAAGCAGGCGCTGGAAGTGACGACCTTGCAGTGGCTTGATCTCTTGCTGCCGGAATATCAGTTCCTGAAAGCGGCTCCGGCCTTCGGGGGCGACGAGGACTCGGCCCTGTCGATGCACGTCAATCCCTTCCGCCGCCGCCAAGAGGCACCGGTGGTGTTCTGGTCGGGGATCGTGGTGGCCGGACCTGACAAGAAGGTCGTGAAGTGGCAGGTTCCGGACTATTTCAACGGCAATCTGCGCGTGATGGCGGTGGCGGTTCGGGAGGACGGCATCGGCGTGGCGGAGACGTCTTCGTTGGTGAAAGCGCCCATCATCCTCGTGCCGAACGCGCCCTTGTTCGTCGCGCCGGGGGATGAGTTCGAGGCCTCGATCGCGTTGACGAACAACCTCCAACAGCCGGGCATCGTGCCGATCCGGGTGCAGGCGGTGCCGAACTCCGGGCTGGAAGTGATCGGCGCGGCAGACGCGCAGGTGGACCTCGCGCAAGGCAAGGAAGGCATGGTGCGCTACCGCTTCCGGGCGAAAAATGAGCTGGGTGGGGCCGAGCTGAATTTCACAGCCAGCGGTGGCAGCGAGGTGGTGAAACGATCTACTACAATGAGCGTACGTCCGGCCTCGCATCACCTGACGAAGGTGGTGTCCGGCTGGTTCCGCACGGGCAGCTACGACGTGAAGACGACCCGCAACCTTTACCCGCAACTGCGCCGCGCGGAGCTGACCGGAAGCGTGCTGCCGCTGGGCCTGGCGCGCGGGCTGGAGGCGTATGTGAGCGAGTATCCGCACGGCTGCAGCGAGCAGATCACCAGCCGGGCGATGGTGAAGTTGTTGGTTTCCACGGAGGCGGACTTCGGCCTGTCACCGGCGGTGGCGGCCGAGCATGTGCGCGGGGCGATCGCGCAACTGGCGAACCGCCAGCAGTCGGACGGTGGCTTCGGCTACTGGTATTCCGGCGCGCCGCGGGCCTTCGAGTTCCATTCGCTCTATGTGCTGCATTTCCTGACCGAGGCGAAATCGCTGGGACATGCCGTGCCGGAGCAGATGATGAAGTCGGCGCTGAACTACGCGGCCGTCACCGCACGGGCGAACTTCGGCGACCTGCGTCAGGCAGACCTCCAGGCATACGCGATCTACCTGATGGCGCGCAATGGCCAGAATCCCACACCGCAGTTGCTCAATCTGCGCGACACGCTGACCAAGCAGCAGGCCGGAACCTGGGAGGGCACCAGCACGGCGGCATGGCTGGCCGGGACCTACCGGCTGCTGAAGCAGGACAAGGAGGCGAACAAGCTGATGGATGCCTGTGTGGAGGCCCGGAAAAAGGCCGTGCCCGTCGCCGCAGACGCGTGGAACTGGTACGACCGGACTTCCGAGGCGGAGGCGCTGAAGATCTTCTACGTCCGCTGCCGGGAGTTTCCGGAGCAGTCGAAGGACTTCGGTTACGACGACCTGAAGCCGATCATGGAGCCCCTGGAAAAGGAAAACTTCACCACGCTCACGGCCTCGTTCATGACCCTGGCGCTGAAGTCCTACAGCGACGCGGCGGCGAAGACCGGGGTCGAACTGACCCTGGTGACGAAAACAGGCTCGGGTCCGGAAAAGGTGCTGGCCGGACCGGCGAAGGGGATCGTGAAAGCGGCCTTTCCGCCAGGCACGACCTCGCTCGGCTTCCGACGTCAACAAAAGGGCTCGGGCGATATCGGCGCGTTTTTCCAGATGCTGGAGCAGGGTTACGATCAAGTCAGTCCAGCGGCCCAGTCGAGCGGACTCGCTGTCTTTCGCGAAATCACCCCGGTGGACAAAACCAAGCCGCTGCGGCCGGGCGATGCCGTGGACGTGAAACTGAGGGTGCGGAATCTGGCGGCGCGCGATGTGCGGAACATGGCGGTGGTGGATCTGCTGCCGGCGGGATTCGAAGTCGTGGCCGGAGCACTCAAATCGGGCGCGGGAACGGTGGCGGGCACGGATTTCGCAGAACTTCGCGAGGACCGCAGTCTGTTTTATCTCAACTTGCGCGGCAATGGCGAGTGGTCGGTGCATTATCAAATGAAGGCGGTGTGTCCGGGTGCCTTCGTGGTGCCGCCGGCGATGGCGGAAGACATGTATGATCGCGGGCGTCATGGCACATCACAGCCGGGACGCATCGAGGTGAAATCCTCATCCTGAGAGCCGTGCGCGTTTGGATGACCTATCTGAAGCGCTGGAGGCGGCGGGTCGTGAGATCGGTCGTCCTCCTGGCGCTGACGGCGGGAGTGGGCTGGTGCCTGCTGCCGAAGCCCGAGCTTTATCCGGAGGGAATGAGCTGGTCGCGCGTCGTGCGGGATCGGCATGGCGAGGTCCTGCATGTTTCCGGAACGGCTGATGGACGTTACCGCTTGAAGACAGCGCTGGGAAACATCAGTCCAGCGATGGTGCGGGCGACGATGGAGAAGGAGGACCGCTGGTTCCGCTGGCATCCGGGGGTGAATCCGGTGGCACTTGTGCGTGCCGCCTGGGGCGTGATGACTGTCCGACCGGCGGGCGGGGCTTCAACGCTGAGCATGCAGGTGGCGCGGATGCGCTGGAAACTGGAGACACGTGGCGTGGGCGGAAAGCTGGTGCAGATGGGGCGGGCGGTCCAACTGGAACGGCATTACTCGAAGGATCAGATCCTGGAGGCCTATTTCAATCTCGCGCCGTATGGAGGAAATGTCGAAGGCGTGGGCGCGGCGGCCTTGTTGTGGTGCGGCAAGGACGCGGCGGGCTTGAGCGAGCGAGAGGCCTTCGCGCTGGGAGTCATCCCGCAAAGTCCGGCGACGCGACATCCCGGGCGACCATCGGACCAGGCACGGATCGCGGCGGCGCAAGCTCGCTTGCTGGCGGGGATGTCGGCGGACGAGGCGCTGCGGAGCGATCCGCTGGCGGCAACGTTCACGCTGGTGCCACCGGGAGAACCGCCGCACCAGGCACCGCATTTTTGCCGAAGGCGGATGATCGAAAGCACGGCGACGGAGATCACGACAACGCTGGATTTACGGATGCAGCAGATCCTTGAACGAGGCATCCGCGACGGGCTGGAACGCACGGCGGAGATCGGGATCAACAACGCCTGTGCGGTGCTGGTGCATGCGCCGACTAGGGAGGTGCTGGGCTATGTGGGGTCGGGGGACTATGAGAACCGATCGATCCAGGGAATGGTGGACGGCTTGCGGGCCAAGCGGGCTCCGGGCTCGGCCTTGAAGCCGTTTGTTTATGGGCTGGCGATCGAGGAGGGTCTGATCCATCCGCGCAGCCTGCTGGTGGACGGGCCGATGAGGTTCGGGGACTACAATCCGGAAAACTTCGAGGGCGAGTTCATGGGTCCGGTGACGGCGCGGGAGGCCCTGCTGCGGAGCCGGAACATTCCGGCCGTGGCGCTGGCGCGGCGGCTGTCGGGCGACGGACTCTATGGATTGATGAAACGCGGCGGGGTGAGGCTCGACAAGCCGTCGTCCTACTACGGGCTTAGTATTGCGCTGGGTGGCGCGGGGGTGACGCCACTGGAACTGGCGGGTTTGTATGCAGCCCTGGCGGATGACGGAGTGCCGGGGCCGCTGGTGATGGAGCCGGGCACGCGACCGGCTGCGGGCGGGCCGCCGCTGCTCGATGAGGCGGCGCGTTTCCTGGTGCTGGACATGCTGACCGGCGGCGTGGATCTGGGAGCCGAGTATGGCTTCTCGCGGGCGGACCCGACGGTCGCCTGGAAGACCGGGACCTCCCACGGCTTCCGCGATGCCTGGGCGGTGGGCGTGAAGGGCGACCACGTGTTGCTGGTTTGGATGGGGAATTTCAGCGGACGCGGCAACAACGCGCTGGTGGCGCGACGATGCGCGGCACCGATGTTGTTCGATCTGTTCTCGCGTTTGCAGTTGCCTGCCATGGAACGGACCGTGCCGGGCACGGTGCGACAGGTGGAGGTCTGCGCCTTGTCGGGCTGCCTGCCGGGGCCGCATTGTCCGCAGAAGGCGGGGAGCTGGTTCGTGCCGGGAGTTTCTCCGATCGGAATGTGCGAGCTGCACCGCAGCATCCTGGTCGATGGGACGACCGGAGCGCGGGTGGCCTGGGACGACGGTCGGGCTGGATTGCGTCGGGAGGTCTATGAATTCTGGCCGCCGGATTTGCTCGAACTGTTCCGTCGGGCGGGCCTTCCAAGGCGGGAGCTTCCGACGCCGGAGAGCGGAACGGGCGGGGTGGACGGCCTCGATCCGGGGGAACCGCCGCTGATTTTATCGCCGCTGGCGAACCGGCTTTATCTCAGCGGCGCTTCGTCGGACCCGGGCGGAGTCTTGTTGAAGGCCAAGCCCACTGGCGGGGTGGCGCGCTTGTACTGGTTCTGCGACGAGGCATTTCTCGGCAGCGCGGGGGCGGCGGAGGGCCTGCCATGGGAGCCGGTGCCGGGTCGGCGCAAGATCCGCGTCGTGGACGATCACGGTCGGGCCGCGAGCGTGGAAGTGACGGTGGGGAGGGAGTGAGACCCGATCACTTTCCGCCTTGATGGCGCTTGCTGCCGGGGCGCTTGGGCGTTCTCTCGGAGCGGGGTTCGGCCTGTGGGCGACCGCGCTTGGCGGGCTTCGGCTTGGGAATTGCTGACTTGGCGGCAGGGCGCCTCGATGGGGCGACCCCACCGGAATCCGCAGCGGCTCGCGGCTTGCTGGCTTTTTCCCTGGCGACACGTTCGTCGAGCTTTTCCTTGGTGACCCGCTTGGCCGTGTCCTTGACCTTGGGATTCTTGAGAAGCATGGCGATTTCCGACTCATTGAGAGCCTGGGAGTCGCCGGGCTCGAGGTCGCCGAGCCACAGGGACCCGATGCGGACGCGCAGCAACTTGGTCACCTGATAGCCCAGCGCTTCGAACATCACGCGGATCTGACGCTTCGCGCCGTGTTCGAGGATGATCTTGATCCGGCGGGCGGATTGACGCTCGACGGCCTTGGCCTTGAGCTTTCCTTCGGGGGTGTAGATGCCGACGAGAAACTGGTCGAGGTGGGCGTTCTCGAAGGCCTGGTTCGAGGTGACGTGATACTCCTTTTCCATCGACTTCGATGGATGCATGAGCTGCTGCGTCAGGTCGCCGTCATTGGTGAGGATCAACAGCCCCTCCGAATCGCGGTCGAGGCGGCCGACGTGATGCAGGTGGTGCATCGACGGGGTCAGGAAGGTGTAAATCGTGTCCCGACCGAGCTCATCGGACTTCGAGCAGACGTAGCCACGCGGCTTGTGGAAGGCCACCACGACGGGGAGCTTCGACACCACCCGCTTGCCATCGACCTTCACGAAATCGGCCGGACCCACGCGGGTGCCGGGGTTCACGCAGATCTGGCCGTTGACCTCGACGCGGCCTTCCTTGATCAGCTCGTCGCTGCCACGGCGGGAGCCGATCGCGCAGGAGGCGAGGAACTTGTTGAGTCGGGTGCCTTCGTCGTTCATGGCGGGTGGATTAACGCAAAAAGGCGCGGCCCCGTGAGGGATCCGCGCGCCTTGCGGAAAGATATCGGGGCCGATCAGGCCTCGTGCTTGGTCTTGGGCAGGCCGATCGGGGACTTGCCGGCCTTCCAGTCGCCACGCTCCTTGAGGAGTTTCACGCGCTCGAAGCGCTTGAGGACGGAACGCTTGCCACCGACGGTGGAGCTGGCCTTGAGGCTGTTGTGCTTGGACATGACAGGAAGAATGTTCGAATTGGAATCGCGGGGCGCGGAACCTAGGAGCCGCCGTTGCGGATGGCAATGCTAAAAAAACCCGCGTCGTTCATTCTGGTTTGTCCGGGTAATCGACTGCTGCTCCCTGGTCGCTGACTTCCGGCGATTTCGCAAAGGGGTCCCAGCTCGCGATGCCGTGCGATTTCAGCCAGGTGAGCTGGAGTTTCAGCCGGGCCTCGAAGGACGCGAAATCCTTGCGGTTCGGGGCGGTCCAGCCGGATTCCGCCACCGCGACGAGCCTCGGCCAGGTCAGGAAATCGCGCCGTGCCTGGGTCAGGCAGGTTTCCGTCCACAGGCAGGCCTGGAGGCCGAGGACCTGCTTTTCGTCCTTTTCAGAAAGCTTCAGCCCGGCCGGAAAATCATAAACGTCCGCCAGCGGATTGATGCCACCCCAGTTTCGTCCTGCCTTGTGGGACGGGTCCTGGAGGAAATCGAAGTAAAGCGGTCTGCGCGGACAAAGCACGACCGGGTAGCCGTCGTCGAGAGCCTTGCGGAGGATGCCCGGCTTGTCGTGCCGCCACCAGAAGACGACGGTCTTGTCCTTCGGGAGGTCGCGCTCGGCGATCTCATCCCAGCCACCGGTTTTCAGGCCGAGACCATTGATGGTGCCCGCCATCCGGCGGTTGAACCAGGTCTCGATCGCGGGCAGATCCTTCAGATTTTCCTTCTTCATCAGCGACTGCACGTCGGGCAGCTCCGGCCACTTTTTCCAGCCGAAGTTCACCTCGTCGCCACCGAAGTGGATCATTCCGGCGTTCGGAAACAGCGGGGCCACCTCCTTGAGGATGTCATCGAGAAAAGCCAACGTTTCCGGCTTCGCGGGGTTGAAGGTGAAGTTCGGCCACTTCTTCGGATCTCCCTTTTGAATCATGCCGCCGCCGTCGTGCTCGGGGAAGGCCAGCACCGCCGCATCCGCGTGACCGGGCATGTCGATTTCCGGGATGATCGTGATGTGACGGGCGGCCGCGTAGGCGACGATGCGCTTGATCTCCTCCTGGGTGTAGAACTGCACCGGCGCGTTGTCCGAGCGATCGGTCTCATTGCCGCGACCGCCGATGCTCGTCAGTTTGGGATACTTCTTGATCTCGATCCGCCAGCCCGAGGAGTCGGTCAGGTGCCAGTGCAGGCGGTTGAGCTTGTAATGCGCCATGGCGTCGAGCAGCCGCTTCACCGCCGTTTCGCCGGAAAAGTGGCGGCTTTCATCGAGCATGTAGCCGCGCCAGGCGAAGCGCGGGCTGTCGCTGATCGAGACGGCGGGCACGGCATTCGGTGAGGCTTCCAGCAGCTGGGCCAGGGTCTGGGCGGCGTTGAAAAGTCCTTCACCGGTTCCAGCGGAAAGAAGTGCGCCCTTTTCAGTAATCTGAAGCTTGTAGGCACCTGGCCCGTCTTCGACCGCAGGCTTTCCGAGACTGAAGACGACCGACGCGGCCTCGCCCTCCTTCGCCGCTTCGAGCTTCCGGCCACTCGCCTTGGAAAGCAGGTCGAGGATCACGGCCGACTCCGGCTGATTTCCGATCCTCACCTTCGCTCCCTCCGTGATCTGCCACGTGCCCGCCTTCTCCTCCACCTTCGTCGGACGCGGAATCACCGGCACCTCCGCCAAAGCGGAAATCCCCAACGTCCAACCTAATCCCAAGAGTCCATGCAAGCGGTTCACCCGCGCAAGTTGACGAAGTGAGGCCCGCAAGGCAAGTTCCCGCCATGAGTGCTCCGGTGGTCAATTTCAAGATCGGCAATGAAAAGTTGGTGCGCGTGCTGGAAGGCGCTTCGAAGCACCTTCGCAGCCTGCTCGACAAGCAGGGCCGGCCCGATGGCGCGCTGCGGATCGCGGTGGTCGGCGGTGGCTGCTCCGGCCTACAATACAAGATGGATCTCGTCGATGGCCCGCGCGACCGCGACCTGCTGGTGCCGAGCAACGGCGTCAATGTGGTGATCGACCCGAAAAGCGCGCTCTTCGTGAGTGGCAGCGAGCTCGACTACTCCGACGACCTCCAGCAAGGCGGCTTCAAGGTCAGCAACCCGAACGCCGTCGTCACCTGCTCCTGCGGCGAAAGTTTCGCAGCCTGACGCTTCAAGGCCCCAGCTTTCACCCAGATGGATGCGTTTCAAATGCTCGGCCTGCCCCGGCGGCTCGATCTTTCCGAAGAGGAGCTCCGCAGCGCCTTTCGCGAGGCAGGAAAGCGTCTGCATCCCGATGCCGGTGGCAGCGAGGCGGACTTCGCGAAGCTTCAGGAGGCCTTCGGACTTCTCAGCAGCCCATCACGACGACTCAAGCACTGGCTGGCGCTTCAGGAAATCGCCGGCGACGAACGCGGCTCGATTTCCCCCGGCATCATGGATCTCTTCGGCGAGGTCGGCACCGTCCTGCAGCGCGGCGATTCGCTTTCCCGCAAACGCGCCGAGGCCCGCTCGGCTCTGGCCCGCGCGATGCTCGAAAGCGAAACGCAGAGCTGCCGCGAGGAGGTCGAGCGGATGATCGCGATCGTCGATGGGAAAATCGCGGAGCAGACTGCGGCATTCACCAACTTCGACCCCGGAACGCTCGCCTCAGAAGTCGCCTGGACCACCGTGCGAGATCTGGCCTTTTTGGAGAAGTGGCGCGCGAAGCTGCGGGAGTGCTTTTCGGGGTTGGTGTGATCCTTCGAAGGAAAGTGAAACCCCACGAAAGTCGCGAAAAGCACGAAACAAGAAGCAACGGCGAGGATCTTCGCACTCACCTGATGAATGATTCCGACGCCATTCGGAACCTCCTGATTTTCGTGATATCTCGTGAATTTCGTGGTTTGTATTTCAGGATTCAGGGTAATCGCCCTTCGACGACCAGATCGGCCTGCATCGCGTCCGCGAGCAGAGTCTCCCTCATCTTCCCCTGCGGCGAAACGGATGCAGCATCTGCCCCAGATAGCTGCGGGGGATTTCCTCATGAATTCCGAAGGACTCCGGCTCGTGATCCGGGCAGCGATAGGTCCCGAAGGCGATGTCCATCAGCGGCGAAATGTTGGCGTAGTTTCCGGCATCGCGCGCCCGGTCGTGATGCCAGTGGTGGAGCTCCGGTGCGCCGATGAACCAGCGCAGCGGTCCGATCGGCAGGCGGACGTTCGAGTGGATGTAGATCGCCCAGATGCCCCGGAACGCGATCAGCCCGGCGAGGGTCTCGACCGGAAAGCCGAGCAGAAAGGCGGGCAGGTTGATCAGGCCCATCGTATAGACCGTGTCGAGCGGATGCTCGCGATGTGCGGCCAGCCAGTCGAGATGCTCGGCGCTGTGATGGATCGAGTGGAAGCGCCAGAGGAAGGGCACCCGGTGCTGGAGCCGGTGCCCCCAGTAGATCAGGAAATCACTGAGCAGGATCATTTCCACTGCTTGCAGCCACCAGGGTTGGCTCGCCACGGCGGATCGAAAGCCAAGCGGCACCAAGGCATGCAGCCACGCCCCGAAATGACTCAGCAGCCATAACACCACGCCGCTCCACAGGAGATATTGACCGGCGAAAAAGCCCAGGTCCACCCACCACTCCGGTCGCAGGAAGCGCTGCCCCGGCTTGGCGGGAAAGGCCCGTTCCAACGGATGAAACAGCACGCAGAGGAACAAAAAGCTCCCGCCCGTTCCCAACAGCAAGGCCGGCCAGTTCATGGCTTCTTTGGCTCCTGAGGCTCGGGCTGCGGCTCCTTCTCCGGCTCGATCAGGGTCATGCTCTTGGAACCGGGCATGAGCCTCTTCGAGGGTTGAGTCACTGCGGGCGGCGGAGCCTGCACTGCGGGCGGTTCAACAAGATTCACGGCACCGCTCTTCGAGCCAGACAACAGCAGGGCTGGAGTCTTCTCCTTCGTCTCCTCGGCCTTCGCCTCCACCCAGGGCGGCGGAGGAGCCGCGGCTTGCTGCCGCTTCCACACATAGCATCCTCCAAGACCAAGCGTTAGGACCAAGGCCAGGACTTTGAAAAACGGGTTTACAGGTTTCATGAAACTCCTGTCTAACCCGAACGACCGACAGGGGTCAAACCCCAGTGAAACGCTTGACGAGGAATTTACAGACCGCTGTTTCCTGGAGCTGCCGGGAATGAAGAGGGCGAAACCTCGGGAGTGTTTTTCTGGGTCGGCGTGACAATTCTCATGATCTTCCCCGACAAGGATGACAAATCCCCTCGTCTGGGCTTGATCAGTGGTCGGAAGATGAGACAATAGTTAGCAGCTCACCGGATATTGTTCTGCATGAAGCCACCTCGTCTCAAGTTCCTGATCGCTTTGCTGGTGATGATTGGTCTGATGGTCGGAATTGAAGGGCTTGTGAGATGCGAGGGCCTTGGCCAGTGGACATTGGGGGTCTTGACCTGCTTCTTCACGGCGCACCTTCTCTCAATCCCGCACAATTCCGGTCGCTATTGGGCGGCATTCGTTGCACTGGGACTGATACTTCTCGCTGCCTACAAGGTTGGAGCCTTGTTCGGTTGGGCTGGGATACCGCATTCAAAGGAGATTCCAGTATTCCTGGGCATCGGAATTCCAGTGCTTTTGTCCCTACTTGGGATGGAGATTGTGGCGCTATCAATCCACCCAACAGTTTGCGAATTCTTCGATAAACTTGAGACGAAAGGCGAACGAGAGTGATCGAACGACTGGTCTTCGACTGATCAGTTTCCGTCCCATGCCAGTGAGTCTCTTCGGGGAAAATGGACCTTCCGATCTCTTGAGGTTCAGCCCCACCCCGCTCACAACTTGCAAAGTTGTGCTACTTCCTGGACCCCAGTTAGAATCGCATACTCTTCCGGTGGCGCCACGCCCCAGACCATGTGGTCGGAGGTGAACTTGAGGAGCTTCTGGGCATATCGGCTACGGGTCCTCGCGCCGGAGACCATGCCGGTGATTTGCTTGGAAAGGTGGCGTTCCCAGACCGAGGCGATGGCGACCTTCGAGTAGGTTTCGCGAAGCTTCTGGCCGCCTTCGTAGAGGGAGTACATCCGACCGTCGTAGAAATACTCGATGATCTTCGCCCAGCTCTGATGCCAGTCGCGCAGTTCGTCGAAGACGCGATCAAACCTGCGGGCCAGGCGCTTGGGTTGGTCGAGCACAGCGGCTCCCTCGGCAAACACAAACTGGTCAAGCAGGTCCGCCGAGTGCATGGCCATGAAGAGGCCGGGGGAGAGCATCGGATCGACGAAGCCGAAGGCGTCGCCCGCCGCTACCCAGCCGGGGCCGTGGCCGCGATCGGAGATGAGCTGATAGTTGGTGTAGGTCATCACCTCGGTGACGCGGCGACGGTTTTCTCCGGCATCCTTCAGCAGCGGTTCGCTGGAGATGATCGATTCCAGCCGCTCCTCGGGAGTGGTGCCGTGGGTCTTTGCCACGTCCTTGTCGACCACGACGCCGACCGAAAGACGACCCTGCAACGGAATGCGCCAGCTCCAGCCCTTGCGCAGCAGGGAAATGACGACCTGTCCGTCGCGGACCGAATCGCTCTCGAAATCCTCGAAGTGGGCGAAGTAGGCGACGTCGTTGCGCTTGCCGCGAGTGGCCCCCACGCCGAGGACCTTGGCAAAGGTGCGGGCGCGGCCGGTGGAATCGACGAGGAGCTTCGGATGGCGGCCGCCGAGTTCGGGAATGGCGGCCAGGGTTTCGGCATCGAGCTGGATTTCCCGACCGCTGCCAGGAGCGCCAGGCTCGAGTCCGGCGCGGCGTTTCACGAACACGGCACCGAGTTCGATCGCACGTGCGCGCAGGAGGTTGTCATACTCCGGACGTGGCACGTTGTAGGCGTAGTTCGGGAGCTTTCCGAGGGCCTTTTCCGGGAAGAAAAAGTCAAGTCGGGTGCCGGTGCGATGGATGAAGGCGACGCCGGGCTTGTGGACGGAAAAGGCTTTCACTCGGTCCTCGATGCCGAGGCGGCGCATCAGCATCACCACGGTGGGCAGCAGCGATTCGCCGACGAGGAGGGAGGGGCGCTTGTCATCGTCGAACACGATCGCCCTGATCCCGCGCAGGGCGAGGAGGGCCGCGAGCGTGCTGCCTGCGGGGCCACCGCCGACAATCGCCACATCGAACTGAGACTGCATGGCACAGAGGTAGTCATTCGAGGGGCATCGCGCAAGGGGCTGGCGAAACTTAATGCCGCCGGATCTTGCCGCTGGCGGTGAGCGGGATGGACTCGACCCATTGGATCACCGCCGGGACCTTGAAGGCGGAAAGGCTCTGGCGGCACCAGGCTTTCAAGGCAGGGGCGGTGACCTCGGACTGGAGCACCGCCTCCGCCACCACCACGGAACCGAGGACCTCGTGCTCGCGACCATAGACGCGGCTTTGTTTCACTGCGGGGTGACGGTCGAGCACGGCCTCGATTTCCTCCGGGAAGACCTTCATGCCGCCGATGTTGAGGACGCTCTTTTTCCGTCCGCAAAGCGTGACGCGTCCGGCCTCGTCGATCCGGGCGAGGTCTCCGGTGGCGAACCAGCCCTCGTCGCAAACCTCCGCTCTCGTCAGCCAGGGGGAGAGGTAGGCATCGAACATCCCGGGCCCGCGCAGCCAGAGTTCGCCGATGCCGTCGGCGAACTCGCGCAGCTCAACCTCGAATCCCGGGATCGGCTCGCCGACCGAGTCCGGCGCCTCGCGGGCTGAACCCAGATTGATCAGCGGCAGGCCGACCTCGATGATGCCCATGCCCTGCACGAGGGGTTTCCCAAAGCGCGCATCGAAGGCCCGGGCGGTGGCTTCCGGCAGTCTGGCGGCGGTGCTCACCGGCAGCCGGAGTTGTGGCCACTGGAAATTTCCCCCATCCGCCGCGAGCAGGGCATGGTGGAAGGGTGAGCCGTAGATCACCGTGGCCGACTCCTTTTCCGCGAGCTCCAACACATCCGCCGCGAGATGGCTTTCGCCGACCACGGTGCAGGCGCCGAAGTGAAGATAGAGGACGATCGAGACCGCGAAATGGTGGGCCATCGGCAGCATCCACAGCACCCGGTCATCCGGACCGATCCGCAGGACCTGGTTTGCCGCCGTGATGCGGGCGAGGAGTGATTCGTGGCTCAGCACCACGCCCTTGCTGCGACCGGTGGTGCCCGAGCTGAAACGGATGAAGGCCGGATTCAGCGCCGCAAATTCCGCTTCACAGTCCAACGTTGGCTCATCGAGTGGGATCCAGCCCGCGCCGCAGCCAGGCTCGCGGGTTGGGAGGCATTCGTTTGTCCGCCAGGGTTCATCGGGTCCGATCAGCAGGCCATGCAGGCTGGTGCGTTCGATGATCTCGCGTCGCTCCTCATCGGTCAGTTCCCCGGCGATTGGAACCAGACAGCCCCCGGCCTTCAGGATGCCGAGTGCCAGGGCGATGTAGTCCAGCCCGTTGCCACAGGCCAGCCCGATGCGAGGCACGGCAGCCCGTTTAAATCCCGGAGACGCCTTCAGCCAGTCGGCCACCTCAGACGCGCGGTCTAACAACTCCCCGAAGGAAAGCCTCCGCCCGTCCGCCACCACGGCGGTCTTTCCGGCCTCCGTGCGCGCGGCGATGGATTCGACGATGTTCAATGGCCTTGGGTTAGCGGAACCCGCCAAGTGGGCAAATGCGAAAACGTCCGGCTAGCCTCGACCCGCTTTCATCGTTCACTGAATTTCGATCCCGAAGAGTTTCGCGAGCTTGCGGATGAAGGCCTGGTGAACCTTAGGACTATTCTGCTCCCAGTCCTTGAAATACGCATCGAGGCTCTTATCCGGAATCCTTTCGCCGAGATTGCAGAACGTCACTGCTTCCCAACCGGAGGGCTCCGCCTCGAAAAGTGGCAGGAGCTGCAAGGCGATGTTCAGGTTCTTCTCGCGTTGCCCCGCATCGCCCCGCAGCGAGGCCTGTTGCTTGGCGAACCAGGGCAGAAACGGCTCCTGAAATGCCTTGCGGGCCCCGGTGATGCGGGCCTCCGCATACTCGTTCAGATGCGGCGCATAGCTCCGCCAGTTCGGGTAGGGCGGTGCGGTCTGCCAGCGCTTGGACATTGCCCTCAATGCAAAGAGCGAGGCCGTTTCGCAGAGGGATTCCTCAAACCATTGGTTCGACTTCGGCCCCTTGATCCAGGCCTTTTTCCAGTCATTGCTATGACCGGCCAGGGCGTGGCAGAACTCATGGGAGAACTGGAAGGCGAACTGGGACCAATAGGATCCGCCGACATTCAATCCGATGACGATCCGTCCATCCTTGTCGTGCTCGTAGGCGGTGATCGGATGCTCCATCGAGCGATGGATGAAAAAGCCTGGCGTTTCCCAGCGGGTCTTCGGGCAGTGGTCCCAGAGCGTCGAGGCGGCGGAAATCAGCACCGCCCGGATGTCATCGACCGACGCACCGCCAAAGTCTCCGTCGATTTCAAAAGAGAGCTCGCGTCCAGCTCCGGCGGCCTGTGAGCGGGCCGGGCCAAGAAGCATGGCACTGAACAGGGCGAGCATGCGACGGCGTTTCATTCGTCACGCCCTTTATCACGATCACCAAACAGGACGAGAAAAAAGGCCTATGCTGAAGAGACGTTGCCACCAAAGTTTTGCAGGCCCGGTCAAGTGAAGCGACGGATTCGAAGGTTTTTGCCAAAGGAGCCCGTGGAGGAAAGACGAATCAACCTACCAGGCCCGCATCACCCCATAGGCATCCAGCGAGTTATCTGCTGATATGATTCCCAGCCTGTTCCGGGTGGCCTGGCAAACGAGCAGTCGATCAAATGGATCTCCATGATGTTTCGGTAGATCCTGAAGCAAGCGGAAATCCAGAATCGTTGGACTTAGCAAAGGAACACCGATGCGTTTCAGTTCCTCCGGAAAAACCTGTTCCCAATCATCCTCGACCTCGAAATCGAAGCCCTTTCCTGACAGTTTGATGGCCATTTCCCAGAAGCTGGCGGAAGAATGATAGAGCGGCAGGTTGCCGTCGATCAGTTCACGCGCCTTCTTGGAAAGGCGCTTGTCCCCATGAAGCATCCACAGCAGGGCATGGGTATCGAGCAACCAGCCTTTTGCCGTAGTGGGTTTCATGAGTCACCAAAGGACCTGGCGATTTCCTCGTTCAGCTGGGGATCATTGAACTTCGAGCCCATTCGAAGCTTTCTGCCCTTGAGCCCGCCGATGCGGGTTTTTCCGGGAAATCCTCCTATCAGATTCAGTTGGACTACCGGTTGATCGCGACGGGAAATGATGACCTCTTCACCGCGTTCAACCGCTGCGATCAGCTTCGAGAGCTGCGTTTTCGCCTGATGAATGGTGACCTGCATGGCGCTGCCAGGCTAGCTAAGATGACTAAGATTGTCAAACGGCCTTGTGTCCCTGTCCCAAGGTGTATGGTAGTTTTGCACGCATGATTTCTCCCAGCTCGTGGGCGAGAGGTCCACGCTCCTTGTGGCGATCCCATTTCTCCCAGTAGGCGTTCCCGGCGATCCTTCATCGTCGTCTCATGATGCCGAAGCGTCGCCGATTCCTGAACTCTTGCGGAGCTTCCCTAAGAACCGCTCAAAGCGCTTCCTCGATCCGTCCCCGACCCTTGAAATGATGAAGATGGGTGAATCCGAGTTGTTTCAAGAGTGCGGTCACTTCCGGGAACTTCTGGGCCACGTGATCGGGGTGATGGGAGTCGCTGCCGAGGGTGAGTTTCACCCCGAGTTCGGCCGCCCAGCCGAGGATCGTTGGCGCGGGATGCAGTTCGAAGAGTTGCTTGATGAGTCCGCTGGTATTGACCTCCAGACAGGTGTCACTTTCCACGGCGGCTTCCAGCATCCCGCGGATCGGGCCCTCCATGCTTTCGGGCGCGAAGGGGGGAATGGTGCCGTAGATCCGGATCAGATCGGGATGGGCGATGGAGTCATAGCGCTTCGTTCGCAGGGCCTTCGCGGCCAGTTCGAAGTAGGCGGTGGCGATCTCCTCCGGTCCTCCCTGTGCCAGCAGCCAGGCCCGGAATCCTGGAAGCTGGTGGTGCAGTGAGCCGAGCACGAAGTCGAAGGGCTCCGTTTCCAGAAGGTCCCAATGTTCATGCAGCTCCCGTTCATCCGGGTAATACTCGCCCTCGATCCCGTAGCGGACCTCCACGCCGAGCTCGCGTCCCAGCTGCGCGGCCTCGGCGATCAGATCGCGATACTCGGGCAGTTCGTCGATCGTCATCCGGATGCCTGGCCCACGAAAGACCGCCTCGTTCCGCATCGGCGCATGGCAGGTGAAGGTGACCATTCCAAGGCCCCGTCCGGCGGCTGCCCGCACGTAGTCGGTGGGATGCCCCACGGCATGGCCGCAGAGGTATGTGTGCATGTGGCAGTCGATCAGCATGGGGCGAACCCTTGACCAAATCGGCTTCGGGTCAACTGCAACCGACCCTGCTGGAACGATCGACAACTTGACACCATTGCACCACGGCACCATGGTGCAGCCATGCGATTGACGATCAATCTCGACGACGATCTTTACGCAATGGCCCGCAGCCATGCGATTGAGACGAAGACGTCGATCAGCAAGGCGGTAGGGGATCTGCTGCGCCGGAGGACGTCGGCGGCGACTCCTCCCACCTTCGGCATTCACCCACTCTCCGGATTTCCCGTTTCCCAAGGAACCGGCCGAAAGCTCACGGAGAAGGAAATCCAGCGCATGATGGACGACGAAGACGTCCGCGTGATGGAGATCATGGGGCTTTCGCCTCAGGAAATCGAGGAGGCCCTTGACCGATGACTTGGTTGCTCGACGGAAACATTCTGGTCGCGGCAATGATTCCCGAACATCCCCACCATGACCGGGTGCATCGTTGGCTCGCCAAGGTCAGGGAGGATTGGTTGGCGACCTGCCCGGTGACGGAAGGCACGCTTCTCCGGATGCATATGCATTACGCCCAGGAAAAATCCCCTTCCGCCGCGTGGGCCGCACTCGCTTCCATCCACGCTCACCCGAAGCATGTCTTCTGGCCGGACAATTTCTCCTACACGGAAATCTCGCCCACCCGTCTGACCGGCCATCGCCAGATCACGGATGCCTGGCTGGCCGAGCTTGTACGACGTAAGGGCGGAAAGCTCGCAACGCTCGACGAGGCGCTTTTCGTGCTTTGGCCGGACGTGACGATGCTGGTTCCAGTTTAACTCTCAGGAAACATCCAAGTCCTCCTGGCAACAGGGCACCGCAGACCAGCATGCGGGGCGACGAATGGCGCAACGTCCGCACTCCGCTTCCGGATTCTCCTCGGCCTGCTCTTGGCCAAAGCCTCTGCCTTGACGGCTTACGCACTCGGCAGATCCAGGGCTGGACGGTGCATGTCGAGAAGTCCCCAGGGAAGTTGCCTCGTGGCGATGGCAATGAAGACGTGAAGAAGGCTTTCGAGGCGGCGAAGACGTCCGGGAGATACGAGAAGGTCCGTTACGGGGGAGGTGGCGAGAAGAAGCACTAAGCGCTGAAGAATCCGATGGAGCACTTCGCCGAATGCAGCGAGGCCTACTTTTGAAAGAACGACTTCCAGCCTTTTGATCGGGAGGAGCTGAAGGCCTTTGATCCGGTCGGATATGAAATGGTCGAGAAGGTCTGGGGCGTCGCGAAGTAAGGCCGCAGATCGGCGTCATTTCGCCGCCTGATCGAGGGTCTCGATCACATAGCGTGCATGCAGGATGGTGCCGAGATTCAGCGGATGATGAATCGTTGTTTCCTCATACTCGGTCTTCACCTTTTCGTCATGATGGTTCTGGGCCAGGACGATGCCGACGATGAGCGGATGATCCTCTTTTCCGGCGATGAACACCGGTCCGCCGCTGTCTCCGGCGAAGGTGATGAAGTCGCCGAGAAAGGTCGGATGGGTGGCTGATGGCAGCATTGGCGGGCTGGCAAAGATGCCCTGTCTGGCAACGGGGAAGCCTGCGCCGTTCGCCTCGAAGCGCTGAGGATAGGTCAGCACGAACAGCGGGCTGCAAACGTGGACGGCGGCTTCCTTGAGCCGGGCCTCATCGGCCAGTCGCGATGTGGGCAGGACAGTCACTTCGGTGGGCAGCGGCTCGCTGAGTTTCAGCACCGCGACGTCCTGCTTTTCATGGCGGACCCAGAGCGGCTTGTCGCCGGAGCGGATCTTCAAGGTGAGGTCGTGCCGAGTGTAGGAGGCATCCTTTTTCTGATCGCGAAGTACGAGGATCGCGGTCTCGCCCTTGGTGCGCTCCACCGTGTGGGCGGTGGTGACGAGATAGACCGACTTGTCGGGCTCGTCGCGTTTCACCAGGAAGCAAGTAGAGGTGGAGTCGGCGTGATAGAACTTGAAGGTGGCCTCAAGGATCTCGCTGGCAAAGTCCGCCCTGGCGGCCTGGAGGCTGGCCAGCAGGAGGGCGGCGATGAGGGAACTTTTCATGAAACGGAAGGGGGCGGCCCCGGATGATCAAGCGGAGCCGCCGGGGGATTCGATCACTTTCCGCTGTAGAGGACCTTCACGGACAAGGGCTCGCCGGACTTGTTGAAGGCATCGACCTTGAGGGCACGTGGGCCGCTGCCGAAGGTCAGGTTCAGTTTGTTGGCGTCCCCCAGGTTCACGGAGGTGCTGGTTGAGGAATTGAGCGAGATCTTGTCGGCTTCATCACTGTAGAATTTCTTGATCGCTTCGGCGGAATCGTTGGTGGTGAAGGCCAGCATGCCCGAGGAGGCATCTTCCGACTGGCTCAGCGAGACCTCATCGGTGATGCCCGGATAGCGGGGCACCCAGGCGGGCACCTTCGCAAGATCCCCCTGGCTGAGCGGCGCGACATTGCCGTCCTTGTCCTTCACCAGGATCCGACCCTTCGCCAGATCGTCGTATTTCAAGGTAAGCTGCTCACCGGTGCTCTTCACCCGCACGGTCATTTCGCCGTTGTCATCATTTTCGGAAACCTTGGTGAGGTCCTTGTTGCCAGCCACCACGAACTCCGCCGAGGACTTGCCGGGATTGGCGAGCGCTGATTTGGCCACCTTGAAGAGAAAACCTCCTGCGAGCACCGCGGCGATGATGCAGATGATGACGATGCCGCCGCAGCCGATCCCCACCCAGGCGAGGGTGGGTAAACCTTTTTTCTTCGGGGCGGATCCTGGAATCTGGGGCGACGGGGGCTGGCTCATGGTTCTTTCAAGCTGAGGGCTCCGCAGTGATTCACAAGAAGGGAATTTGTCCGCCGCCGCCCGCTGGGTCGGCGATTTTCGTTTGTTCTTGCGCCAGAGGCTCCGGATTCCGTGTTCTGTGTGCCCACTTCCGCCGCCTCATTCATCCCGGACCTTCAATGCCACAACGCAACGGCATCCTTCTCGTCGTCTCCGGCCCTTCGGGCTCCGGGAAAACCACGCTCTGCCGGCGGATCGCCAACGAGCGGGAGACCCACTATTCGATTTCCTGCACCACCCGCCCGCCACGTCCCGGCGAGGTGCATGGTCGCGACTACCACTTTCTCTCAGTCGAGGAGTTCACCCGTCGGGTCGAGTCCGGGGATTTTCTCGAACATGCCTGCGTCCACGGCAACCACTACGGCACCCTGCGCTCCGAGGTCATCGGTTACCTGGAGAAAGGCATGGACGTGGTGATGGACATCGACGTGCAGGGAGCGGCACAGGTGCGTGGTTGCGAAGACCGGATGATCCGCAGCTCGCTGGTGGATCTGTTCGTGATGCCGCCGGATGAAACCGAGCTCCTCGCCCGGCTTTCCGGTCGCGGCACCGACAGTGCGGAGGTCATCGCCCTGCGGATGCACAACGCGCTGGAGGAAATGCGCCACTGGCCGGAGTACACCTTCCGCTTGCTCTCCGGCACCCAGGAGGAAGATTATCTACGCTTCAAGTCCCTCCTGCTCGGCGAGCGCCTGCGGGTTTCCAGACTCCAGCCATGAACATCCTCCTCGGCATCACCGGATCGATCGCCGCCTACAAGGCCGCCGATCTCGCGTCCCAACTGGTCAAGGCTGGCCACGAGGTGCATGTGGTGATGACCCGGGCGGCCACCGAGTTCATCACGCCGCTGACGCTTCAGGTGCTGACCCGCCAACCGGTCCTGGTGAGCCTGGAGGATGAAAAGCAATCGTGGAAACCGGGACACATCGAGCTGGCCGATCAAGCCGGGCTTTTTCTCGTCGCCCCCGCGAGTGCGGATGCTCTCGGGAACTTCGCCAATGGTCTCGCGCCGGATCCACTTTCCTCCTGTTATCTCGCCCTGCCACGCAGCACGCCGGTGCTTATCGCGCCGGCGATGAACGGCAAGATGTGGCAGCACCCCGCCACCCAGCGGAATGTGGCACGGCTGATTGAGGATGGGGTCCGCTTCATCGGTCCGGACTCGGGTGATCTCGCCTGCGGTTACCAGGGCATCGGCAGGATGGCTGCGGTGGAGGAGATTCTGAAGGCTGTGGCGGCTGTGTAAGGCTGAGAAGTCTTATAGGACCTGTAGGACTAATTTCTGGAGCCCCTCATCAGGCTGCGCCTTCCCATCCACGCGGCCAGCTCGGCTCCTGCCAGGAAGGCCTGGATCGAGAGGAACATCCAGAACAGGAAGACCAGCAGGGTGAGGCCGCTGCCGATGAAGGAGGCCCACAGGGTTTTCCGCAGATAGAGATCCAGCACGGTCTTCAGGGAGCCTACGATCGCCGCCGAAAACGTGGCACCCAGGAGGGCATGCCGCCATTTCGGCCTCCGGCGTGGCAGGATCTTCAGGATCAAGGCGAAGGCGGAAATCATGAGAAGGTAGCTCGAAAGCAATCTCCACCCGGCGATCACGTCCATCCTCGGAATCAATCCGGAATTCACCCGCGCGGCGACATAGCCCGCCGCTCCTTCCAGTGAGGTCGCCGCCACCAGCAGCACTCCAAACATCAGGATCAGCGACGCGCAGAGGCCGCGGGCGAGAATGCGCGACAACCACTTCCGCGCCGGGTCCGTCGGCCCCGCGTCATTCACGAGGTTCAGCGACAGCCGCAACTTCGAGAGCACCTGCGAACCGGAGAACAACAAGGTCAGCATCGCGATGGCAAAGCCCCACGGGTCCGAGCGCGGCGCGATCCGGGCGCTTTGCAGCACACCCTCGATCGCCCTCGCCGCATCCTCACCGATCACGGCGGAAAGCTGGCGTTCCAACTGTCCGTGAGCGGTGGTCTCACCGAGAATCACCCCGGCCAGAGTCACCCCGAAAAGCAGCAGGGGAGTCAGGGAGACAAGCGCGTAGAAGGTGAGGGCTGCCGCGTTGTCGGTATGCCGATGCTCCACCCAGCGTCGCGCGAGGCGATGCCAGACTGGAGGGACTTGAGGCAGCTTCATGGATCAGCGGTTGAAGTCTAACATCTTGCCCCGCTGTTGCCAGCCTCAGTCTCCGGCGCGCATGATCCCGATCCCGAGCATGCAGACATCGTCTTCGAAATGGGCACTGCCGGAAAATGCACGGACGCCCTCCATCACTCCTTCAAGCTGGCCGTCGATGGGCTTGTGGGACGAGCCCGCCACCGCTTCGAGAAGACGGCTTTCGAGAAATGATTCCCCGGCGGCGTTCTGCGCCTCGATGATGCCGTCCGTGAAAAGAAGCAGCCGCCGCACCCGCTCCAGGGGCACCGAGCCAACCGGAAAGAAGGCGCCCGAAAACAGGCCCAGCCCCGGCCCCTTTCCGGATCGATCACTCGGGATCTGCCCCACGCCCTGCATCGAATCGACAATCGCTCCCGGATGCCCGGCGCAGGCATAGGTGAGGGTGCGACCCTTCAGATCGATCACTCCATAAAAGGCCGTTGCGAACATGGTCGTGCAAGCCCGTGTCAGGATCGAACAGAGCCCTTCGTTGAGTCCGCTGAGAAAGGCGCCGGGATCCCCTGCCTGTCCGCGTTGCTTTTCCAGCAGCCCGCGCAGCATCGCCACGATCAAGGCGGAGCGCACGCCATGGCCCATCACATCGCAGATCAGCACGCCGACGCAGCCTTCGGAAACCGGCACCACCTCGAAGAAATCGCCCGCCAGTCCGGAACTCGGCGCATAGCGGGAGGCGAACTCGATGGAGCATCCATTCCCGTCCTCGACATGAGGAAACTGGACACTGGAAAGCGCCTGCTGGATCTCCCGCGCCAGTTGCAGTTCCTCCTCATAGGCCGCGTTGCGGGCGGTCAGCTCGGCGGCCAGCGCGTAGGCCTCCTGCTGCGCCTTCACCAGCTCGGTGACGTTGCCGGAGACCCCGAAGGTCCCCTTCACCTGACCGTGCCGGTCGCGCCAGGGAAACTTCGAGGTCTGCACCCAGGTTTCATCACCGGAACCTCGCCACGTTTCACATTCGAGCTTGTCGGTCACAGGCTCCGCGCTTTCCAGAATCTTGCGCTCGTCGGACTCGGCGGCCTTCCAGTGCAGCTCATCAAAGAACTCGCGGTCGCTCTTTCCGATCAGCTCCTGCTGGGAATGAAGGCCCATCCAGTCAACCATCCGACGGTTCGCCATGACGAAGCGGGAATCCAGATCCTTGAAGTAGATCTGCAGCGGCACGTGATCGATCAACTGCCTGAGCAGATGACGCTCCTCCTCCAACTGCGCCTCCGCTGCTTTCCGCCGGCTGATGTCGATCATCGAACCCGCGATCCGCGTCGCCCGGCCCTGCCGGTCGCGCACCACCGATCCCCTGATTCGCAGCCACAGCCAGCCTCCTCCGCCGGTCAGGATGCGGCAGTCGATCGCCAGGGTTTCCGGGCCTCCGGGTTCCATCGACTGCCTCACGACCGACTCGAACCTCGAGCGTTCCTCCGGATGCACCGCCTCATGCGGCGGCAGGAACAGGTTCGGTGCGGAGGATTCCGAGCATTCAAGGAACTCCAAAATACGGCGTGAGTAGTAGATCCTCCGCTCGCCCGTGGTCCAGTCCCAGATCCCCTCGTTCGAGGCACGCAGGGCGAGCACCATCCGCTCTGCCGCATCCGCTTGACCATCCTTGCTCATCGGACGGAAATTGCATTCGCTGAGGGCCTGCGGCAATCTGTTTCCCAATGAAAATCCTCATCTCCCTTTTCCTCGCCGGTCTCACCTTCGCCCGCGCAGAGACCTTGAAGCCACTCAACGACGCCGCGGCGTGGAGCTTCGGTGATCCTGCCGCATGGTCCTGGACCCAGGAAAACGGGGCTCCTGTGCTCACCCTTGCCAAGCCCTCCGCATTCAAACCCAAGGTCCGCAGCCCCTTCAACCTTGGCTGGCTGAAGACCGCGGACTGGGCTTCGTTCACGCTGACGGTCGAGGCACGTTTGACGAAGTTCGATCAGGGCAACAATGACCTCTGCCTGGCCTTCGCCCGACAGGATGACACCCGCTTCTACTACGCCCACCTCGGCGAGAAGGCCGATGAGGTGCATCATCAGATTCACCTGGTCGATCATGCCGACCGCCGGAAGATCACCGCCACGCAAACCACCGGCACGCCCTGGAAACCCGGAGCCTGGCACAAGCTCAAGCTCGTTCACGACACCGCCACCGGCGCGATCGCCGTGTTTTTCGATGACATGACGAAGCCGGTGCTGACGGCTCAGGACAAGACCCTCGACCACGGCTGGATCGGACTCGGTTCATTCGATGACCTTGGACAGTTCCGAAATCTGGTGATCGAGGGCACGAAAAAATGATCCGGCACCCGGGCAACCGGCACCTTGCGCGACGCCGAAAGCCCATTATCATGGCGCGGGCAGGTCTGCCCCAATCCCATGGTCAGCCACGCTCCTGAAATCCCTTCGACTCCCGATTACGATGTCGTCATTCTCGGCGGAGCCTTCTCGGGGTCTTCGCTGGCCCTTCTTTTAAAACGGGCAAAGCCCGAAACGCGGATCCTGATCATCGAGAAGTCGGAGGTGTTCGATCGCAAGGTTGGCGAGTCCACTTCGGAGGTTGCCGGCTGCTTCCTGACCCGCGTGCTCGGATTTGCCAATCATCTCGCCTGCAACCATTTCCAGAAGCACGGCCTGCGGATGTGGTTCAATGATCCCGGGAAAACGAACGACTGCCCGAGCACTTGCTCCGAGATCGGGCCTTATTCCCAGGCCCGCATGGCCACTTTCCAGCTCGATCGTTCCAAGCTCGATCAGCACATGCTGGAGCAGGCGGTGACCGAAGGCTGCCACCTCGTGCGTCCCGCCTCGGTGAAATCCTTCGAGCTTCACGGCGTCAATCGCAACACCGTCACCTTCAAGGTCGGGGACGAAACGCGCACACTCACGGCGGGGTGGGTGGCAGACTGTTCCGGAAAAGCAAGTTTGCTGGCCCGCAAGCTGGGCACCTGGCGGAACCTTCCTGAACATCCGGTCCACTCGATGTGGGTGCGCTTCACCAATGTCCGTTGCCTCGATTCCCATGAGTCGAGAACCCTCGCGCCGGGCCTGAAGAACGGCACTTTCGTTGCCCGGGCCAGCGCCACCAATCACCTCATGGGCCGCGGCTGGTGGTCGTGGATCATTCCGCTCTCGAACGGGGACTTTTCCGCCGGGGTGACCTGGGACGAGCGGCTTTTCACTCCTCCCTCGGAAGGCAGCATCGGCCAGCGACTTAAGGAGCACCTCACCGCCCATCCGATCGGCAAGCTGATGTTCGAGAACGCCGAGCCGGTTGAGAACGACGCGCGCGCCTACAAGAACCTGCCTTACTACAGCGAGAAGGCCGCCGGAGATGGCTGGATCCTCGCAGGCGATGCCGCCGGTTTCATGGATCCGCTCTATTCGCAGGGGCTCGATTACTGCGCGCATTCGGTCTATGCCGCGCACAAGATTCTAGTTAAGTCCCTCGGTGGCGAGTCCGTTGAAATGGATGTCACCCGACATAACAAGGAGTTCAGCGAGTCCTATCACCGCTGGTTCAACGGCATCTACCGGAACAAGTATCAATACCTCGGCGATGCCGACCTGATGAACGCCGCCTTCCTGCTCGACATCGCGGCCTACTTCGTCGGCCCGGTGCGGCTGGTCTATCTCTTCACCGACGTGGAGTTTTCCAAGATGCCCTACAACGGGCCCATCGGCGCCTTTTTCGGGAAGTTCATGGCGCTCTACAATCGTCGGCTGGAAGTGCTGGCCCGCAAGCGCCTCGCCAACGGCACCTATGGCAAGAACAACCTCGGCCAGCGCTACTTCGTGCGCATTCCCTTCGAAGCCAGCCCGAAGGCCTTCGGGCATCTTTTCCGCGGCGTGCGTGCCTGGCTCAAGCTTGAACTCGGACTGATGTTCACCAAGCCGATCCCCGCGATGGAAACGCCCACCACAGTGAACATGGCCAAGCAGGTCCAGGCCGAGCCGATGTCGTCGGCGGCGTGATCTGACCGGGTCGACTTTCGGTTCGTCATCCCTCCCGGGACTTCCAACCCGGCAGAAGGAACAGGGAAACCGCCATGCTCAGGGTGATGCCGATGACGGCCACCACGCCTAGGCTGACGAGCGCCTCGCTCGATGACCAGATCAGCGAGCCGAAGCCGATGACATTCGAGACCGCACAGAACATCAGGGCCTTTCCTGTGCCGTTCCAGAGTTCCTTGAAACAGCCGCCGGTTCGCCGCAGCGTGAGCGTGACGTGGATGGCGTAGTCGATTCCGGTGCCTAACAGAAGTGGCGTCGCCATCAGGTTGACAAAGTTCCATCTCAAGCCCGCCGCGCTCATGATCGCCAGCAGCAGCAGCGTGCTGATGACCATCGCAAAGAGTGCAATCCCGACATCCGCCGGTCTGCGGAAAATGAAGAACATCATCACCAGCAGCAAGACCATCATCGGCACCAGCATCCGCATCACGTCCGACTTGATGAGCTTGGAAAGGGCCGGCTTGAAAAGCCCCCAGCCGCTCAGCCAGATGCCATCGCCGTTCATCATGGCGAAGCGCTCGTAGTCCTTTCCGCCCGACTCCACGCCCTTCGACTGGACCAGATTTCCCAGCACATAGCCGCCGCCTGCTTCGCGTCGGGTCATGAAAAGTCGCATCACCTCGCGTGCGGAATCCGATTGGGGAAAGACCAGGGTCGTTTCGGTCGACTGTCGTTCCATGGCCGCCAGCACCGCCTTTCCGAGATAAAGACCTTCCTCGGAAAAGCCGGCAGCATCGGCCTCCTTGAGCAGCCTTTCGCGATCTGCTGCCATCGCCTTGACCGTGGCTCGGTTCTCATTCTGGCGCGCCGGGTCCGGCCACCAACCTTGCGGAATGGCTCCGGTCGCGATCAGCCCAGCCTCCTTTGCCGAATCAATCCGCTTGTTCGCCACCTCCAGCCGGGCCCGCATCTCGTCATCTGTTGCCGCCTCGACGACATAGCCCAGCGCCTCACCATCAAATGTCGGAAAAACCGCCCGCACCCGCTCGAAGGACTCCATGGCCTGACTGTGCCGCGGCCGGATGATGTTCGAATCGAACACCATTTGCGGCATGCCATGGATCACCAGCACTGACACAGCGGCAAGCGAAAGAACGGCAGTGATGGCCCAGGCCATTCGGCTCCGGGGCAGGAATTTTCCCGAGCCCGTGGCTGGTTTCCGATCCACGCCGAACTTCGCGACAAACGGCAGATAGACCACGATCATCAGGATGCCCGCCGCGCCGAGCCCCACCGCGACGATCGTGCCGAGCTGGGCCATTCCCGGCAGGCCGCCGAGGTTCAGGGCGAGAAAAACCACCGTCGTGGTCAGCGCGCCACAGAGCACCGGACGTCCACTGGCGGCGAGCAGTTCCTTGCGGTCATGCCCGGTGGCCTTTGCTTCCTGACAAATCACCAGCCCGTAGTCCACGGCCAGCCCGATCAGGATTTCGGCGGAACTCAGCGCCATGATGCTCAGTTTTCCATACATCCAGCCGGCCATTCCCAGCGCCACGGCAAAAACCAGCACAAGTACCCCGGTCAATCCCGCCAGTAGCGACAGCCGACGCTGCATCCACCAGAACAGCAGCGCGATGAGGCCCAGCGTGATCCCGATCGATCCGCTGAGATCATTTTCCATGGACTGCCCGATCTCCGAAGCAAAGGCTGGTTCGCCGGTGTATCGCACCGTCAGGCCCTTACCCTCGCCCTGCTGCCAGGATGCCACCGATTGCTTCACCGCGTCGATCCAACCCGCCGCCTCGCGATAGCCAGGCATGTCCGTTGGAGCGCTGATGAAAAGCAGGTGGGCCCGCCCATCCGGGCTTTCGTAGGCCTCTCCGCTCCCCTGGCCCGAAGACGAGGTCAGTGCTGTGACCGACGGATGTTGCAAAAAGCCGAAAGGATCGTGCGCCTTCATCGCAATCTCCATGCCGTCCATCGAGGTCGCCACCTGGGAGAGCGAGGCCTTCACGGTTGCTTCGGATTTCCCCGGAGTCAGGCGCTCCGACTGGGCCTGGGTCACGGTCGGATCGCCATTCAGCCAGAGATAGGCAAGAAGGTCGGAAAGGCCGTCGGGCTCGCTCATCCACGAAGGCTGCCAGCGCGCCTTCTTCACCACGCCATCCGCCTGGAGTTTCTTCCCCAGAGACTCAGCGGCCGCACCGAGCGTACCTTCATCGGCCTCTCCTCCCTCGATCAGGACAATCATCTCGTCATTGCGGGAAAAGGCCTGATGAAAAGCCTTCAGGCCCTTCACCTCCGGCAGTTCGTCCGGCAGCATCGACAGGATGTCCGTATCAAACCGCAAGCGGAACAATCCTGCCGAAGCAGACAGAATCGCGATGATCAAAAGAACAGGAACCCAGAACCGGCGCGGCATGCGCGACTCAAGGCGGGAATGGCGGACCTGCAAAGCGCGAAGTCAGAACGGAATCAACTATACATAAAAGCTCTGACAAATTATTTAGAAAGGTGTTGATCTTCAGCCGATCATGCGATCTCCTTCCGACATGAATCGCACCTCCCGCCGCTTCAAGGGGCTGTCCCAGGGGCCTGAGTATTTCCACTGCGTCAGCCGGGTGGTGGATCGGCGCATGGTCCTCAAGACCGACGAAAAAGAGGAGTTCATCCGGATCATGCGGATTTATGAGGCCTTTTATGGCGTCCGCATCCTTTCCTACTGCATCATGACCAATCACTTCCACCTGCTACTGGAAGTGCCGAAACGGCCCGCTGCGGAAAATCTTCCCAGCGACGATGCCTTGGTAGGAAAGGTGTCCGCCGCGCTCGGGGATGTGGCGGGTCGGGGGCTTCGCGAGGAACTGAAGCACTTCCGGAAGAACGGGATGACCGATGCCGCCGAGGCCCTGCGCGAGCGCTACTTTGCGCGGATGTGGGACGTTTCGAGTTACATGCAGGTGGTGAAGCAGCGCTTCACCCAGTGGTACAACCGCAGCCGCAAGCGGAAGCGCAAGGGCACCCTGTGGGAGGACCGATTCCGCTCGGTGCTGGTGGCCGGAGAAGGCGATGCCTTGAAAACCATGGCCGCCTACATCGATTTGAATCCTGTTAGAGCCGGGATTGTCTAGGACCCCGGTGATTACCGCTGGAGCAGCTACGGCGAAGCCATGGGCGGAGGCAAGAGAGCCATCACAGGGCTGGCATGGATCGCCGGCATCCCGGCGCATGGCGGGGAAAACCGGCTGCTGTCACCCAAGGCCGGGCTGGAGGCGTATCGTTGTGCCTTGTTCGGTCGAGCCGAGACCCGAACGGATGGGGTGGGCGGCGTGGTGAAGCGCGG
>JAIXPW010000186.1 GCA_027485995.1 Verrucomicrobiaceae bacterium
AGGACGTTGGCCTCGGTGATGGTGTTGCCGCAGAAGGAGACGAGCTGGTCGAGCATCGACTGGGCATCGCGCATGCCGCCGTCCGCGCCTTTCGCGACGGCCCAGGCGGCGGTTTCCTCAAGGGTCACGCCTTCCTCTTTCGCGATGTGCAGCAGGTGCTTCGCGATCAGGTCGGTGGGGATAGGCCGCAGGTCGAAGCGCTGACAGCGGGAAAGGATGGTCGGCAGGATCTTGTTCGCCTCGGTGGTGGCGAAGATGAACTTCACGTGCGGCGGCGGCTCCTCGAGGGTCTTGAGCAGGGCGTTGAAGGCCGCGTTCGAGAGCATGTGGACCTCGTCGATGTAGTAGATCTTGAACTGGCCGCTGGACGGAGCAAAGCGGACCGACTCGCGGAGGTCGCGGACCTGATCGACGCCGTTGTTCGAGGCACCGTCGATTTCCAGCACGTCGAGCGAGCGGCCTTCGGCGATCTCGATGCAGACGCTTTCCTCCGGATCGAAGTCGGCTTTCGGACCGTTGGTGCAATTCAGCGCTTTCGCAAGGATGCGGGCGGTGGAGGTTTTTCCGGTGCCGCGGGGGCCGACGAAGAGGTAGGCGTGGGCCAGGCGCTTTTGGGCGATGGCATTGCGCAGGGTCCTGACGACGTGGTCCTGTCCCAGGACATCGTCGAAGGTTTTCGGTCGGTATTTTCGGGCGAAGACCTGGTAGCTCACGGCGCGACTGTATTGGAGTTTGCGGGTTTGTCAGTTTTCAGTTTCGAAGAAGGCATGCGGATTCCCGGAAGTGAGGAAAAACAAGGGCTTTACGCCGATGCGGAACTGAAAATCCGGGGTCTGATCGCCGGAGAACCGGACCGGATCGCGCGGATGGCGGGCATCGTGGCGGTGCTCCACGGGCTGATGCCGCACTACTTCTGGACCGGATTCTATCGGGTTTCCGGCGGCTCGTTGGTGATCGGCCCCTATCAGGGCACGCAGGGCTGCGCGCGGATCGGCTGGGGCAGGGGAGTCTGCGGCACGGCCTGGGCGACCGGGCAAAGCCAGGTGGTGCCGGACGTGCATGCCTTTCCTGGCCACATCGCCTGCGACTCCCGTTCGGAAAGCGAGATCGTCGTCCCGGTGCGGGACGCGCGTGGCGCGATCGTGGCGGTCTTCGACGTCGATTCCGAATGTCCGGCGGCGTTCGATGAGGTGGATCGCGGGGCCTTGGAGCGAATTTTCCGTGATTGGGGCGAATGTTGATCAACGGAGATTGCTGGCACCGTTGAGGCTGCTAGAATTTTCCAAGCATGTCAGAACGGCAGGATCCCAACGTCATTGAAGGAGTGAAGCGCCGCGAGCCTGGCAAAGGGTTCGGCAGGGGACGCATCACCCTGCTGGTGATGGTGGTGGCGGGCCTTGGTTTGCTGTTGAGTCCCTTGCCCGCGAGGATCAAGCGCGGCCTCAAGGACGTGTTTTCCCCGAAGCCGGAGATCGTGAAGGTTCCGGCCGATGAGGGGGACATCCGTCGGCAGATCGAGTCACGTCTTCGCATCGAGATGGAGCAGGCCTATGACCGGCAGGTCGATGCCATCAAGAAGGCCGCCGACAAGAAGGTCGAGGATGCGAAGCGCGAGCAGGATGCTCCGGCCGCCACCGATTTCACCCAGTCAAGCGAGGGCGACATCCGCAATTTACGAGCCGGCATTCCGCTCAAGACCGAGGTGAAGATCGAGAAGGGCGGGCTCGCCTCCAAGGAGCGGGTCACCGGGGACAGCTACGTCGCCGAATACACCCTGAAACTGCGCTTGCCAGCGCCGGCCAAGACCATGGCGGAGCTGGAAGCCTCCAATCCGAAACTGGGAGCGCTTCTCCCCGGTCTGGCTCCGATGGTTGCCCAGGCGGAGGTTTCTCCGTGGTATTTCAAGCTCTACGACAACAAGGCCGAGCGGCTCAAACAGGATGCCACCGCGCTCAACGAGCTGCTGACCAAGCACAACCTCTACGACTGCGAGACCATCCTCAATCTTCGCGCTCCCGGCGGCCGCAAGGTCTTCCTGTTGCAGGCCGAGATGGATGTCGTGGCCGATGGGTCCGATGGCGACCGGCTCGCCACGATGCCGGATGAAATTGTCAACTCCTCGAACTATCAGCCGTTCACCAGTTACGGTTGGCCGAAGAAAACCCAGACGCCGAACCCGATGATCGCCGGCTGGGAAAAGCGCATCGCGGCTGCGGAAAAGGAGATCGCCGATCGCGCGACCACTGCGGACCGCAAGAAATGGCTGCGCGAGCGGGTGGCCTTCCTGAAGCGGGGCATCACGGACCTGAAGTCCCGCTCATTCCTCGTGGCCGAGTATGATCCCTTCATCGTGATTCCGGTGAACATCCTTGGTTCGAGCTCGGATCCCTATGCTCCGAACGTGGGCGACTTCGCCCTGGTCGTCTTCGGGGAGAAGATCGTTCCTGCGGTCGTGGGCGATGGCGGACCGTCCTACAAGGTGGGCGAGGCCTCGCTGCGGATTGCGAAGGAGCTCAACAGCCGCGCCACGCCCTACAATCGTCCGGTTTCCGACCTCAAGGTCACCTACGTGGTTTTTCCCGGAAGCCGTGATGCCGAGCGTGGACCTCCGAACTACGAGGCCTGGCGTAGCCGCTGCCAGACCCTGGTTCAGGAAATTGGGGGCCTGGGACCAGGTGCCCAGATCCTCGAGTGGAAGGACCTGCTGGCCCCGCCGCCACCAGTTCCCACGCCGAACCCGGTTCCATCGGGTCAAGGTCCCACCCCGACTCCCACCCCGACTCCAACCGCGCCCGCCGCTCCCCCTCAGCCATGACGGATGAATGGACAGGGTGGGTTCCGGTTCTCCTGCATGCACTCATTTAATCAGCCTGTAAATTGATCCTTGTCGGTTTTGTCCGGATCCTGCTTCAGTGACTGTTGTGAAAATCGCACTCTACATTTTCTTCGCCCTGATTCTCGGCCTGCTCGGCTGGCGGATGAACTCACTCCTCAACCCAAAGCAGAAGGTTTCGAAGGCACCGATGTCCGCGCCGGCGGAGAAAAAGAAGAGTGAGGTCCAGGAGTGGCTCAAGAATCGCGACCTCTACGAAAAGCGCAATCAACAGCAAGTGCGCACCCCAGTGGAAGACTGATCACCGGGATGGCGCATCATTCCTCGCCTGATTCCACCGCTTCGAGAGCCTCGATCGCCTTCCTGCGACGTTCCGCGAGCAGGGTTTTCACCACCGCCAGCAGGAGCAGCAGGCAGATCAAGGTGACCGAGCACTCCAACAGCGGCATCGGATTGGTATCGACGATCTTTTCCACGAAGCGCTCCTGCAGATAGCCGGGGAGTGCCGGCAGATTCACCAGCCCCCTTGAAAAGCCGAGCAAGGCCATCACCCCGCCGCCCAGAATGCCGTGCCAGAACCAGCGCGTTGAGAACAGCCCGCTGATCACCAGGCCACCGCCGAGGGTCAGCGCGCCCTGAAGGAATCCCATCGCTTCCTTTTCCTGGAGCACGCGGGGCCCGGCCAACCCGAGCGCGAGGATCGAGAAACCGGAGAGGAAGATCAGGAAGCGCATGCCGGGAGCATCCGCGACCGGAGTCTGCGGTCAATCCGGGAAAAGCCTGAATTTCGGGCTTCCGTGATTCCGGATCGAATGGAGGGCAAGTCTCCCGGAACTTGCCACTTGCCACAGGGGGGAGGGAACTTTCTTGTTCGTCCATGGCCGACTCGATCTGGTGCAACGGGTGTTTGATGCCTCAGGACGGGCTTCGGATCTCGCCGTTTGATCGCGGCCTGACCGTTGGACTCGGCTTGTTCGGGACGATCCTCGCCATTGACGGCAGGCCGCTCCTGCTTGATCGCCACTTGGCCCGCCATGCGGCCGGGGCTCAGCGACTTGGTTGGGAAATGCCGGATCGCATCGCGCTGGAGCAGGGAATCCGGGAGCTGCTTGAGGCGAACCGCCTCACCCGGGGCGCGGCCCGCATCCGGCTTTTTCAGACCGCCGGGAGTGGGACGCTCAGCGATCCCGCCCTCGGCCCCGACTGTCTGACGGTGCTCACTGCGGTCGCGCTTCCGGCTTCGCCAGCCAGCCTTTCCCTGTGCCTCAGTCCCTGGGTCCGGAACGAGCGCTCGCCCCTCGCAGGCTTGAAATGCGCCTCCTATGCCGAGAACGTCCTGGCCCTCCAGCAGGCCCGCAGCAAGGGCTTTGATGAACCGATTTTTCTCAATACCACGGGAGAGGTCTGCGAAACGGCCACGGCCAACCTATTCGCGGTCCGGGACGGACTCCTGTTCACGCCACCACTTTCCTCAGGCTGTCTTCCCGGAGTGATGCGCGAGCAGGTGCTTGAACTTGCCGGGCACCATCAGATCCAGGCGGAAGTCGTGCCCTTTCGCCTTGAACGGCTCATCTCCTCCGACGAGCTGTTCCTGACCTCGTCGCTGCGGGGCATTGTTCCCGTGACGAGGCTTGACCAACATGACTTCTCTCCCGGTCTGCTCACGGCAAGGATTTGCGGGCTGTTGTCCGGGCTGCTTGGCAGTTCAGGCGCTACCGGGTAGCGGGCGTGAACGGATCCAACAGCCTCCTCCTTGATCGCGTAGGATCGTTGAAATGATCTGGATTTCCGATTCCAGATCCCGGAACATGCATCCATGAAAGTCATTTACATTCTCCTCGTGCTTGTGGCCGTCTCGTTCGTCACCTTGTTCCGGCAAGTCCCCATCTGGTGGAAGATTGGTCGTGGCCGCCGGGGGATCTCGTCTTCGAACGTATTCCTTCCCTGAATGGCCGATTTTGATTCCACCAGCGGGAAAGTGGAGCGAGTCCGCTGCCGCGCGTGGGGGCGATTGAACGCTCCGGCGGGTCCCTTGAAGGCTCAAAACGTGAGATGGATGACTCCAAAGCTGCGCGGATCGATGGTGGCGAACCAGCGTAAAAGGAAATCATGGGTCTCGCAGAGTGCGTTGACATACTCCTCGTCCGCGTCGGGATGGTTCTCGGCCACGAACGACTGAAGCTCGTTCGGATCTGGTGGATGCGAGCGCAGGTGGTCACCAAGGCCCTTCGCCAATTCAGCATGGATCAAGTAGTGGTGCTCGTCCACTGCGGCGCGGGTCATGGCTGTTTCCAGGTTCTTGGGGAGGGATGCGGCAAGGTAAGTGAAGAAGTAATCGATAAAGGCGAATCCTGAGAAGTCGAAGTCGGTTCTGGCGGTGGCGGCAGAGTCCAGATACTCCCACAGAAAGCGTTCTCCGGTCACAATCTCCCTGGTGCCAAACAATCCGCGCTTGTAGGTGACCGTCTTCTGGTTGCGATGCGCGTCGTTGAACTCGTCGCGCTTGGCCTCGGGTAGAAGATAGAATGTGGCGATGCTGGACATTTGATTACAGGTAACGGGCAAGGATGTCTGATACGGGGGCGGGGGCTGGCCTTGTTCGTCTGCTTGAGGCTCTGTTTGACCAGCTTGAAGAACACCTCGACCCAGGCTTCCGCGCCGGACTCGCGGGCAAGGTGGTCGACCGCTCTGCGAGGAATGAGATTGAGCGATTGCTTGAGAACGATGACAGGGCTGTGGCGTGGTGGTGGTTCCTTAGGCCCTGTCGGGTGGCAGGAATTTGAAATCAACACCAGCCCGCGTTCCGCCCTCCTTCAACAGGGCCGGTGGGATGGCTGTGGTTTTTTCTGATCGACGGCATCGCGGCCTGGTCACGAGACGCCGACTTTGTGAAAACTTTCACAAACGGCTTGAGACATCGCGAATCCGAGACCAAGCTCCCGGCACCAGCCATGGTGAGCGATTCTTCCCAACCTTTGCATGCCGCCTACGATTCCAAGATCGAGGGCAACGTGATCATCACGAAAGTCGATGCCGCCATCAACTGGATGCGCAAGAACTCGATGTGGCCGATGCCGATGGGCCTCGCCTGCTGTGCGATCGAGATGATGGCCGCCGCCTGCAGCCGCTTTGACCTCAGTCGCTTCGGCATGGAAGTGATGCGATTTTCTCCGCGTCAGGCCGACGTGATGATCGTTTCGGGCACGGTGACCTACAAAATGGCCCTCGCCGTCAAGCGCGTCTGGGACCAGATGCCTGAGCCGAAGTGGTGCATCGCCATGGGTGCCTGCGCCTCCAGCGGTGGGATGTATCGCAGCTATGCGGTGCTCCAGGGGATCGACAAGCTCATCCCGGTCGATGTTTACATTTCCGGCTGCCCGCCGCGGCCCGAGGCCCTGATCGAGGGACTCATGAAGGTCCAGCGGAAGATCGAGGAGGAATCCTCCACCCAGCAGCAGAAGGCAGTGTTCTTCGAGGAAACGGCCTGAATCTACTTTCACGAACATGTCAGCGGAAGACGTCAGCAAGGTGCGCGAGAAGTTTGGCGCAAAGGTGAAATCGAGCGGTGAGTTCCGCGGCGAGCACACGGTCACGGTCGAACTCGACTCGCTGCATGGCGTGCTGGCTTTCGCGAAGAAGGAGCTTGGCTTCGACATGGTCATCGACATTTGCAGCCTCGATCACTTCGGCGAGGACCCGCGGTTCGAAATGGTTTACGAACTGGTCACGCTGGACGACTCGAAGCACCTGCGGGTGAAATCTCCAGTCGGCGAGGACGAGAAGGTTCCGACCGTCACCGACATTTGGGCGGGTGCCGATTGGCATGAGCGCGAGGTTTACGACATGATGGGCATCCCCTTTTCCGGACACCCGGATCTGCGGCGCATCCTGATGTGGGAAGGCTATCCGTTTCATCCGCTGAGAAAGGATTTCCCGCTTGCCGGCCGTCCCTCCGACATGCCGGATGTGGCCTTCACGGGCGTGGCCCCGCTTGAAGGTGGACCTTTCGTCACCTGCGCAGGTGGCGATGACACGGTGGATCGCGAGCCACGCGCCCGCGTTCTGAGCTGAATCTGGTTTCAAGGAAGCCTTACCGTTCCCATTTCACCCCATCCGTGCCATGAATTCCATCGTGGCGCGAATGAACGGAGTCGGAAGGAATTTCTCCCAGTTGGGACAGGCCCGGCTGCCTTGGCTGATGTTGCTTCTGCTTCTGGTGATTCATTTCACGTTGGAATCACGAGGCGGCCATCTCAGTTTGCCGTGGTTCTACGTCACCTTCGGTCTCACGCGCGATTCGTTCCTCAGTGGCAAGGTTTGGCAGGTGGTGACCTACGCCCTTCTGCATGGCAGTTGGCTCCATCTGGTGGCCAACACCGGCTGCCTGCTGATGCTTGGCACCCGCCTCGAACACTATCTGGGGAGCCGCAAGTTATTGAAAATCGTTGTTTTCGGGATCCTTGGAGGGGCGGTGGGGCACCTCGTGTTGGCGGCTGCCGGTGAGAACGCGGGACCTCTTGTTGGGAGCTCCGCCGCCTGCTTCGGACTGCTGATCCTGATCACCACCTTGTCGCCGGAATCGCGCATGTGGCCATTGCCGGTCTCGGGCAGACATCTTGGAATCGGGCTGATGACAGCTTCCGCCGTGCTGGCCCTGAGCGACCCATCCCTCGGCCTGCCGCTGTTTTCCAAAGCTGGCGAATGGATGGTTCGACGTGGGTTGGGATCGTGGTTCCTGATCGGCCACGCCTGTCACCTTGGCGGAGGTTTCGCCGGCTGGCTTTATGGCCGCTGGCTCCTGCGCCCAAGAGTGACCCTTGAACGCCTCCGTCTGGAGCGGGCCAGACGGGAGGCGGCGGGAGGAAATGGCTGAGCTTCAGCGCTGGCCACGCTTGTGGTTGAAATCCTCTCTCCCTTGTTGCCAGGCGGCCGATCGCGGAGAGCTGGCTTCAGTGGCACGATTGATGGTTTCCTGCTGACGAGCGGCGAATGGCTGTTGGCGGGTTGCCGCAGCCTCCTGTTGAACCCGAAAGTTGTTTCGAAAGTCCTGATGGGCGATTGGAGTCTGGTATCGTGTCATCGGACGTCCCGATTGTTCAAAACTCGGGCGCTGGGGCGATTGACCCTCAGAAGGGCGGTTTCCCAATCCGGATTGTCCGGGCTGACTCTCCTGACGATAGGGCTGTTGGTTCTGGCGGAAATCATTGAATCCCCGGCCTTCGGTTTGCCGGTTGGGAGAGAATCCGGGTGAAAATGGGTTCTGTTGGAAGGATTGGCCGTTGCCGCCCCGGCTGAAACCAGGCTGCGGGCTCGAATCATTCCAACTCCGATATCCCGGGTTCCTGCCCGCGTTTCCACTCTGAAACGAATCCAGGCGGTTCTGATAGTTCGGCAGGTAAGCGGTCCCGATGTTCCGGGGGGAGGGGCAGACTCCCGAGCCAGGACGCCAGCCATACGGATGCGGGGAGCCGGGCAGACGCGGCGGACAGTAGTTGACCGGATAGTAACCGGAGAGGAAGGGATCGTAGTAACAGCGGCGCTGGTAGTCGTAGTAGCAGGAGCGGTAGGGATCGTAGCCCCATCGGCTGTTTCCGGTGCTGATGAAAACGCTGGTATCAATGCGTCGGTAGCCGCCTCCGTAGCTTCCAGTGCTGTAGCCGACCGTGGAGTAATACGGATCATAAGCGCAGGAAACCAAGGTCAGGGCCGCCAAGGTACCTGCGGTGGCGATGCTCCATCGTGCGAAGAGTTTCTTCATGCTGGCTGAGACTCCAATCGGATTGCGCCTATTCAAGGAACATTCTTCATTCTTCCAGAGGCGTGGATTGACACCAGCACCGTTGATTTTGTTTCCTACGGCCATCGTTCCCTTTCCAACCATGGCATCTCCCATTCTCGTCACCGGCGGAGCCGGATACATCGGCTCCCACACGGTTCGTATGCTCGCGGCCCAGGGCAGGAAGATCGTTGTCCTCGACAACCTGGTGTTCGGGCACCACGACGCGATCCTCGACGAATCCGTCGAACTGGTGGTGGGCGACATCGGTGACAAGCAATTGCTTGAGGAACTGTTCGAGAAGCACCGCTTCGGTGCCGTGGTTCATTTTGCCGCCTATGCCTATGTTGGTGAGTCCGTCACCGATCCCCTCAAGTATTACCGCAACAACACCGCCGCCCCGCTGGTGCTGCTCCAGGCCATGCAGGATTTCGGCTGCAAGGTCTTCGTCTTCTCCTCGACATGCGCGACCTACGGTTCTCCGGAAATTGTGCCCATCACGGAGTCCAATCCACAGCGCCCGATCAATCCCTACGGACGGAGCAAACTGATGCTGGAATGGGTGCTGGCTGACTGCGATCGGGCCTGGGGCCTCCGCAGTGCCTGCCTCCGCTATTTCAACGCCAGCGGAAGTGCGGAAGACGGCCTGATTGGAGAGGACCACAATCCGGAGACCCACTTGATCCCGCGGGTGCTGATGGCGCTTACAGGGGAGATCGAGTATCTTGAAGTGTTCGGCACCGACTACGAAACTCCGGACGGCACTTGCATTCGTGACTACATCCATGTCGAGGATCTGGCCGAGGCCCATGCGCTGGCTCTTGATTACCTGGCTGGCGGTGGTGACTCCATCCAGTGCAATCTCGGAACCGGGGTTGGGGTTTCGGTCAAGCAGATCATCGATGCCGCCGAGGAGATCTCGGGGAAAAACGTCCCGGTGCGCTACGGTCCTCGTCGGGAAGGCGATCCGGGCATGCTTGTGGCGGACCCTTCCTTTGCGAAATCCAAGCTCGGCTGGGAAGCTCGCCGCAAGGACGTCCGGGAAATGGTCCGACCCGCCTGGAAATGGATCAGTGGCCCCAGAGCGGGTCGCTATGCCCGATGATTTGAATCCTCTCGTAATCGCGATGTATTGACATTGATGCTTGCAAGTCACGCCCGATCCTGCACCTTACCAAAAACCCGAGAGTCCATGAACCTTCCTCCCATTCCAATCCGGCATCGCCAGTTTGGCGCAAGCGACAAAGGCTTTTCGTTGATCGAAATGCTCATCGTCATCGCCATCATGTCCATCCTTCTCACTGTGGGAGCCATCGGCATCAGCGGCATCACCAGTGGCAAGAGCGTGGCCAGCGCGGTCGCCAGCACCGAGGCCATTTTTGAGCAGGCCAGATCGATCGCCGTGAGCAAGGGCACAACGGCCCGGGTCATGGTCTCGGTCAACGACCCGGCGGACAGCGCCAACTACCTCAAGAGAATCGTGGTGGTTTACAACGAACTCAATGCCGACGGCACGGCGTCCTCCAACTGGACGCTATCGGATCGCGGACTGGTCCTCCCGGATCAGGTCTTTTTCAGCAAGACCTACAGCGTGAAGAATCAGCAGTCGGGCAACGGAGCTCTTCCAGAGTTCACCTTGGATGTGGGTGGATCAGTCAAGAAGCCCTTCGCCGGAAAGTACGCGTATTACGAGTTCAACGCGGAAGGGATCTGCACCACCTCCGGCGCGAGCTTCATTGTGGGCACCGGCGCACGTGCCCTGAGCGAGGCCAATCCACGCGCCACCAGCGGATCCAAGCGCGACTTCGGAGGCTTCGTGATTTGGCGCAATGGTCGCACCTCCCTCTTCCGCGGTCCCGATCAAATGGGCATCCCTACCTCCGTCACTACCTTTTGAACCATGTCTTCCTCCTCCAAACCCAAGGGTTTCACCCTGCTGGAAACTGTCATCGCGATTGGCGTCCTGGCTGTTCTGTTGACCGCCTTCATGGGCGTCTTCGGGCCAGCCACCGCTGGCATCCGCCGAGCCCTCAATGTTCAGGAAGCGGATCGCCTCGCCTCCACCCTTGAGAGGGAACTCACCACCCTCCGCACCGGACAGAGCAGTGCCTCGATCGTCACGGGCTTCGACAAGGCCTATCAATGGATTCAGGATTCCATGAAGAAATCCTCTCCCGATGTGATGTTCGTCTATCAGTACAGGGGCAACCCCAACAATCTGAGGCCCGATGGAACCTTGACTCCCTACACCACTTCAGGTGGCGTCGCAGGCAAGGATTACACGGTGATCCCGATGGTGCGCCGCCGCGATGACTCCGCCTTCGTCGAGGATCTGGCGGCTCTTGAAGGCCGCGTGTTCGCGGTCAAGACGACCCAGTTGGTGTTCAACGGAGGACAGCTGACGCTCAGCACCGATGAGGTCATCAAGGATCCTTCGCCTGGCAATGACCCTGCGGGCACCGTACTTCCAACCGGCTCCAGTGCGGCCGGAAAGTATCCGGAGGCGGTCATCGCCTTCTCAGCCGAATTCTACAGTGTTGCGAGCACCGCACCCGCTTTCTTGAAGTCCGGAGGGAAGTTCGATTCGTCAAAGCTTAGAACCCCGATCTTCACCCGGAACCTCGCCGTCCGCCGCTGAGTCCCAATTCCTCAAACACATGAAAGCCCTTTCCCGTCAGCAACTCCGCCGTGGATTCACCATCCTTGAGCTTCTGGTTGCCATGGCCATCACCACGATCATCGTGACCGTGCTCGTGGGAGTCACCTCGGTGGCGATCGATGCCTGGACTCGCTCGCGTTCCGAAGTCCGTGCTGCCCGCCAAGCCAAGGCCGCGGTGGATACGCTGGCCAAGGACTTCGAAGCCATGGTGTCCCGCAAGGGCAACAGCTTCCAGTGGCTTTACGCGAAGACGGAAACCGATCTCCCGGGGCCCAATTCGCTCAAGAGCTCCAACGCCGCGGACCTGATCTTCTTCACCGCTGCGACTGATCGTTACGAGGGCAAGATCAATACGGTGGACGACAAGGGTGGCGATGTCTCCGGCGTGTCCTGGCGGCTCGGCTATCAGGATCCCCTCGCGGGCACCAATACCAACTACTCGACCTTTGCGCTTTACCGCTTGCTGGTGAATCCCGACGAAACCTTCAACACCCTTCTTGGCAAGACCAACCTGAAGACCGCATTCGGTGCCAACTCCGCCAAGGTCACCGACGTCGGGAATTTCGTTTGTGAGAACATTTACCAGTTCACCCTGACGTTCAATGTCGAGGTCCAGAAGACCAATTCGACCACCCGGATTCTGGTTCCCGTCACCCTCGGGACCTCTTCGAGCCAGCTGAAGCAGTTCGAGGTCTTCGGGACCGGACTTGTCGTCGCATCCACCCCAAGCTCTGCCGTGACGCTGGACGAACTCAAGGCGGGACGGATTGCATCTGCTCAGATCTCGCTGACGGTTCTCACCGACTTCGGCGTCAATCAGGCGAAGGTCAGGACCTTCAAGAGCGATGCCGAACTGGCCAAGTTCATGTCGGCGAATTCCTTCCAATATTCGAAGGTCGTGGAGCTTCCCGGACTCTGAACCGACACTCACCCGTTCGAGGCAGTTGATCATCGCGACGATCCGGGCCAGCCTGCGCGATGGTTTTCACACGACGGTCCGCAGGCAGGCGGTTGATGGGTTCGTTGCGGCTCGCTTTCGCAACCTCCTTCCTGTTGCCCTTGTTGTCCCCCAGTGCATCAGGGGACGGGTTTCCCTCTGATCCTCTTGGCTGGCCCGCCACAACCGCCGCAACCAAACCCTGGACCCGCTGGTGGTGGCTGGGAAGCGCAGTGGAACCCCGTGAGATCACCCGCGAACTGGAGGCGTTCTCCGCTGCGGGAATCGGAGGGGTCGAGATCTGTCCGATCTACGGCGCCATCGGGGCGGAGTCCCGGTTTGTTCCGCATCTCTCGGAGGCTTGGATGGAGGCACTCCAGCACACCCTGAAGGAGGCGGAGCGCCTTGGAATGAAGGTCGATCTGACCACCGGCACCGGCTGGCCATTCGGCGGACCCAAGGTCGATGAGTCGATCGCGTCCGCCAATCTGACGTCCTATCGGAAACCATGGCCCGGGGGCGAGAAGCGAAAGGAAACGCTTCCCAAAGGACGGTTGATCGCATTGCAGGCCGAGTCCTCCGGACAGAGCGTCGATCTGAGTTCATCGGTCATCAACGGTGTGCTCGAGTGGACCGCTCCAGCGGGTGACTGGACCGTGCGCGGGCTGATCAGTGCCTCGCAGATCCAGAAGGTGAAACGGGCGGCTCCGGGTGGGGAAGGGAATGTGCTCGATCCGTTCTCACCGGCTGCGATGGATCTCTATTTCCAGCCCTTTCAACAAGCCCTCTCCAAGCTGGGGCCGCTTCAGCCGCGAGCCCAGTTTCATGATTCCTTCGAATACTATCAGGCCGCCTGGACCCGGGAATTTCCGAAGCAGTTCGAGAGTCGAAGGGGCTACTCGCTCTTGAGCCAGTTGGCCGCCTTTCAGGGAGACGCCGCGCCGGAGATCGTGGAGAGGGTGCGGTCCGACTATCGCAGCACCCTTGATGAGCTGCATCATGATTACCTCCAGCGCTGGCATGATCGGGTGGGGTCACTGGGCTCGATCACCCGCAACCAGGCGCATGGATCCCCAGGAAACCTGCTCGACCACTATGCGGTTTCGGAGATTCCAGAGACGGAGATTTTCCAGGATGTTTCGGAGGACCAGATCCCGATGCTGAGGTTCGCCTCTTCGGCGGCTCATCTAACAGGACGGCCGCTTTCCTCGTCCGAGAGTTTCACGTGGCTCGACGAGCACTTCCAGGTGAAGCCGGCCAAGTTGAAGGACGCGGCCGATTTCGTGTTCCTCAGTGGCGCCAACCATCTTTTCTTCCATGGCATTCCCTACTCGCCACCCGATGCGGGCTGGCCGGGCTGGTTGTTCTATGCCTCCACCCACATGGGAGAGAATGGCGGGCTGTGGCGGGATCTGCCGGCGTTCAACGCCTACATCCGGCGCTGTCAGTCCGTCCTCCAGAGCGGCAGTCCTTCCGCGGATGTGCTGCTCTATTTCCCGATGGAGGACATCCGGGCCCGTAACGAGGGAATGCTGCCCTTGTTGACGGTCCATGATCAGGCGAAGTGGCTTTGGCCGACATCCTTCTACAAGACCTCGATGGAACTGTGGAAGGCGGGACACCCCTTTGATTTCGTGTCGGACAGGTTGCTTGAAAGCGCGGTGGTCGAGAAGGGCTCCATCCTCATGGGCGGCATCCGCTATCCCGCGCTGAACCTTTCCGGCGTGAAGCGGATTCCCATCGGGACCTTGAAGAAGGTCCTCGCGCTCGCGGAGGCCGGTGGCACGGTGGTTTTCACGGAAGGAGTTCCTACAGATGTCCCGGGTTTCGATCATCACGAGGAACGGCTTGCCGAGCTCGGTCGCTTGCTGAAGCCCGTCTCCGGCCAGCAAGGAGTCGTTTCAGTTGGTGCTGGAAAGGTCGTCCTCGCCCAGCAATCACTGACCGAGGTGCTGGCGGGTCAGGGGATTCGCGGGGAAACCATGACGTCCGCAGGGCTTCGCTTTGTTCGTCGCGCCACCGGCAACGGCCATCACTACTTCATCGCCAACCGCTCACCGGATCGTTTCAGTGGAACCGTCCGACCCGCCGTGCCATTCCGCTCCGCCGTGCTGCTGAATCCGTGGTCGGATGCCAAAGCCCGCAAACTGATCGTTTCGGAATCTGGCGAAAGTCGTGGATTTCATCTCGATCTGGAGCCCGGCGAGTCATGCGTGGTCCGGACGTTCTCCGAAGCAGAGGTGAATGCACCAGCCGTTCCAACCGATGAACCGGCTGGTGAACCAATCGGGGTCGAGGGGCCATGGAAAGTTGAGTTCATCGAGGGTGGTCCCGTCCTGCCGAAGCCACAGATTCAGGAGCGCACCGCCTTCTGGACAGCAGGTCCAGACGCCGAAACGAAGACCTTTTCCGGAACGGCACGCTATAAGGCCTCCATCACTCTGAACGCTCCCGAAGACAAGCGCTGGAGGATCGAACTCGGAGCCGTGGCGGAAACGGCCAGGGTCACGATCAACGGCCGATCCGCAGGAGTCTCGTGGGTGCCACCTCACCGGCTCGATGTCACCGGACTGTTGAAATCAGGAACGAACGTGATCGAGATCGAGGTCACCAACCTGGCCGCCAACCGCATCGCGGATCTCGATCGGCGGGGAGTTTCATGGAAGCGCTTCCACGAGATCAATTTCGTCAACCGGGCCTACAAGCCCTTTGATGCATCGACTTGGTCGACGATTGATTCCGGTCTCGCCGGACCTGTTAGATTGGTCCCGCTGAAGCGCTGAGGGCGGTGTCAATCCAGAGGGAACTCGCCGTCCTCGTCGATCCCGTACCAGCCGAGCTTGCCGAAAGCCTTCAGGATGGACGGGGTCGGGTCCTCGGAATCCTCGTCCGAGGCTTCGATCGTGGCGGAGCGGGTGAGGCCGCGCATCGACTCGATGCTGATCACCGTGCGGTAGTCCTCCAGGTGGATCCAATCCCCCCAGCTCTTCTGTTCGTGACGGGGTGAGAGTTTCTGGGAGCCAAGTGCGTCGAGCACTTCACGGATGGTGCAAGGAGGCTCGGATTCAGGGAGATGAACAACGGTTTCCATGAGAAGATAAGTAGGACCAGAGTCGCAGGATTCATTCCAGAATGGAAGTCCCTTCGCACAGGCGATGATAGAGGCCTCCAAGTGCAAGCAGGTCCGCATGGGTGCCCCGCTCGACGATGCGGCCCTTTTCCAAAACACAGATCAGATCGGCCTTCTCGACCGTCGTGAGTCGGTGGGCGATGACGAAGCAGGTGCGGTCGCTGCGAAGACTGTCGAGTGCCTGCTGGACCAAACGTTCCGTGCGGTTGTCGAGGGCGCTGGTGGCTTCATCGAGCAGCAGCAAAGGGGGATTCTTCAGCAAGGCGCGTGCGATGGAAAGTCGCTGGCGTTCGCCCCCTGAGAATCGACCACCCCGCTCACCCGCGATCGTGTCGAGCCCTTCCGGCAGGGCCTTGACGAAGGCAGCGGCGTTCGCGGCCTCAAGGGCTTTCCAGAGTTCATCATCACTGGAGCCCTCCTTGGCGAAAAGCAGGTTCTCACGAATGGTCGTGTTGAAAAGAAAGCTCTCCTGGGTGACGAAGCCGGTGTTTCCTCTGAGCCATTCTTTTGAGAGTTTGGAGATATCGATGCCATCGAGCTCGATCGTGCCGTGATCCGCCTCATAAAAGCGGGTGAGGAGATTGAGGATTGTGGACTTGCCCGCGCCGGTGGGGCCCACGAGTGCGATTGTCTGACCGGGGAACACTTCGAGGTTGAGATCGCAGACTGCCGGGGAGTCCTCGGTGTAACCGAAGCTGACATCGCGGAAACGGACGGCACCGGAAAAGGAGTCCGGGCGCTCTCCTTCTGTTAGATTGGCCTCGTCGGGCAGGTCATGAATGTCGAAGACCCTCCTGGCGGACACGCTGCCACGTACGTAGAGCTGGGTGAGGGAATTGATCTGCGAGATCGGGGCGAAGAAGAGTCCCCAGGCGATGAGAAAGGCTCCGATCGTCCCCGGCAGCATCTTGCCCTGGAGGACGGCCCACGAGCCGTAGGCAATCATCAGGATGATGCCGGACTGCGCGAGCAGGGAAACCACCGGCCAGACGATGGCCTGGCCCTTCATCACCCGCATGTGCTTTTCGCCTACATTGCGGCTGGCGACGTCGAAGCGGCTCAGGGCCTCGGGCTCGACGGTGTAGGCCTTGATCTGGCGGATGCCGGCGAGGTTGTCGTGAAGCAGCGCGTTGAGGGCTGCACCCGCCTCGGAGCTTTCCTTCCATCGGGGTTCCGCCTTCTTGGAATAGCGGGTGGTGATGACCGCGATGAACGGCAGCGGGATGAGCGTGACGAGGGTGAGTTCCCAGCTCTTCGTCAACATCCACACGAGAATGATGTTGAACTGCAGGATTGCGGGAATTGTCTGGTCGATGGTTTCAACGACCATCCGGTCCATGGCTGGGACATCATCCGCCACTCGCGACATGACCTCGCCGGAGGAATTCGAATCGAACCACTTGATCGGAAGACGTTGGAGCTTGTTGTAGAGCGAACTCCGGACGTCGTGGGTCAGCCGCTGTTCCAGCGCGTTGTTGGCGTAGGTGCGCAGGGTGAAAAGAACCTGCTGCACGAAGATCGAACCGACTCCCAGCAGCACCGTGGGGATGAGGAGATCGCTGCGCCTTTGGCCTATGACCTCGTTGATGAATCGCTCGGTGACCGTCGGGACGACGAGTACAAGCGACGTGCAGGCCACCGCCATGAGGAGGGAGATGAGCGCGCGCTTGGGATAGGAGCGCAGCACGATTCGGAAGACCCTGAGGATGACTGCCATGAACAGCAAGGGGAGTGCCCCATCCGGGGCCCGTGGTCAAACCCGAAGCGAGAATGTCAGGTCGTGGCCGAATGCGGCATTGTGCGTGAAGGTTGGGGCCGATAGCACACGCGGGTCATGCTGTATTTCTGGGATCTACTCGGAGTCTTTGTCGGTGCGGTGTCCGGAGCCATGGCTGGGCGCCGGAAGGACATGGATTGGTTCGGCATGTATGTGGTCGGACTGCTTTCAGGCATCGGAGGCGGCACCCTTCGCAGCATGCTGATCGGCGATCTGCCGCCGCCTGTTTTCAAGGATCCTGCCTATGGAATCGTTGCGGCGGTGGCGACCGTGGTGGCCTGGTTTGGGGAACCCCTGTGGCGCAGAATGAGACGCGTGGTCTCAGTGATCGATGCCATCTCCATCGGGGTGTTTCTCTCGATCGGCGTGCGCGTTTCACAGGCCCATGGCCTCGCCTGGTGGGCCTGTGTGGGCCTGGGAGTGATCACCGCGACGTTTGGTGGCGTGCTGCGCGACATCGCCCGGGCCGAGGTGCCGCTGATTTTCCGGAAGGAGATCTACGCCACCGCGTGCTTTGTGGGAGGCCTTGCGCTTTTGGGATTTGATGCGGCGGGTCTGAATTCGCAACTCGGGTTCTGCCTGGCGACCATTCTCGTCACCGTGATCCGATTGCTGGCGATCCGCTATGCCCTGAACCGCTCGGAACCCTGATTCTAACAATCGGTGATCCGGCTTGTGATCTTGAGATTCCAGGAGGCATCGCGCTTGAGGACGAAGGTTTCCCGTTTCAGCCCGGCGGGGGATTTGGCGCGACCATGTTCGACCTCGATCTCGACGTTCGAACCTTCCGACACGAACTTCAGGATCCGGAAAACCGGTTCGCGTTTCATGCGGATGAAGCAGTAGAGCGGCACATCCGGATGGGAGGCATTCCAGAGCAGCATGGAAGGGGGAAACTGCTGCTCTTTTGCCAAGACCGAGAGTGTATCCCGGATGATCCGCTGGCCATGGCGGCGGACCAGTTTGATCGTCGCACGGACATTCCGCAGGTGCTCCACGAATGCCGCCGCTGGATTGAGATGATCCTCCTTGATCTCCTCGATCAAACGCCGAGCGTGAAGGGCCATCAGGGTCTGCAGGGTCTCACGGTCGATCTCCCCGCGTTCGAAAAGATCGAACAGCCGGTCGGGTGGCATGGTGGAAAGATCGTCCATGGGTGCGGGCCGATCATCCGTCACGGCGCTCCGATTTCCAGAAAGGGTTTCAGTTTTTCGAGGGATTTCGGTCCGAGTCCCTGGACCTTCGAGAGATCGCCAATGACTTTGAACGGTCGGGCTTCGATGATCGCATCGGCCGTTTTCTCGCCGATGCCCGGCAGCTCCATCAGTTCGTCGCGGGCCGCCTTGTTGGGATCAAGGGGCTTGGCCCCTGCGGCGCGCTTGCCATTCTGCGCGGCGGCGATTTCGGCCTCCTCGGCCCGGGCCTGCTTGCGTTCGTCGGGGAGCTTCTGCCAATCGGTGAAGGCCCACGCGCCCTTGCCCAGCTTGGCGGCCTGCAATTCGAGGTCCTTCAATTCGTCACGCCATTCCTCGCCGGGCTTGCCATCAGGTCCGGCCCTAACTACCCCGAAGGCCCTTGCCATGCCAATCCTGACCAAGGCGGCGGAAAGATCCTCACCGCTGGAGGTTTTCACGAAGGCATAGATGCGGTTGTAGCGACCATCGCCCCGTCCGTCGGCAAAGGCAGTCCAGACGGTGAATGGCTTTTCAAGGAGTTTGGCGGTCTCGACCTTGGCCTGTTCTCCCTGGGTCCTCGCCACGGTGATGTCGATGATGCCGAAGTAGCGTCGCTGATCCCGGAGGCGTCGGGCGTTCGACTCATCGCCCTGGACATGCATTTCGAGACAGTCCGCCCCATAGAGTCGGACGGTCCGCGTCTGGCCGTCTGGAAACTTGACCGGAAAGCTGTCGCCGTCCGACCACTCCGCCTCCACCCGCGTGCAGCCCTCGAATTTCTGGAGGACATCTGCGGCGAATGAACCGAGCGCGGTCAGAATCCAGATGGAGACGCTGGTGACGGGGAAACGCATGAGTTTCAGAAGCCATCGGAACGCCGAGGGGGCAAGGCCGAAAGAGCCAAGCTCCGCGTGAATGGGAGAAAGTTTTTGGAAAATGAGCCTGCCTGGAGCTTGCGGCTCGAAACGAAAATGGCCGCCGGGGTCCCACGCCCGGCGGCCGAATTCGATCAGCCTTTCCCACACCCATGGGAAGCAGTGGCTGACTGGTGTTGTTCACCCTTACTTGAGGCCGGCGCATGGACCGACTTCCTGCGCTTAGACCCTCCACCTTCAAGGATGTTCAAACTTTCGGGAAATTTCCAAAAACTTTAGGACTTTCGGGTCAGTTTCCAAATCCTGGGTCCGAGGGTCAGCGAGGCCATGGCAAGGCCGATCGCCAGTCCCCACCAGACGCCTTTCGGGCCGGGGATCGGGCCGAAGGCCAGCCATGCGCCGCAGGGCAGTCCGACCAACCAGTAAGCAACGAAGCCCATCACGGCCGGAAGCCGGACGTCGTGCAGGCCCCTCAGCATCGAGCTGGAAGCGACCTGCACTCCGTCAAAGATCTGGAAAATGCCCACCACGACCAGCAGCGAGGAGGCGACCTTGATCACCTCTTGATCCTCCACGAAAAGCCCCGCGATCTTTCCGCCGAAAAGCAGGAAACCGGCGGCGGTCAGCACGGCGAAGCCTGCGGCCAGGGCCCAGCCCGCGATGACGATGGGACGGAGTCGTTCCTTCTGTCCGGCGCCATGGGCTTCCCCGATGTGGACCGTCAGGGCCATGGAAAGCCCGAGCGGGATCATGAAAGCGGTGGCCGCGCAGCTCAGGGCGACCTGATGTGAGGCGAGGGCGATCGTTCCGAAGTGGCCGACCAGCAAGGCGGCTGCTGAAAAGGCGGCAACCTCACTGAGCATCTGGAGGCTGGCCGGCCAACCGAGCACCAGCAGATGCCGGACATCCTTGATCACCGGAGCACGAAGCCAGCGTTGGGGCACCCAGTCCTTCAGGCCCTTCGCCCTTGAAAGCCAGACCACCAGTGAAATGGCTAGGCAGCATCGCGCGATCAGCGTGGCCCATCCGGCGCCCTCAAGCCCGAGCTGCGGCAGCCCCCAGTGCCCAAAGATCAGCAGCCAGTTGAGCAGGACGTTGAGAAGCACGGCTCCGATCGAAAGCCAGAACGGCGGCCAGGGTCGGTTCAGCGCATCGCCATGGTTCTTCAAGGCAATCGAGGCCAGACCTGGAATCAACGAGGTCATCAGGATGAGAAAAATCTCCGGCGCGCGGGCGGCGACTTCCGGTGGCTGACCGAATCGATGGAGCTGTCCCGACAATGCCAGCGCGCCGAGAAACAGCAGGAGCCCCAGAGCCAGGCCGATGTAGAGGCCATGTCGGCAGGAAGCGCGCGACGCGATCGGATCGCCGGAGCCACGGGCATTCGCGGTTCTAACAGAAACGCTGGTCAGGATGCCGATGCCGAAGACGAAGGGCACGTAGAACAGCGTGTTGGCAAAGGTCAGGGCCGCGAGTTCGACGATGCCGACGTGCGCCACCATCACGGTGTCCGCCACGCCCATCAGCATCTGGCCCAACTGACCGATGATCAGTGGAAAGGCCAGACGCAGGATGGGACGGATCTCGGAGGGCATGGGGGAATGGACCGCGAACTTCAGTTCGCCGGGAGGAAATGAATCAGCAAGTCCAGCCACTCCCCGCGCTGGAAGGTAGCCACTCTTCAGGTCCTTCGCAAAGCCCTGCTTTCACCGGATTGTGACGAATGTAAGCGCATGCATTCTGGAAGTGCTCGTTGTCACGGATGAACCGGTCGTGGTAATCGCGCATCCAGACTGCCCCCGAACTTTTCCTGGCCCTGTTGATCAGTATGGCGCTGGCTCCTTTCCACTGCTTGACTATGTCACCAAGTGGATGTCCGTCATGGACTCGAATCAGGACATGCACATGGTTCGACATGATGCACCACTCGAAAAGGTCGTAGGCTTTGCCATGATTTCTGATGAGACAGTCTTGAACGATCCCGGCATGAAGCTGATCCGCGAGAAGGCAGCATCCATGTCCGGCATCCTCGTAAGCGGCGAGACGATTGCGGAGAGTTTCCTTAGCCAGCTCGGAGAGCTTTTGGTCGGGAGAATGAAGATCGTCTGCCAACTCCATTTTCCAGGATGAGATGACAGCCGCGGGCACAGCATCCGCCAGCCTGAACGTGATGAATTGAATCGAGTTCGGGAAGTCACAGTGAGGCAGATAACCCCGATGGTGTCTGCCTTTGTGATTCATCTGAGACTTCCCGGCGAACTAAAGTTCGCGGTCCCTTTTCAACTCTCCAGGATCTGATCCAGCACATACGGCAGGATGCCCCCGGCGACGTAGTAGTCGACTTCGGCCGGGGTATCGAGACGCACCTTGAGCGGGATCTCGAAGCTGCTGCCGCCGCTGTGGACCACGAGTGTCGCGGTCTGCATCGGCTTCAGCTCACCGTCGATGCCGGTGATGTCGAAGGTGGCGTCGACGAGGCCCTTGACCTTGTCGTAGTCCGCGACGTCGGCGAAGTTCAGCGGAAGCACGCCCATGCCGATGAGGTTGGAGCGGTGGATGCGCTCGAAGGACTTCGTCACCACGGCGCGGACGCCAAGAAGGTGCGTGCCTTTGGCGGCCCAGTCGCGGCTGGAGCCCATGCCGTAGTCTTCGCCACCGAGGATGATCAGGTTGGTGCCGTCGGCCTGGTAGGCGAGGGAGGCGTCGTAAATGAAGGTCGGCGTGCCGGCCGTCGATTTGATGGCGGTATCCGGTGCAGAGACCTCGCGGTTTCCGAAATAGATCGTGTAGCCGCCTTCAATGCCGGGGCACATCTGGTTCTTGATCCGGACGTTGGCGAAGGTGCCGCGGGTCATGACGCGGTCGTTGCCACGGCGGGCACCGTAGGAGTTGAACTCGGCCTTCGGCACACCCTTTTCGATGAGGTGCTTGCCAGCAGGCGAGGTCGGCTTGATGGCTCCGGCGGGGGAGATGTGGTCCGTGGTGACCGAGTCGCCGAAGATGCCGAGCGCGCGGGCGTTGGTGATGTTTCCAAGGACCGTAGCTCCGGTTTCGAAGAACGGCGGCGACTGGATGTAGGTCGAGTCGAGGTCCCACGAGTAGGTGGCACCGGTCGAGCTGGCAACCTTGGCCCACTTTGGATTGGCGGAGTCGAGATCGCCGTAGAGGGTCTGGTAAACGGCGGGCTTCAGGGCGGCGGAAAGCTCGGCCTTGATCTCGGCCTGGCTGGGCCAGATGTCCTTGAGGAAGACCGGATTTCCATCCTTGTCGTTGCCGAGTGGCTCGGCGGTGAGGTCGATGTCGACACGGCCAGCGAGGGCGTAGGCGACAACGAGCGGCGGGCTCATCAGGAAGTTGGCCTTGATCGAACCATGGACGCGGGCCTCGAAGTTGCGGTTGCCGGAAAGGACCGACGCGCAGACGAGGTCACCTTCCTTGATCGCGCCTTCGATGGCGGGATGGAGCGGGCCGGAGTTGCCGATGGAGGTGGTGCAGCCGTAGCCAACGGTTTCGAAGCCGAGGGCATCGAGTTCCTTCTGGAGGTCGGTGGCGTTGAGGTAATCGGTGACGACGCGCGAACCGGGGGCGAGAGAGGTCTTCACGTAAGCCGGAACCTTCAGGCCGAGGGCGTTTGCCTTTTTCGCGAGCAGGGCTGAGGCCAGCATGACGCTCGGATTGCTGGTGTTGGTGCAGCTCGTGATGGCGGCGATGAGCACCGAACCGTGACG
>JAIXPW010000228.1 GCA_027485995.1 Verrucomicrobiaceae bacterium
CCGGTGCCGATGCAGATCATCACGTCGTGGGCCTCGTGATCGGAGCGGTCGAGGAAATGGACGTCGTTCGCCGCGACCGGGCGGAGGTTGAGGTCCTTCGCGAGACGGAGCAGGCCGGGAGTGACGCGTTGCTGGGGTTCGAGCCCGTGGTTGTGGATTTCCACCCAGGTGTGCTCCTGGCCGTAAATGTCGCGCAGCTCGGCGAGGGTCTCACGGGCCTTGTCCTCGTCGCCGGCGAGCAGCCACTCGTTGACCGGTCCGGAAATGCAGCCGGAAAGGCAGGTCACGCCTTTCGAAAAACGGGCCAGCGCATCTCGATCGACGCGCGGCTTTCCGTAGTAGAGTCCTTCGAGGTGACCGAGCGAAACGAGCTTGCTGAGGTTCTGCCAACCTTCGGCATCGCGTGCCAGCAGGGTCATGTGGGTGGCGCGCTTGCGGCCGACGAGGTCGCGCTTTTCTTCGATCTTTCCCGGGGCCAGGTAGATCTCGCAGCCAAGGATTGGCTTCACCTTCGCCTTGCGGCAGGCCTGATAGAACTCGATCGCTCCGAAGAGATTGCCGTGATCGGTCATGGCCACGGCCGGCATGCCGAACTCCGACGCGCGCTTGGCGAGCTTGTCGGTGCGGATCATCCCATCGAGCAGGGAATACTCGGTGTGCAGGTGGAGGTGGACGAACGAGTCAGACATCAGGACGGCGCAGCCTGACCCAGCCCGGGCCGGAGGGCAAGGCGTGGGACGTCTGCCGACGGTGCATTTTTGACCGGACCTTGATCTTCCAAGGATTCAGCGCCGAGACCCGCGCGGCGGGCGGTCAATGCAGAGTGCCAAACCGCCGGGTCAGCTCCTCGTATCGGAACTGGAAAATGCGGTTCAGTTTCGGCTTCACGATGATCGGGTGGACAATCAAACCCAAGGGCCCAAACGGGAGCCCGTAGTTCACCTCATCGCAGGCCAGCACTCCTCCCTCGATCGGCTCGAAGGTGTGACGATGATGCCAGAAGGCGTAGGGGCCAAACCGCTGCTCATCGATGAACGAGCGACCTTCGTCGACCGCCTTGATCTCGGTCACCCAGGAGACCCAGGTCAGCGGCGCCACCTTGACCTTGTAGCAGATGATCTGGCCCTCATACATCTTCTTCGGAGGATCGCCGAGGATCTTGAAGCCGAGTTCCGGAGGCGTGATGGAGTCGAGATTCGCGGGCGAGGAAAAGAAATCCCAGGCATGCTCCATCGAGATCGGGAGCTTCTGGGAGCGGGTGAACCGGTGGATCTTCATGGCGACAGCCTGTGCCTGATCTCAAGTCCCGCAACCGCCGATTTCACCACTTGGGGTCCATTCCGAGGGACTTGGCGAGAAAGGCCCACTCGTCCGCCGTCTTTTCGATCATCTTCGCGAGGGCGGTTCCCGCTCCGTGGCCGGCACTGGATTCCACGCGGATCAGCACAGGCGGGCCGTCCTTGGCCTGACATTCCTGGAGCCGAGCGGCGAACTTGAAGCTGTGGGCGGGCACGACGCGGTCGTCATGATCCGACGTTGTCACCAAGGTGGCGGGATAGCGCGTCCCGGGCTTGAGGTTGTGATAGGGCGAGTAGGCGTAAAGGGCCTTGAACTCCTCGGGATTCTCCGAGCTGCCGTAATCACTTTTCCAAGCCCAGCCGATCGTGAACTTCTGGAAACGCAGCATGTCCATCACGCCCACCGCTGGTAGCGCGGCGGCGAAAAGCTCCGGCCGCTGGGTCATGCAGGCACCGACGAGCAGTCCGCCATTGCTGCCGCCCTGGATGGCGAGCTTTTCACGCGAGGTGATCCGGTTGGCGATCAGCCATTCTCCGGCGGCGATGAAGTCGTCGAAGACGTTCTGTTTCCGCAGCTTCGTCCCGGCTTCGTGCCATTCGCGACCATACTCACCGCCGCCGCGGAGGTTCGCCACCACCAGCACGCCACCCATTTCCAGCCACACCGCACGGCTGATCGAGAAACCCGGTGTCATGGTGGAATTGAAGCCGCCATAGCCGTAGAGAAGTGTCGGATTTGTCCCATCGCGCACCAGGCCCTTTTTGTGGACGATGAACATCGGCACGCGGGTGCCGTCCTTGCTCGGGTAGAAGACCTGCTCGGTCTCGTAGGCGGCGCTGTCGAACCCGACCTTCGGACGACGGAACAGCCGGCTTTTCCCAGTGGCGAGATCGAGTTGATGGATCGAGCCCGGCTCGGTGAAACCCGTGAAGCCATAGAACGTCGTCTTGTCCTTCGAGCGGCCACCAAACCCACCCACATCTCCGATGCCCGGCAGCTCCAGGTCGCGCAGTTTCTTTCCGGTGAAATCATAACAACTCACCGCGCTCTTCGCATCCTGCAGATAAGTGCAGACGAGTTGCCCGCCTACTGAATTCACCGCGTCGAGTTGATGCTTCGTTTCCGGAATGATCTCCTTCCACTCGGACTTCGCGGGCTTGGTCACGTCGATCGCGATCACCCGACCCAGCGGGGCGTTGAGGTCGGTCTTGAAAAGGAAAACCGTTCCGACGTGATCGATGAAGTCATAAGAGGCATCGGCCTCGTTGAGGAGCTCGACCACCTTGGCTGCCGGGTCTTTCAGATCACGGTAGAACACCCGGTTCTTGCGTTCGGTGCCCTCCTGGAGATTGAGGACAAGATACGTACCATCTTCCGTGACCCCGCCGCCGATGTTCCAGTTGGGTTGGTCCTTGCGCTCATAGATGATGACGTCGTCCTCCTGCTTCGTGCCAATCTTGTGGAAACAGAATTTCTGGAACTCGTTCTTCCGCGTCAAAGTCTGGCCCTCCGGTGGCGCATCGAAGCGGCTGTAGTAGAATCCGCTGCCATCGCGGGCCCAGGAAACACCACTGAACTTCACCCAGCGCAGGTGGTCGTCGAGGTCCTTGCCCGTCGCCACATCCCGCACCCGGATCTCCTGCCAATCGCTGCCTCCCGAAGAAAGCTTGTAGGCCAGCAGGCGACCATCCTCGCTGGGTTCGTGGCCTGCCAACGAAACCGTGCCGTCCTTCGAAAGCGTGTTCGGATCGAGCAGCACCCGGCCTTCCCCATCCGCTGCATCCGCCACCATCAACACCGACTGGTTCTGCAGGCCGGAGTTCCGGGAAAAGAACCACTTGCCACCAGACTCCTCGGGCATGCCGATCCGCTCGTAGTTCCAGAGGGCTGCCAGCCGCTTGCGGATCGCCTCGCGCTGCGAAATCGACTTCAGATACGTCCCGGTGACCTCATTCTCGGCCTTGATCCAAGCCTTGGTATCGGCCGCGTTGTCGTCCTCCAGCCAGCGATACGGATCCTCGACCTTGGTGCCGAAGTAGTCATCGACCACCGCCTCCTTGCGGGTCTCAGGATAAGTTGGAGCGGCCAGGGCGGATAGGGGAAGCAGGCTGAGGAGCAACGATTTCATAAGGCGAAATGGACCGCCCACAACCTGCGCAGCCGAACGCCTCCGTCAACGCCGGATCATCGGATGGAAGCCTGGTTTCGCTCATCGACCTGCTCGTTGAGCGTGCAGAAGTCATAGAGCCAGCCGATGCCGAAGACCCCGCCGGTCAAGAGCCACAGGATGCCGGTGCCGATTTTCCCGAGGTAAAAGCGATGGATCCCAAATAGTCCGAGGAAGGTCTGGAGGATCCACGCCACCGAGTAGTCATACTGTCCGGGAGTGAATCGGCTGGCGGCGGCCCTTTCCATCGACGGGATCAGGAACAGGTCGACCAACCAACCGATGCCCAGCAAGCCACCGGTGAAGAACCAGATCACTCCGCTGATCGGCTTGCCGAAGTAGAAGCGGTGTGCGCCGGTGAAACCGAAAATCCAGAGCAAGTAGCCGATCGTCTTGCTGTGCGTGGGTGTTTGCATGCCGACTGGATAGTCGCGCTCCACCAGCCCGTCCCCTGTAAAGTCCGGGCTTGTTTGGAGCGCTCGATCCGGCCGGTCACTTTCCGCCCAACAAGATCTCGTGGATGATGAGCCAGTTTTCCTGAGGCGCGGTCACCCGCACCCGGAGCTGCTTCGTCCCCGCTGCGGCAGTGCCGGAAGCCTTGCCGTCCTTGAAATCGGCGAGCTTGGTCCAGGTGCTGCCATCGGTGGAGGCCTCCAGCACACCCGATTCCAGCTTGTCGCCGTTCCTGCTGGCAGGTCCGCCGGTGACCACCTCGACCGCAGTGGCTGCCGCGAGTGGCGACTTCAGCTTCAACGTCACATCGTCGTCCTTCTTCAAGGCCCGGTTCGCCCAGAAGAACGTGTCCTGGCGGCCATCGAAGGCCGACTCGATGAAATGGCCCTCATACAGGTCGAGCGACGACTGGATCACCGAGCCATCCTTCGTTTCCTTCTTCGGTGCGGGCACCGGCTTGGCGTAGTTGAGCTTGCCGCCGTCGTAGTGCTTGATCAGGCCGGTCAGTCGGCTACTAAAGTCATCGTAGTTCTTCAGGGCCACCGGTGTCCAGGCCACCTCCGCCAGCGCGGCGATGCGGGGAAAGGCCATGTACTCGACCTTCTTCATGTCCTTGCCATACTCCGTCCAGAGCTGCGCCTGCGTGCCGAGGATCTGCTTTTCCTGGGCGGCGTTCTCCGCCACGAAGGTTGGATTGTAGGAATAGACCTTTTCGATCGGGAGCATGCCGCCGATGCACTCGAACTCCTTGCCCTTGGCCATTTCCGAAGCCCCGGGAGCCTGGTAGTAATCGAAGTAGGTGTGCGAGGTGGTGGCCATCACGACATCATTGCCGAGGGAAAGCGCGTGCTTCGCCCACTTCGCATCGCGCCAGACCATCATCGTCGCGGTCTTCGGCAGGCCGCCCTCCTGGATTTCATCCCAGCCGATCAAACGACGGCCCTTGGATTCGAGGTATTTCCCGATCTGCCGGACGAACCAGCTCTGCAGCTCCTCCTCATTTTTCAGGCCCTCGCGCTTCATCAGGTCCTGCGCGTACTTCGACTGCTTCCACTGGGTCTTCGGAGCTTCGTCGCCGCCGATGTGAATGAACTTCGAGGGAAACAGCTCACACACCTCACCCAGCACGTCCTGCAGGAAGCGGAAGGTCTCCTCCTTCGGGGCGAAGATGTAGGGATGCACGCCCCAACGCGTCATCACCTTCGGCGCGTAGCCGGGAATGTCGCTGTTGCCCAGCTCCGGATACGCGGCGATGGCCGCAGCGGCATGACCCGGCATCTCGATTTCCGGAATGATCGTGATGTGCCGGGCGGTCGCATAGGCCACCACGTCCTTGATCTGCTCCTGCGTGTAGAAGCCACCATAGCGAACGCCGTCGTCGCTGTTGCGATTTCCGTAGGGCGGCGAAGAGTCACGCCAGGCACCGACACTGGTCAGCTTGGGATACTTCTTGATTTCGATCCGCCAGCCCTGGTCTTCGGTGAGGTGCCAGTGGAAATTGTTGAGCTTGTGAAAGGCCATCCAGTCGATGAGTCGCTTGATGTCCTCCACTGGATAGAAATGCCGACCGACATCGAGCATCATGCCACGCCAGGCGAAGCGCGGCTGGTCCTTGATCTCGACCGCCTGAAGCCTTTCAGGAGCCCCATCCTTCCAAGCCTCCGAGCCGAGAGCCGGGAGGAGTTGGAGAATGGTGCGCGTGCCATAAAACACCCCGGCCGCGTCCTTGCCCTTCACCACCACGGTCTTCGGGGAAATGTCCAGGGTGTAGCCGCCCGCAGGCAGATCCAACGAGGCATCCACATCGAGCCGGATCTCGCTCTGCAACATGATCCGCAGCTCCTCGGCGGCCGTCTTCGGAGCCGCACCCGTCCGCGCCTTCAAATCGGCTGCGAAGAGCTCCATTTCCTTCGTCACAGTCCGATCGAAACGAATCGCCGTGACCGGTGAGAATTCGAACGCCCCCTCCATCGGCTTCACCGACGCGGGAAGCGGAATCAAGGGCAGCGGATCGGCGGAAACAAGGCCCGTCAGGGCGGCGGCGGAGACAAACAGGGATTTCATGGTCGAGGAAACGGATGGGGACAAAAAGAACGGCCCAAGAACGGGCGACCCTCAGGCTGTCTTTCAGCCACCTGTCCTGCAAGGACCCGCGTCTCCTCTTTTCAGATTTGACGTGATATCAGTGATAGCGCATGGTCGGTTCGTGGCCCAGCTATTGGTCAGAAATCTTGAGGAAGATCTAGTCCGCGACCTCAAACGACGTGCGGGCGAGCATGGCGTCTCTGTCGAAGAGGAGCATCGTCGAATCCTCCGTGCTGCTCTGAGAGGTGGGGCTGAGGCGGATCCGAAAAGCTTCTGGCAGGTGCTCAGCGAAATGCCGGAAGTCGGCGACGATTCAGTCTTCGAACGCGAACGCGAACTCCCCGCTCGCGCCACCGATCCGACCCTTTTCGAAGACTGAATGCCTGCGTTTCTTCTCGATACGAATGTGCTCAGCGAAATCCGAAAGGGGTCTTCGCGGGCGACCCCGACCGTCTGGAAATGGTGGGTAAGCATGCAGGATCAGGAGTTGTTTCTCAGTGTGATGACCCTCGGCGAGATTCGCAAAGGCATCGACCGACTTGCCACGCGGGATCAGGCTCAGGCTTTTTTACTGGAACGTTGGTTGGAGGAGGTGCGGCGGTCCTTCAAGACGCAAGTCATCGACATCACTCCAGCGATTGCCGACCGTTGGGGTCGGTTGCAGGCATTGCGGGCAGTGCCAGCGGTGGATGCTCTTCTCGCGGCAAGTGCCCTTCACCACGATCTCATCCTGGTGACACGAAACGAAGCGGACTTCGATGGGATGGGGGTTCGGGTGATGAATCCGTTTTCGAATCAGTGATGCGGAATCGATCTTTGGGTCGTCCGATCGCCCTGAGTGAGCTGGGTGATCCGGGAAAGAGGGGTAGTGTCCTAATTTGAAATCGGAACACAGGAGGTCGCTACGCACCTCCGTCCGAATCGTCGCCACCATCATTTACTCCAACATTGTCTTTGAGATATTTTGCGATTGCGGCACCTAGAGCCCCGCTAAAAAAGAACTTGTCAATACCCTGAAGCTGCTCGGCAGTAAGCCAACACCTTGGAGTCCAACAAGCGCAAGCAACCTCAGGCAAAATGAAGTGGAGAACTCTGGCGATTAGGACGGCATAGAAGCAAGCTGCGCCAATCCACAAGAGCACAATCACTAGTTTATGGAGAACCTGCTTTGTGTGCTCCTTGCGTTCGGCGTCGCCGAAAATCTTTTGGTCTTCCTTCTTTGATTTCCGGTCTTCTTTTGCCTTCGGTGGACGCTTCGCAAGAGCCGCTTTGAGCGTTGCTGGAGCGGAAGACGGGGTTACGTCTTTGATCTGTTGGCCTTCGCTGCTCATTTATTTGGCAGCTTCGGCGTAGAAATCGCGAATTGAATCCTCTGGGATGATAGCCCCTTTTTTTTCTGAGCCTCCATGATCATTCCAAGTCTTCCACCATGGGGAATCTTTCTCGTGAGTAAGAGTAGAAAGCTGACCTCCGGAAAACTTTGCGTAAATGTCCCAAATCACGTCCAAAAACTGGATTGTCTCAGGATCTGTGACAGGATCAACATCAGTTAAAGCCGATGGTCCAATTTGACCACGACCGAAATCTTTATACTGGTGATACAAATTAGGTATCACTGGCCCGTATTTCCACGCTTGAACGCGCTCGGAAATGAGCGGCTTTCCAGTCACTCCAAGGTGCCAGCCGTGCCCGAGGTAAACCAGTTTCATGAGCTTCATCGGGGTGAGCTCGGAACCAGTTTCGCCTGCCTTCTGAATGAAGTGGTTGGCAATTTGGAATGAGGAATAAGACACTTTTGCGAGGGGTTGTTGGCCAACGCTACCGCCAACGCGCTTCGATTCAAGCAAAAAGTTCAAAAGAACACTATTTTATCAATTGGCCGCTTGCAATTGCGGCTCTGACCGCATCGGACGGATCGTTGATTGGAGGCACGTTTAGAACCGCAACGTATTGCGGCTCGCTCACGCCTTGGAAGGCCCAGGCAAACGCCTCAGAGGCTGCGGGATGGCCTGACAGCGCGAACGTCTCCACGTTCCCGTCAAAGACCTTCTGTCCCTCAAAAAACTCCACCACGCGGCTTGTGCCGGAATGCGAACAGTCGCAGCCGTGGAGGGCTGCGACTGTATCGCGTAGATTCTGGATGTATTGGCTCATTTGGTTTCGATCATTTCCACCAGATCGGCGGTAGTCCACTGGGAATCCACGACGCCAGCCTCCATCGCAGGAGTGCAACGGATGGTCGAATGGCGCTTGCAGAAATTGTAGTAAGCGTAATGCAGTGCAATTGCGGCCTCGAAATTCTCGCGCTTCTTGCTGAAAGCGTTGGTGAGACGAGAGAGGCGACGGCAGTGCATGCGAACCGTGTGATTCTGCTTTTCGACGTAGGAGGTGGAAACAAGGCTCATGTCAGGATTGCCCTGAATGGCCTGCTTCTTAATTTTGAGAACGTCAGGCGGTGAATATCGGCGCGTCGCTTCAAGGTCCGTGTGGGAGAAGGTTTTGACAACCGTTCCGTAGTCCACGGCATCACCGAAAGCCCGCTCAATGGCGTCCTTGTAGGCAGAAAGGGCATCAGAGGAAATCTGAGGGCGGGAGACAAGGCGGGAAGCGAGGTCATCCATGAAAGCGTGAGCGTGCATCCGGTCGCGCTTTCCGACCGTAATGCAAGGCACTAGCTTCGTTGCTGCATCCAAGGCAACCCAAACCCAAACGTCGCCGAAATCCGGTCCCATGTCGTTCGCTTTGGCTGTCTTCTGCTTTGCGCCAATGAAACCCCACATTTCGTCCACTTGGATCACTGGCAGGTCGAGGCCGTGCATCTTGTCGTCCATGATCTCAGCGCAACCTTGGCCCATTCGGACGCCAAGGCGCATGATCGTGTCGCGGTGAACTCCGGTCATGCGCTCAATGCTGCGAATGCTGTTGCCTTCGCAAAGCATTGAAACTGCCATGATCTTCTTTTCGGTTGGGAGGTTGTTTGCCATCGGTTTGTCGTTGCTTTCTGAAATAGGTATGACCTAATTCATTCAGCAGCGCAATGAAAAAAGTAGGAAAAGAATCAAAAAAAGGAGGAGCTAGGCCGGGAGCTGGAAGACCAGTAGGCCAAACCAAATCAAAAGTCTCAATTTCGGTGGATGACTCAATTTTGAGTCGGTCGCTTGAGAAGTGGGGAGGAAAGCTTTCCCCGCTGGTGGAAAAACTCTTGCGCTCCTATGTCGAATAGGGTATGACTTTTTTCAGCGTTTGGAGCTAGAGGGAATCGAACCCTCGGTAGATTGGATGGAAAGCCGCCTACCGCGCCAAGCTAGCCCCTACGTGTATTGAGCCCTTCCCCGTTGTCGCCCGGCCCGCAAAGCGAAGCGACAACGGGGTGTCTTTTTTCAGGGAAGAGTGTCCGGGCTGTAAGCCCTTCCCGTGTGTAATAATTTCATTTCAGTAATCCGTTGGTTTTTCGGAAAAGGGTCAAAGGAGGGCCTTTGCTGAGACGTAGGTTGTGGGGCGACGGCCCGCGCCTTGGTCAACAACAACAATCGAACCGTCTTGCTCGGCAAGTCGAAGCGGCGTCCTGATTGAGTTGTCGTTCACGCTAGGGCCAAATTTCCCCTCAAGATACTGGCGGAAGTCTCCAATCGAAAATTGCCCAGGCTGATTCTTTAGCCACGCCCGAAACTCTTCGGCATACTTGATTATTGGAACAGCCTCGCCTCCACCATAGAACTTGTTGTTAGCAGCAATCGCAGAGGCAAGCAGTCCTGGAGTTTGATCTTCAGGGCGCTTTGTGGGGGTCCATCCGTATTTCACCGAAAGAAGGTTTTCCAGTGCTTCCGTCTCTTTCTTTGACCTTTCCCATTCGGCTATTAGCGTCTCTCGCGTGAGCATGCTGAAGCTATGCACGGAAACCTCGGGCCATGCAACACAAAAAACACGACAACACACAGAAACCGGATTTCAGCAAAAATTGGCCGATTTCAAATTAGGACACTACCGAAAGAGGACCCGAATTGACATCGCCACGCCTTCAGGGAAAGTCCCCCCGATGCGTGCGTTCTGGCTTTTCCCGATCATCGTCCTCCTCGTCTCGGGCTGCGGGCGGAAACAGGTGACCGCGACGCCCAAGGCCGTGGCTTTTCGGGAAGATGGCGTGATCTCGCTGCAAGTCGCCACCTTCAACCTCCGCTACGAGAACGACGGCGACAAGGGCCCGCGGGCCTGGCGCGAGCGACTGAAGCCGGTCATGAACACGCTTTCGCGGATCGGGCCGGATGTCTTCGGAGTCCAGGAAGGCCTTCATGGGATGATGGCGGATCTGCGCGCCTCGCTGCCGGAATATGGCTTCCACGGAATCGGTCGCGATGACGGCAAGCGCGAAGGCGAATACTCCGCCATCTTCTACCGCAACGACCGCTTCGAGGCGGACCTGAGCGACTGCGGTACGTTCTGGCTTTCCGATACGCCTGAAACCCCGGGCTCGAAGACCTGGGGCAACGACATCCCGCGAGTCGCCGCCTGGATCCGTCTAACAGACCGTGCCACCGGTCGCGGCTTCTATGTCTTCAACACCCACTGGGACCACCAGAACCAAGCCTCGCGCGAAGGGGCGGCGAAACTGATTTCTCAGCGGATCGACGCGCGACGTCACCACGATGAACCGGTCGTGCTGGTCGGGGATTTCAATGCCAAGGAAACCAATCCCGCCGTCGGCTATCTGCGTGGAAAGCCCGCGATGCTGATGGGCCAGCTTTCCAAATGGGAACGCGGGCTGGTGGATGCCTACGACGTCCTGCATCCCAACGATCACAACCGCACCACGCTGCATTTCTGGAAAGGCTCGCGGGCCGGCGAGGTCAGCGTCGATCACATCCTCGTCCCCCCCGGAGCGAAAATCCTCGCGGCGGACATCGTGGCGGATCCCGAGCCGCTGCCGTCGGATCATTTCCCGGTCTTCGCGCGAATCGAGTTCCCGCTTGTCAGTTCCGCAGCCCGCTAGTTACGTGCCGCCGCCCATGGCCCTGCCGCTTTCATGTCCCGCTGTCCGCCGTGTGTCGCTCGATGGCCTCCCGCCGTCCGAGGTGGCCTCCAGGCTGCGGCATCTGGATGGACTGGTGTTTTTCGACACCGCTGGAAACCGCCCTTCGACCGCTGAACGTCCGGTCTCGGTCATCGCAGCCAGACCGACGGAGTTGATCCGGGGAACGATGAGCTCGCCACAGGATCGCGGCCGGCTTCGCGAAATCCTCAACACGCATTCCCAACCGACCACCGACCGAGGATTTCCGCTCGGCGGACTTTGCGGCTGGATCGGCTACGGCGGCGACTTCACCTTCGGGGTCTTTCCGGAAATGCTCGTTCATGTCCATGACAGCGGCGAGTGGTGGGAGGTCGGCAGGCTTTCCGATGATTTGCGCGATCCTGTTAGAGAGCCTTTCAACATCGGACCGTTCATCGCCGGAACCCGCCGCGAGGCCTATCTGGAATCTGTTAGACGCGCTCAGGAATGGATCGCGGCAGGCGACATCTATCAGGTGAACCTTTCCCAGAGTTATGTAGCCGAGGTCAGCGGCGGCTCGCTCTTTCCGCTCTATGAGCAACTCCGGGATGCCACGCCCGCGCCAATGGCGGCGTGGATGTCGCTCGATGGCCGCGAGGTCCTCAGTTCCTCGCCGGAGAGCTTTCTCAAGCTGTCCGGCCGGGGAATCGAAACGCGGCCGATCAAGGGCACGCGACCGCGCTTTCCCGATCGCGATGACGACCTGCGCTCGGCCTACGAATTGCAGACCTCCTCGAAGGAAATCGCCGAGCTGGTGATGATCACCGACCTGCTTCGCAACGACCTCGGCCAGGTCTGCGAGTTCGGCAGTGTGAAGGTTGCGGAAATGCTCAAGCTCGAGACGCTGGAGCAGGTCCATCATCTTGTCTCCACCGTCGTTGGCACCCTGCGCGAGGACATCGACGCGATCGAGGCCTTGGCCGCGTGTTTCCCAGGAGGCAGCATCACCGGGGCACCGAAGAAGCGGGCCATGGAGATCATCGAGGCCCTGGAAACCCGGCCGCGCGGACTGTATTGCGGATCACTCGGCTGGTTCGGCTTCAATGGCGAAAGCCAGTTCAACATCGCCATCCGCACGCTTGTTAGAGAGGGGGATACACTCACCTATGATGTCGGTGGTGGCATCGTGGCCGACTCCGATCCGCAGAAGGAGTATGAGGAAACGTTGCACAAGGCGGCCGGCATCCGGCTGGCGATCGACCGCTGGCAGGGTTGATCAGACAGCCTCTCAGGGACCGTCCGAGGCAGGCAGGACTTGAAGTTTGACCTTTCCGATTCACTCCCGCATCTTGCCGGACATCATGGAGAGCAAAGAGAGATCGGTTCATGGAGCGGAGGTCACCGCCCTCATCTTCGCGGGTCTCGGGTGGGTGACCTTCGGGGTTCTCGCCATCCCGGCCGTGATCATCGCCCACTGCCTGAGTTCGGCTGGAACTGCGACCTCGATCGTGACGAAGATCACCTTCCGCGTGGGCTACACGGCCATCGCCCTTGCGCTCGCCATCGTCCTGAAGGTCGGATTTTCCATACGAAACGCCCAAGCCGAGCTCGCTTCCTTTAGAAACTCCTTTCAGGGATCTGGCACGTGGAGCCGCTTCAACACGGAACCCCAAACCACTGCCGAACCATTCAGTGCCCTGCCGAGCTCGCAGCTCATCCTGTGGCTGAGTCTGGCTGGGATCACCATTGCCCTTCTGCTGATCATTCCGCCCTTGATGAACTGGATGAGACGCAGCCAGTTGAAGGCGCAGAGCGACCGGATCATGCGGATGAACCGCAATCGCTGATCGCGTTGCTGGGAGTCCTCGACCTGAGGTGATGCTTGATTCCGCCGCCGGAAGCGGCATGACTTCATCCATGCTGAAATCCGGTTTCGCTGCGGTCTGCCTTTGCCTCCTGCCCGCCCTCGCCAGCGCCGAAGAGGTGGCCGGGAAGTCACCGGTGATCCCGGTGCCGCAGCGTGGCATGGAAAAGCGGCACGCGGACAAGGTCGCCGCCGCCAAGGCCGGGGACCACGACCTGCTGATGATCGGCGACTCGATCACCCACAACTTCGAGAAGCCCGAGTACCAGGAGGTCTGGAACCAGTTCTTCGCCCCGCGCAAGGCCCTCAACCTCGGCTACAGCGGCGGACGCACGGAAAACACCCTCTGGAACCTCCTGAACGGCGAACTCGAAGGCCAGCACCCGAAGGTCGTCACCCTGCTCATCGGCACCAACAACTCGGACGATGCAAACTACCCGGTCGTCCACGACGCCGGAGAGATTTACAAAGGCACGGCCGCCATCGTGGCGCTGCTGCGGGAAAAACTGCCCGATACCAAGGTCCTCCTGCTGAAAATCTTTCCGCGCACCAACACCTACAAGAAAGCTGACGGCAGCCCGCGAGGGGATGTGAAAAAGCGCTTCGAGACCAATCAAGAGGCAGGCGAACGGGTCGCCGAACTCGCCGACAACAAGTCGGTATTCTTCCTCGATGTGAACCACGTCTTCCTCAAGCTCGATGGGACGATCGACACCACGATGATGCCGGATCAACTCCACCCCGCCCCCGCCGGTGCGAAAGCCTGGGCCGAAGCGATGGAGCCACTCCTTTCCAAACTTTTCGGTGACGAGCCAAAGTGCAAGCCATCCGAGAACAACGCCATCGTCCCGGTGTCGAAGCTGGAAAAGGATTTCTACGACTGGTGGCGGCGGCACGAGGACATCATCATGCTCAAGAACTTTCCGGCTCATGTCGTGCTCATCGGTGACTCCATCACCCACTTCTGGGGCGGCCCACCTAACACGCCAAACTTCAAGCCCCGTGGGGAAAAGGCGTTTCAACACACATTCGAAGCCAAAGTGGAAAGATTTCCGCCGGACCCCCCTCCAGGAATTGATCCGTTAACCCGCGAGATATTCCCGGCGCTTTCCGTCCTCAACCTTGGCTTCGGCTGGGATCGCACCCAGAATGTCCTGTGGCGGCTGGATCACGGTGAGCTCAACGGACATCACCCGAAGTGGGCCATCGTCAACATCGGCACCAACAACTTCACGAAAACCGACAACGCCCGCGACAACACTCCTGAGGAAATCGCCGAGGGCGTGCGGCAGGTCCTGCTGCGCATCCGTGCGAAAACACCCGAAACGAAAATCATCCTGATGGGCGTCTTCCCGCATGGCGAAAAGGCCGACAATCCGCTCCGGGCGAAGGGTGCGGAGCTCAACAAGCTGCTGGCGAAGTTCGGTGAAACCAAGGGCATCACCTTTCTCGACATCACCTCAAAGCTGGTCCAAGCGGACGGCAGCATTTCCCGTGAGATCATGGGCGATTTCCTCCACCCCTCGGAAGCGGGTTACAAGATCTGGGGTGATGCCGTGATGGAGGTCATCCGGGCGAAGTGAGTCCGGGGCCCTGAGAAACCCCTTGTCAGCAGATAGGGCGGAATGCATCGTCCTAGGCGTCAAACTCCAGCAACCATGTTCAAGGAATTCCGCGACTTCATTCTCAAGGGCAACATGCTCGACCTCGCCATCGGTGTCATCATTGCCGGTGCATTCGGCAAGGTCGTCAGCGCCTTCACCGATATCCTGCTCGCGGCCATCGGTAATATGGGGGGGCAGCCTGACTTCAGCCAGTTCAAGCCGAGCGGTCTTCCAGTCGGCGTGTTCTTGAACTCGGTCATCAGCCTGCTCATCGTCGGCTTCGCCCTTTTCGTCGTCTTGAGGGCCTACAACAAGGCTAAGAGCCTCACCGAAAGGAATGCTCCGAAGGAAGAAGCAGCCGCCCCGGTTCCGGCCGACGTGCAGCTTCTCACCGAGATCCGGGACCTGCTGAAGAACAAAAGCTGATTGAGCGAACAGGATTCCATCGCTCGCTCGGCGGTGTTTCTGGACACTGCGGTGCTGGTACCCGCGCTGGCTGGAGATGGCTGGCGGGGTTCTGTCCGATGCTTGCTGGAACGGGGCCTCGGGATCGCACGTGCGAGGGAGATTTTTGAGCACGCGGCCTTGTCGGGGCAGCCGGAGGAGGCCTTGTTGGAGGGATTTGGCCTGGAAACGGACGCTGCTGGAGTGGGTTCGGCCATTCCCCGGACTGGTCCGCTCGTCGTGGTGGCGAACCACCCCTTCGGTGGGGCGGATGCGCTGGCACTCATCGCAATCTGCCTGCGGGAGCGCCGCGATTTCCGCATCCTCGCCAACGAAGTGGCGGCATCGGCACCGGGAATCGGACCCTGGGTGATACCCCTCTCCATCCTGGGCGGTGAAGGGTCGGCGCGACGGAATGCGCGGGCCCTTCGGGAGGCTCTGGACCATCTCCGCGCGGGTGGGCTTTTAGCCGTCTTTCCCGCAGGTGAGGTTTCGACCTGGAGGCCGGAGCGGGCCGCAGTGGCGGATGCGCCCTGGTCGCCCCACATCGCCTCGCTGGCCATCAAGGCCAGGGCTCCGGTTCTGCCGGTTCACTTTTTCGGGGCGAATCCAGCCTGGTTCCACCTTGTTGGAGCGATCCACCCATTTCTGAGGACCGCCCTTCTGCCTGCAATGCTGCTCCAGCTCCGTGGTCGCAGCGTGGTCTGTCGGGCCGGGGATTTGATCCCCCACGAGAGGCTTTCTGAAGCCGCCAATCCCACCGCCCTTCTGCGGAGCGCCCTTGAAAGGGTCGCTCCCTGAGTCCCGCCGGTTGTGACAAAACCGTTTGAGGGCGGGCATGGACCTGGCGCGTCATCCACCGTCAGGATGTGGGCGTAGGGTGGGCAAAGGTGTGACCCCATCGCCCCTCGGCGCCCCACCCTGAACCTCCACCACGATGAGCCAGCAAACCGCTGTTTCGAGTCCCTTGCGCGTTCGAGGGAGTGACGTCATTTTCCAACCGTTGGCAGACCCGGCAGACCCAGCTGCGGTGCTCGCGGAAGTGACCCGGCTCAACAGCAGCGGGCCCTTGGTTTCCCAGGCGCGATTTGATGTGTATCTGGCACCCGCAGACGCCATTCCAACGGTGCTTCATGAGATTGGCAGGCTCCGCGAAATCTGCTTTCGCGCGGTTGGCGAAGGCTCGGGAAAGCCCTTGGACCTCGACCAACATGACCGCACCTACCTGCATCTCTTTCTTTGGGATCGGGAGGCTGGCGCGGTGGCCGGTGGCTACCGGCTGGGGCGGACGGATACGCTGCTGGCGGAGTTCGGTCCCGACGGGCTTTACACCTCCACGCTCTTCCGGCTCGGCCAGCCGTTTCTCGATCACCTCTCGCCGGGATTGGAACTGGGGCGCTCGTTCGTGGCCCCGGATTATCAGCGATCCATCCATCCGCTGGCACTGCTTTGGCGCGGCATAGCCCGGTTCGTCGCCCGGTTTCCACGGTATTCACGACTGTTCGGACCGGTCAGCATCTCGGATGACTACAGCCCCATTTCCCAGGAACTGATCGTGAAGTACATGCGTGAGAATCGACGGAACGAGGACCTGTCGAACTGGGTGCAGCCGCTGAATCCCTATCATGGCCTCTTGGCCGGGAGCCAGGGCGCTGGGCAGCGGTTCAACTCGATCGAGGAAGTGTCCGCCGCCATCGCGCGTGTCGAGCCGGATGGCAAAGGGGTGCCGGTCCTGCTGCGCCAGTACCTGAAGCTGAATGCCACCCTTCTGGAGTTCAACGTGGATCCGGATTTCGCCAACGTGCTCGACGCGCTGGTCCTTGTGGACCTGAAGACCACACCGGATGAGGTGCTGGTGCGCTACATGGGTGCGGAGGCCTTGGCCGCTTTCCGCGCCAGCTGATCCGTTCATCGGACTGGCACGCGTCAATCGCCCGTGCAAGGGTCGCGCATGACCGTGGTGAAACGCTGCGCCTCACTGGAGGACGCCTATATGATCAAGAACCTGTTGGAGGCAGGCGGAGTGGGCGCGGACATTCTTGACGAGGCCACGGCCTCAACCGCGCCCTATCTGCTGGCTTCGTCCGGCATCCGGGTGACCGTTGCGGATGAGGATTTCCAGGAGGCCAAGGAGATTCTCGGCCTGCCGGCAGAGCCGGAGTCGCTTCCGCGCAAAAGCAGTTCCAACATGCCCTGGGTGGCCGCGCTGATCACGGTGATCGCGCTGGTGGCGCTGATTTCCTTCTCCCAGCAAAACTCCAAAGTGACCGGCGAGCGCAAGACCGAGCGGGATCGCAATGGCGATCACAAGGCGGATGTCCGGATCAGCTATGACGCGTCGGGTCATCCAATGCTGGCCCTCTACGATGAGAACTTCGATGGGCGCTGGGACGAAAGGATGGAGTATGAATCCGGAATCCGGGTGAAAGGGATGGTGGATCGGGACAGGGATGGAACCTTCGACGTGGTGGAAACCTTCAATCAAGGCATTCTGGCCTCGGAGCTGGTCACCCCCGGCGGCGCAGGCTTTCCGCTTTTCCGCTACGTCTTCCGCGAGGGCATTCAGGAATCCCGTTGGGAGGACACGGATCGCGATGGAACCTGGGATCTGCGGACCGACTACGATGTGATGGGCCGGGAAACCAGCCGTGCGCCGATGAAATGAAAAACGGCGACCGGGGTGAACCGGGCGCCGTTCAGGAAAGCAGGTGGCTGATGGATTACTTCTTGCTCAGCTCCTCGATCTTCGCGCGAGTTACCGGAGCGTTGATGTCCTTCCACTTCTCGCGGTAGCCCTTGACCTCGGCCTCGGTCACAGCGGCGGACTTGTTGCCAAAGCTGGAGCGCACGTGGGTCATCACGGCGGCAAGCTTGGAGTCGTCCAAGGCGGCACCGAGCGGAGCCATCATCCCGGCGATCGCGGTGTTGGCCGGGTCCTTCTGGATGCCCTTGAGCAGAACCAGGGCAAACACGGCGGGATCTCCGTTCACGATCTTGGAATTGCTGAGCGACGGAGCCATTTTCATGTTCGGTCCGAGAGTCAGACCCTGACCGTCGGCAGCGTGGCACGCGGAACAGGTGGCGTAGGTCGTTTTGCCAAGCTGATCGTCGGCAAGGGAAAAGGGGGATGCGACAAGTCCGGCGAGGACAAGGAGTGTGTGCTTCATGATTCTGCGGGGTGGTTTCAACGAGCTGAACTTGGGCGAAACTTCAACCCGGCGCAACCCGGTTTATGGGAGAATTTCAGGGTTTGCGGGCCTTGATGGATTTGTGAAATGCTCTGTTTTCCGCTCGTCAACCCATGTTCCAAAGGTTATCACCAAGAAGGACGACGAACAATTCGCGATCCATCTTGGCACGACCGTTGCTATCAGTCATTTACCAATCCGCCGCAACCATGAAAAAAATCGAAGCGATCATCAAACCATTCAAGCTGGAAGAAGTGAAGGAGGCTCTCGCCGAGGTGGGTGTCCAGGGCATGACAGTGACTGAAGTCAAGGGCTTCGGACGTCAGAAGGGGCACACCGAGATCTATCGCGGCTCTGAATACACGGTCGATTTCCTCCCCAAGGTGAAAATCGAAATCGTGGTCGATGACGCCCAGGCTGGCGGAGTTGCCGAGGCCATCGTCAAGAGCGCCAACACCGGCAAGATCGGCGACGGCAAGGTCTTCATTTCCACAGTCGAGGAAGCCATCCGCATCCGGACGGGTGAGACCGGTTCCTCCGCTGTTGCGGTGAACTGAGTTTTCTCCCAATTCTCCCTTTCAAACCGGCGGTTCCCTGATGGGTTCCGCCAGTTTTTTGTTGGGACCATCACTTGATGCGCACGACAGCCGTCGGACAGCCAGTGATCTCAGGCCGTGCCTGGATGGCCTCGCGGATCGTGGCCTCGGAGCGGGTGACCTTCCCTTGAAAGCCCGGCTTGCCATTCACCGTGACCGTGATGGCCTGGTCGAGATCGACCAGTGCGTCGGACAGCCAGATGCTGGTCCCGGCGGGAACGTCGCCGCTGAGCTTGATCTCCTGGCCAGCGACCTCGGCGACCATCCGCGCGGCGGTCTTTGCGCTGCCTTTCGGAATTTCCAGCCAGTAGAACCGATCGTGGGTGACGTCATCCTGGAGCCAGACGATTTTCTTTGGCCAGGGATTCCGGGTGAATGCCGCCATCCACGGCACCGCCTCGGCATCCTTGCCGTTCATCCAGTGGGGCAGACCTTCATAGACGCGCCCGAAGTGGACATAGCCGCCTGGATCCTCCTTCGCCATTTGGTCGAGAGCGTCGATCCGTTCCTTGACGATCTTGTTGCGATCATACATGGCGTCTGCCCCACCGACGAAGAGGGCGAAGGGCAGGTTTCTCAGACCGTCGAGCTTGGACTCGTTCGGGTGACCCGCCATCATCGCGGCGGCGGCGAAACGGTCGGCCATCCTGGGTGCGAGCTGCCAGACACCATCTCCTCCGGCGGAGTAGCCCATGAGAAAAACCTTGTCGGGATCGACCCCGTTCACCGCGACCATGTCCTCGATGAGGCGGCCGAAAAGGGGATCGATGTGGGCTTCATGCCAGAGATTCCAGGTGTCGGTCGGGGCGCGCGGGGCGAGGTAGATGCCCTCCGCAGGTTGATAGAGCCGGATCTGGTTTTTCCACTGCTGGTCATTGACCGCTGCCGGAGCGCCTCCGCCGCCGTGCATGGAGATCCACAGGCTGCGCTTGCCGACTGGAGCGCTGCCGAAGTCCTTCTGCAGCCAGCGGAGGGTCTTGTCACCGAGGGTGATCGACTTCGCCTCCACCTCCGCGGTGCGCTCCTTCTTCAGGTCGGCGAGCCTTGCTGCGGCGATTCTTGCGACGGCTTCCTCCGCCGTGGATTTGGTCAGGGTCTCCGCGGCGAATCCGCAGGAAACCGTTAGAACCGCGATCAGACACCTGGACAACATCGGGCCATGCATGCGCCTATCCAAAGCGATCTCACGCGCTTGGCGAGCGCAAACCGGCGACGTGGAGCAAGGCCGCCTTCACCGCTGCGACATGAGCGGCCACGCGGGAGGAAAGTGGGGCCTGGCTGGGGGTTTCAAAGGTGAACGAGATCGGGCAACCCAGCTTGGCGAGGAAGATCGCCTCCGGCCAGCACTCCGGCAGGTCCGCCTCAGCGGCGTGATAGATCCAGCCGGTGTCGCGCACGTCGTGGTCGTCGATGCACGAACACGGTTCAGGCAGAAACCAGGAGGCAACGGCGTCGAGGATTGCGCTCGCCCGCTCCGGAGAGTCCTGGCAGCAGTTGATCTCGTAGAAATAGAAGCCGGTGGTTTCCCAGTCCTCGTGCAGGGAGATGAAGACGTCCGGCACGGCCTTTTTCTCAAGCCACGTGGCATGAGCGGAAACCTCGGGATTTCTCCTCGCCCAGTAGTCGCGGTTGAGATCTTGTCCGGAGGCGCTTTCCCGGGTCCCGGCCAGCAGGCCGGTCGGATTCAGCGCCGGGCAGAGGATCCAGCTTGCTTCCGGGCCGAAGGTGCCCGAGCGCATCAACTCGAGGAGGGCAAGCGGACCTGCGGGCTCGTCGCCATGGATGCCCGAGGAAAGATACACCAACGGGCCCTTTCCCGGCTTTTCCCAAGCGATGACGTCCCCGGCTGCGGTGCTGGTCAGGATGACCGGTTCGAAACCCGCCGCCAACGCGACTTGAGGAAAGTCGGCTTGAAACTGTGGCCAATCAAATCGCTCGCTCACCTTCGCAAGAATAGGGAAAGCACCTCGACACGCAACCGCGCAGCCTCAGCTTTTGTGGCGCGGCCAGCCGAGCAGCCGGTGCGTGACGACCGGGACGATGAAAATGAGCAGCATGAACACCGACCACCAGATCTTGAAGGTCTGGCTCTCGATCAGGTGGGAAACGGATGATTCCGGAGCGAAGTGCCCCATCAGACCGGCTACCAGTTTCAGGCCTAGAAGGCCCACCACGAGGAACGCGCAGGTTTCAAGGAACGGATAGGCATGCATCAGCTTCACGAAGCCCTGGGCCGCGAAACGCATCGCCAGGATTCCCACGAAGACGCCCATGCAGATCAGGTAGGTGTTGCTCGTCAGGGCGTTGGCCACCAGCACGTTGTCGATCGAGAACATCAGGTCCATGACCTCCACTGAGAGCACCGTGGCCCAGAACACGCCAATCAGCCTCACCATGTGGCGGAACACCCAGTTGCCCTCGTGCTGCACCGCGTCCTTGGCGACGTCCTCCACATGCTCATGTTTGGTGAAATGCTGGAATGCCAGCCACAGCAGGTAGAGCCCGCCGAGCGGGCCGACCCACCAGACCTTGGTCAGGAAATTGACGGCTAGAAGGCAGCCGCCACGCAGGATCAGGCCGAAGATCAGACCTATCTTCAGCGCCCGGCCGCGCAGGTGGGCCGGGAGTTTCCGCACCATGGTGGCCAGAACCGCCGCATTGTCCACGGAGAGCACACCCTCGAACACGATGATGCCGAGGATGATGGGCAGGGCACTTTTCAGATCCTGACCGATGAGTTGTTCAAACCAATTCATGCGCGTGGCGAAGCTGCCGACCCTGCCCGGTCCTGACAAGAAACATGTTCTTCTCGCCAATGCTGGACGCCGGTTCCATCACGGACTAGAATCGCCCTTGCCATGAAAACAATTCTTCTAATCTGTATCACCGCTGGAGCTGCGTTTCTCACCAGTTGCGTTGACCCCTACTACGGTCAAAACACGGGCTATCCCCAAGGGGGCGGCTACCCCAGCGGCGGTGGCTACAACGGTGGAGGTTACGGCGGTAGTTCCAGTCAAGCCTATCGCAGTGGCCAGACTGACGGCGCGCGCGACAAATCCTACAATCGTCCCTACAACCCCTATCGGGGCCAGACCACCGTCGCGCCGCCCTTCCAGGACAGCTACCGCAACGGTTACGCTTCAGGATACCGCAACACCAATCCCGGAGGCTCCGGTGGCTGGGGTAACGGCGGCTGGGGTGGCAACAACGGCGGTTGGGGCAACGGCGGCACCACAGCCAATGAGCGTATCTACAGCTATGGGAACCAGTGCGGACTGAACGACCGTCGCAGCGGCAGGGGCTTCAACCCTGCCCAGTACAACGCCAACATCCCGGCGTCCGATCAGGTGTTTTTCAACAAGGGCTATCTCGCCGGATGGAACGGCAAGATTGAGCAGAGGTAAACCCCGCGAATCAATAGACGGGGGCGCCGGATTGCTGTTGATCCGCGCCTCCGCCACTCGAGCGGGCCTTGGTCTCCATGCCTTCTCCCAACAAACGCAGATCGCGTCCCACGCCGATCATGGTGTTGCAGGAGGAAAGGGCCAAAACTGAGAGAGCCACTGCGGCAAGAAAGAGTGATTTCATGGGAAATTTTCATAGCGCGTTCTGGCCCGGGCGCAATCATTAACTTTGATTAACAGCTCTCCTGGTAAAGTCTCAGTTGCCCCCAGTTTGTCACCTCAGGCGAGCCTGGTCACGTGACTCCGACCCGCAGATCCCGCATGCTCCAGAGGAACCCGCTGGCAGCTGCCCCGGCTCCCTTCATCCTCCTCGCTCCGTCCTTCCGCCTCGCGCTGAAACGTTCACGTGAGGCGGTGAAGGCTTCGTTGACGAAGGCCTTGCTGCCAATCACGGCGCCGTCCGTGAAGTAGCGGACTTTGCAGCGAAGCATTGCCGCCATGCTCAGCTCGGGCAGCACCGTGCCGCTGTCTTGTGGGGCGGCTTCCAGTTCGCCTTTGACCTTGGCTTTGAGCACCTGCTTCGCCGCTGTTAGATCCGCCTCGCCGCTTTTGCGCTGAAGC